>DAHXNN010000008.1 GCA_027365385.1 Acidimicrobiaceae bacterium | reverse complement strand
GTGCCTCGTCGACCACAGCCCTCCCCCACCTCCGCGCGAGCTCGACCAGCCGGTCTTTGCCCGTGACCCGACCACAGGTCGGCCGACCAAGCGGGACCGGCGGGAGCTCGACCGGCTGCGCGGCCGGCACGGTCCAGCCTGACGAGAGCCGAGCCCACGTGAGCTGGGCCCACCTGAGCCGGGCCGTCGTCGCGCTGGCTACCCTGTCCCGATGGCAGCCCGGCGCCTCCACAGCCGGCGCTCGGGGTCCCGCTGGCGACGCCGGGTCCTCCTCACGGCAGGATGCGCTCTCGCCGTCGCAGGTGGCACGCTCGGGGGTCTCGCCGCGGCCGGGACCGGCAAGGCGCGCCGGGCAGCTACCCCGGTCAGGCCGACCACGACGACCGCCGCCGCTCCGACAGCCGCCGTCGCGCGCTGCCCGCTCACCGACCTGCCCGCTCCGGGGGGCGTGGTGCCGGACCGGCCCGCGCTCGCGGTCAAGATCGGCAACGAGCCCGAGGGTGCGCGCCCCCAGAGTGGGCTGAACGAAGCCGACGTCGTGTACGACACCCCCGCCGAGGGCTTCGTCATGCGCTACATCGCCGTCTACCAGTGCGGGAACGCCGCGAGCATCGGTCCGACCCGCTCGCTGCGCTGGGTGGACTGGCACGTCATGGCCGCCTACGGCCACCCGATCCTCGCCTTCGCGGGCGGGATCAACCCCGACGTCGACACCGTCACGGCGCTCGGCTGGCTGCACCCGGCGGACCTCCTCGAGGGCGCCCAGGCCGCCGCGCATCGCATCGCGAGCAGGGTCGCACCGGACAACCTGTACACGAGCACCGGAGCCCTCTACGGGCTGTTCAAGGGGGTGACCGGGCCCCCGCCCCGTGTCTTCGCCTTCACGAGCTCGCTCCCAGCAGTGGCCAGGCGCGTCGCGTCGCTTGGCATCGACTTCTCCTACGCCACCGACGTGCTGTGGACGTGGGACCCCGGGGCCGGCGCATGGCTTCACACCTATAGCGGCGTGCCGGACGTCGACGCGCTTACCGGCAAGCCGGTCACCGCGACGAACGTCGTCGTCGAGATCGTCCATTACGCGATCGGGCCGTACATCGAGAGCCCGGGCGGGTCGGGTGACATCGAGAGCCAGACGGTCGGGAGCGGGCCGGGCTACGTGCTTCGTGGGGGCAAGGCCGTCGCGGTGACGTGGCACAGGGCGACACTCTCGGATCCCACGAGCTTCACCGACGCGGCTGGCCAGACGGTCGGCCTCGCCCCGGGTCGCACGTGGGTCGAGATCGTCCCCGACACCGTCGCCGGCAGCATCGCGTTCACTCCGCCGCTCACGAGCAGGCGCACGGCCGGGTAACTACACTCGTGTCGTTCGGCATCCGGGAAGGGGTCGCATGGCGCGCAGCGGGAGCACAGGGTCGGTACGGCGGCAGACCGAGACGTCGAGCTTCGGTGTCGGCAAGCGGGAGAGCCACGACGCGTCGAAGTTCTACGCCCGCTTCGAGGCGCCGACGCTCTCCACCGACGACGAGGTGCGAGCCTGCTCGGCCGCCGACAGCATCGTCTGCGGTGACAGCCGAGACATGGCCGTCGTCGAGGACAAGAGCGTCGCCCTCGTCACCACGTCGCCGCCCTACTTCTCCGCGAAGGCCTACGAGGAAGCGATGGGCGAAGGGCACGTCCCCGGCTCGTACCTCGAGTACCTCGAGATGCTCCACGGGGTCTTCGCCGAGTGCTCGCGGGTCCTCGAGCCGGGCGGGAGGATCTGCGTCAACGTCGCGAACCTCGGGCGAAAGCCCTACCGCTCGCTCGCGAAGGACGTCTGGACGGTCCTCGAGGACCTCGGCTTCCTCCCGCGCGGCGAGATCGTGTGGATCAAGGCCGCCGGCTCGGCGGGGAACTGCGCGTGGGGCTCGTGGATGTCGGCGTCGAACCCGTCACTACGCGACCTCACCGAGCGCGTCCTCGTCGCGAGCAAGGGTCGCTTCGACCGCGCGCTGCACTGGAAGAAGCGCCAGGAGATGGGCTTGCCTTGGGAGTCGACGATCGGCCGTGAAGACTTCATGGCCTGGACGCTCGATACCTGGGAGATCCGGCCAGAGTTCGCGAAGCGGGTCGGCCACCCCGCCCCGTTTCCCGTCGAGCTGCCCCGCCGGCTCATCGAGCTCTACACCTTCCGCGGCGACGTCGTGCTCGACCCGTTCATGGGAGCGGGATCGACCGCGGTCGCCGCGGTCGGCGCGGAGCGGCACTACGTCGGCTACGACACGGAGACCGAGTACGTCGAGCTCGCACGCCGGCGCATCGCCGAGGCGCTCGAGCCGGTACAGGTGCTCCCGCTCCGGGCCCGCAAGGTCTCCGGGTAGCCGCTCGATCAGGCCGCGCGGCCTGCGCTGCTCCGGCTCTGCACCATCGCGCGGGCGAGCTCCTCGAGGACGGACCACGCACCGTCGAAATAGCGCTCGGCGCTGACGAACAGCCTCGGCACACGCCTCGCAGGGCGTAGCCCGATCTCGCCATAGCTCGACGTGTACGGGTTGAGGTCGATCTCGACACGCACCTTCGCAGTCACCATGCCCGGGTAGCTAAGCACGCCCTCGTAGCTCCGGTACTGCTCGTCCTCGACGAGGACCGGTGCGCCGA
>DAHXNN010000206.1 GCA_027365385.1 Acidimicrobiaceae bacterium | reverse complement strand
CCGAAGTGCCCGGATCCTTCTCGAATCGGGATGAGGGCAGGTCAATTTGAAAGAGCCGTGATCTGCGCCACCGCACCGGTACGTGATGCCATGAAGGAGCGCTCCGACGCTCTCGCGTGGCGGGCCAGTGAGGAGCGGGTCTGGGCGTCGGCTACTTGGAGAAGGACATGGCCCGCGCATCGAGCGCCGAGACGATCAAGGCCCGCCCTCGTCGTGGGGGTTCCAGTGGGACAACACTGGAGGTCGTACAGTGGCGAGCAGTCGCGCATTGCGGCGGCCGCTCCTGCGCCTCGAGCGGTGCCGGGTTGTCAGCGTCAGGTCGTGACGGTCGCGAGGTCAGCCGCACCATCCATCGCAGGCGCCGTTGACCTCGTTGACCCTCCCGGCAGCTCGGCGACCCACAGCTCGACGGTTGCGGCGAGGACCTGATCTCCTGGGAACGGGCGCAGCGATTTCGGCGTGCCGACATCGACGTTCGGGCCCAGGGCTCCTCTCCGTCGAGCCCAGGGCGGTTTCGACTGTTTCTCCTGGATTGGCGCCGTGTGGGCCGCCGACGTGAACCTTCGGCGCCGGATCGACAGACGTATTCCCGCTCGAGCACGGCGCGGGGCCCGGTCAGGCCAGGTGACTCGCGATGAAGCGGAGCTGCGCGGGCCCTCGCCCGGCCCAGAAGGTGGCGTCGTGGCCCCCCGGTGAGAGGTTGACCGAGCTCGGGCGGTGCAGGACCTTCTCCAGGGCCTGCGACGCCGGCAGGAACGGGTCCGAGAGGCCGCAGTCGACGCGGACGGCCGAACGCTGCAGGGCCGCCGAGCGGGCCATCACGCTGCAGCGCTGCCATTCTGCTGCCGAGTCGAAGGCAGTCGAGTTGACGCTCTGCGCTACCTCGTAGGAGGGCCAGATGGCGGGGCGTTCCGCAACAACCGTCGTCACGATCCCCGAGAGCTCGGCGAGCAGCAGTGAGCCGTAGCCGCCCATCGACCATCCGAGGACCGCGATCTTGTGCGTCTCGAGATGGCGATCAGCGAGCAACGGGAGGTACTCGTCGAGGATCATCGCGATCGGATCGTCACCGTCGCGACGCCGATGCCAGTAGGTGTCGCCGCCGTCGATCGACGCCAGCACGACCGGCGCAAGGGGCTTGCCGTTCACCAACTGAGCCTGTGCTGTCTGGAGATCGAGCGTGGTGAACGCGTAGCGATGATCGCTGTCGTAGCCGTGCAGCACGACGCAGACCGGCGGCGCGTCGCCGGAAGCGTGTCCGGGCGGATACGAGATCGTCCAGCCGACGGTCTGGCGGCGTGCCCGTGAGTAGAACGAGCCGCTCACGCGCGGCCCCGGCCGAGCGTGCGGGAAATGCGGCAGCACCGTCTCACTCGAGCGACCGATGACGAGGTCGGCCGACACTCCCGCGAGAAGGACAGCTGTTCCGCCGATTCCGAAACTGAGCACCGCGCGACGGCAGACCACGGTTGGAACGATACCGATGGACGACCGTGAGGACTGTGCCGGGCGGGCGTTGGCCTGCGGGGGCTCGGCAGGGCGCTTGATTGGACTCCGCGCTGGCCGACCGGTCGCGCCAAGAAAGGCTCCGACCCGAGATCATCCTCCCAGGCTGTCCGGCCTTGCGCCTCGCCGGCGGGACGAGAACGCGCCCCTTCGGAGGAGCTCCGGGGCCTCGTGTCGGTGCTCCGTCGCGCACATGTCCGACAGGTCAGCGGGAGCATGGCCCACGTGTTCCGGAAATTGTTCGCGAGCGGCTGAGAACAGATCGTCACACCGAAGGGCGGTCATCTCGCGTGCGGTGCACCCCGACCGGCCGCTCGGAATCGCCCCGCGGGTGATGTTGCTCGACCTCGCCGGGCCGCTGTTCCAGCGCCGGTGCAGCCTCCCATAGCGACACCGCCCGACCCGGTTCCTGACGAGTCGCGAAGCGCCGAGCCGGCTCGCAACTCGTTGTCGAGCAAGGTGCGCCAGACCATGCGCCTGCGCCGGCCGAGGATCTTCCCCGAGGTGCAGCAAGTCCGGTGCGGATCACACGACGTGAAACCGCTCTGCTCGGCCGTCCCGCTCGGCGACCAGGTGAACGACCCGGCGATGGCGGCAGGGCCCGCTCCGCGGCGACCGCCTCCCGAGACGGCTCTCGCTACCACGTCGAAGCGGCCGCATCGCGTACGGCATCTGACTCTTGTGGCCGCGTCGCTCTCGACGGAGACACTGTTACCAGTCGTTGCAAATCCGATCTGCCTGAGTCTGGGCTTCCTTCCTACAGGCCTGTGACCAGGGGCGTTGCGTGCGCTCGGAGGAACTCGAATCCCCAACCTTCTGATCCGTAGTCAGATGCTCTGTCCAATTGAGCTACGAGCGCAAGGAGACGCCACCAGACTGCCCGCAGGCGGACCGTTGCACGTGCACCGGGGGAGCATCCTAGCGGCCCGTCTCGTGGGGCGACGACACGGCTTCTGGTAGGTTGACGTGCGTGTGGGCTCCGCGAGTCGGTGACGACCTGGCCCCGGCGCCCCGGGCCACCGAGCTCGCAGCCTCCGCCTTCAAGATCGCGGCGGCACACTACCGAGCCTTGGTTGTCGCGGTCGCCGTGGTGCTCGTCCCGACGACGGTCGTCGGTGGGGTCGTCCTCGAGATGGCGCGGTCCCAGGCGTCGGCGCGCCCCTCGAACTCGGGTGCAAGCGTGACGGCGATGGCAGCGTTGCTCGTCGTGGTCGTCGGCTCGCTCCTCTCCCAGGCCGTCGGCGTGCACGCGGCGACGAGTGCTGTCGTCGGGGCGGCGCCCGACTGGCGCGTGTCGTGCAGGGCCGCACTCTCGCGATGGCCGGTCGTCGTCGTCACCGGGGTCGTCGCGAGCCTGTCGACTGCTGTCGGGTTGCTTGTGTTCGTGCTCCCCGGCATCGTGATCTACCTCAACTTCTTCGTGGTGATGCCGGTGGTCGTCATCGAGGGTGCCTGCACCGGTCCAGCCCTTCGCCGCTCCTCCGCCCTCGTCCGTGGGCGGAGGATGACCGTGCTCGGAGCTCTGCTCCTTGTCGAGCTCGGCACGGTGGTCTGCTCGCTCCCGGTCGCCGCCGCTGCCGGAGCCCTGCTCTCGCGCTCCCACACCGCCGAGGTCGCCGTCCAGCAGCTGGGGGCCTCTCTCGTGAGCATGCTGGTGATGCCGGTCGCAGTGGTGCTCGTGGTGCTCGTCTACCTCGACGGGTGCCGTCGCGTCGACGGGGCGACCGCCGTCCAGGTCGCGTCGCGAGCAGGGATCGCCGCTGTCGATCCGAAGGCGCAGTTCACCGGCTGGGCGCCTCCGGGCTTTCCCGTGTCGCCAGGTTGGGGTGCAGGCGCACCCGGGAGGGATCCGAGTCGAGACCGTACCGACGAGGACGGGACGACCGATCTCGGGTGGCCGGTGGCATCTCCCAAGCCCTCGCAGGACAGTCCCGCCCGACCAGAGCGACCACCCAGCTGGCCGAGCGTCTCGCCGAAGCCGTCACCCCCGACGCGCTCCCCGCTCGGGGGCTCGGACGGATCCTCGGCTCGACCGGATGCGCCGGGCGACGATCCCGCCTAGCCGAGGTCGCCCCAGGCGGCGCAAGGCAGGAGTGCCACGCTGCGCAAGAGACCTGCGCTGCACAATGGAGCGGAGAGGGAGGGATTTGAACCCTCGGACCCGGTTTCCCTGGTCAACTCATTAGCAGTGAGCCCGATTCGGCCGCTCTCGCACCTCTCCTCGGGCGTCAGTATATGCCAGCCCAGGTATCCCGCCCGCGTGCTCCGCGTGCTGATGCCCGAGGAGCGCGAGATGGCCGGGTTGCTCGCGCTGCTGCTCCCCGGCGCTCGGCGAGCGACCCGGGTCGACGCGGCGGGCCGGCCGCTGATGCTGGCCGAGCAGGACCGGTCGCGCCGGGACCGGAGGGCGATCGCCGACGCCCACGGCTGAGCTGGTCGTGCTCATCGAGCGGGCGATCGGACATATCGTGAAGGTGATCCTCAAGGCCGACGACTCCGACGGGAGGTCGGCGACACGCTCCATGTCGTGGTCGCCGATCCATGCGATCTGTTCGTGACGCCCTTTATCGAAGACGGTCGTCGAAGACGATCGCCAGTCCGGGCTAGTGGAGGGCGAGGTAGCCGATCAGCTCGTCCAGGTCTCGCGCCAGTGGTTACCCGGCGACGACCTCACGCAGACCGACCTGGTCGCGTCGGCTCAGTGCAGCCCGCACCCGCTGGGCAAGCTCCTCCCGGTCCACGTACCGCTGGTTGAGCAATGGCGAGGAGTCGAAGTCCTCGCGTCCGGCCCGGATCGAGGTGCTGTCGATCGGCGTGGCGCGGCTCCGACGGCATAGAGGCCGCTCGGTCGGAAGGTTGACCGATACGGCAGTGTCGTCGAGCCAGTCGAAGTGGACGCGGGCCAGACGCTCGTCCTGGTGGGCGAGGTGATCGATCTGACCCAGTCGCTCGAGCAGGTCGGTCAGCTCGCTCTGTCTCTGATGGGACAGGAGGAAGTCGTAGAACGCCTGGAAGCTGCGGCCTTGATCGGACTCGGCGATGCTGCTGCGACTCCCGAGCGCCTCGTCGAGCAGGGCGCCCTTGGAACCGGTCCAGCCGGCGATCTGCTCACGGAGACTGCGATCGAGTCGACGGAAGTTCTCCGCAACTTCGCGGAAGTCCGAGAGCAGCTCTCGTGCCGTTCGTGAGAACTGCTGATAGCGGTCGCGTTGGCTCACGGCGTCGAGGGCGGCGATGTCACCGCGCTCGGCTCGCTCGATCTCCTCGTCGAGCTCGGCGCGCCGCCTGCGAAGCTCGACGAGACGGTGCTCGGGATCCTCGTCGGCGCCGAAGACCATCTGACGGAGCAGTTCGACGGTCGTGTTCAGGCGCGACT
>DAHXNN010000202.1 GCA_027365385.1 Acidimicrobiaceae bacterium | reverse complement strand
CAGTGTGGCTGGGCCTGCGAGTGATGGCACCTGATGAGGCTGGGCTCAGCCGTCGCGACGCTCGCTCTCAGCGCCGACGGACGGGGCGCGATGCTGGACAGGTGCTGATCCACGGCGGATAGCGACATCGATCTGCCCGCCCACTCCGTACGGCTACTGCACACACGAGACCTTGTGTGTGCAGTAGGGGCTGGCCGCGCTTTGATCTCGAAGCTCGGCTGGCAGCATCTCGAATCCGGGCCGACCGCTGCACGGATGGAACATCGCATCGGGCGCAGCGCCGTAGCCAGGCGAGCTCAGGAGCTCTTGCGCAGGGCGACGCTGTCTGCCTGGACGCGGCGTTCCATCCATGCCTCGATGTCCGCGACCCGGATCCGCCGCGCCCGGCCGATCCTAAAGCTCGTCAGCTCGCCCGAGACGACGAGCCGGTGGACCGTGGTGCGGTTCACGCCGACGAGCTGCGCAGCTCGCTCGACGTTGACCGCGAGGGGGGTGGGGTCGGCGGTGTGCTGGCGATCCCCGACATCGATGGGTGTCGTCTTGGCTGTCATGGAAGAAACCTGGCTGGGGACTCGATCCGAGAGCGTCCCGTGACGCGAGGGGCCTCATGCTCATGGCCTCTAGCGATGCCCAGATCCGCCGACGCCAGGTGCTCGAGATAGGCGGAGGCCCGCCGGACCTCATGGTGCCGGCGTGTCGGGCGATGCTCGAGCACTGCGCTGCGTGCCTCGGCCGGGAGCTGCGGGTCTATGCGGTGCCACTCGCGGCGTCGCTCGCCCACGGCCAGATCACGGAGCGCTTGGCCCGCTTTGCCACCGAGGACTTCTGAATCGGGATGCTGGCCGTCGAGGTGGTCGGGGATGTGGACGTCACGTTTGTGGAGCACGTGGCAGGTTGCGCCGAGGCACTGTTCGAAGCTTGGCGAGCCGATGAGGGCTGAGAGCTCTCGACGCCGGTGCAGTGGCAGTTCGTCCAGATCTTTACCGACCTGGCCGAGGACTTCCTGGCCTGTGACGCCCGAGAGCTCGTAGCCAACTCTGTCTCGCGCAACGGCAGGCGGATCAACGTCGAGTTGAGCTCTGAGCAGGTCGCAAGCAGCTTCATGTCGATGCGCGTCGTGCTCGACGCCTACCTCCTCGGCCCGGCGATCTTCGGGCTACTCGACCGGCGGTTCGCACCGGACCGATGGATTGAGCGGTCCAGCATCGACGCGTCGGTGTGGTTCGTGCCCTTCGACGAGGATCTGCCGGTCGGTGTGCTGGGGGCGCACCGCGGGCGGCATCACCGGCGCGTGGCACCTCGCACGCACGCGTCTCCTGCTGCAATCGGCGACAGGAGCGAACAGGTGTTTGGGAAGCAAAACTGGAAGCAACACCCGGCCGACTTCCAGCAACATCCAGCAACATCGCGCGGCACGGCTGGTCCATATTAAGGCTGTTTACCAGGCCATTCGTACATTAGTCCTGCTCAGCGGCCATCGGTGCCGAAAGACCAGGTAGAAGAGATCTTCTGACCTGGTATTCTTCATATGGGAGCGGTTCCGTCATCGAACAGGGCACTTGCATGACACGCAAGGGGTCACAGGTTCAAGTCCTGTACGGCCCACCCGCAGAGCCCCTGGTCAGAGCATTTTTTGGCCAGGGGCTCGTCGCGTCCGGGCCAGGGGGACCGCGTCGTCAGGGGTGGTGCTCACGGTTCTCAGGAGAGTGCGGGTGCCGTTGTGACGGCTGGGGTGAACAGCAGCTGCCCGCGACGGTCCGGGTGGCCGCGGAGGTTCAGAGGCGCCGGATGCGGATCGTCGCGTCCAGCTTCGCGAGGCGCTCGAGCATCGCCTCGTCGTAGTCGCTCGCGATGTCGGTGATGACGTAGCCGAGGTCGCCCCTGGTGCCGAGAGCCTGGCCCTCGATGTTGATCGCGTTGTCCGCGAAGATGCCGTTGATCGTCGCGAGCACGCCCGGCGTGTTGTGGTGGACGTGGACGAAGGTGTGGCTGCCGGCCCGCTGGGCGAGCTCGACGTGGGGGAAGTTGACCGAGAGCGACGTCGTTCCCGCCCGGCAGTAGTCGACGAGCTTGCGCGCGACGAACTGGCCGATGTCGACCTGGGCCTCCTCCGTGCTCCCGCCGACGTGTGGCGTGAGGATCACGTTGCTCGCGCCCCGCAGCCCGGAGACGAAAGGCTCGCCCTTGCCGGACGGCTCCGTCGGGAAGACGTCGATCGCCGCACCGGCGAGATGCCCGGACTCGATGCTCTTGCGTAGCGCGTCGTGGTCGACGACGAAGCCACGGCTCAAGTTGAGCAGCAGGGAGCCCGGCCGCATGCGGGCGAACTCGGCTTCTCCGAAGAAGTTGCGGTTGTCGGGCCGGCCGTCGACGTGGAGGCTGACGACGTCGACGGACTCGAGCAGCTCCTCGAGGGTCGTGCAGCGCTGTGCGTTGCCGAGCGCGAGGCGGTCCGCGGAGTCGTAGAAAGAGACGGACATCCCGAGGCTCTCGGCGACGACCGACAGCTGCGTGCCTATGTTGCCGTAGCCGACGATTCCGAGGCGGCGGCCGCGTACCTCGTGGCTGCCGATCGCCGATTTGTCCCAGATGCCTGCGTGCATCGCGGCGTTCTTGTCGGTGAGCCGGCGGGTGAGGGCGATGATCTCCGCGATCGCGAGCTCGACGACGCTGCGGGTGTTGGAGAACGGTGCGTTGAACACCGCGACGCCGAGCTTCGTCGCGGCACCAAGGTCGATCTGGTTCGTCCCGATGCAGAAGGCGCCGACGGCGATGAGCCGGGGGAACTGGCCGAGGACCTCGGCGGTGAGCTGGGACTGCGACCTGATGCCGAGCAGCTCGACCGAGCTCGCATGCTCCGCGATGGCCGCGTCGTCGAGCGCGTGGGGAAGTCGAGCGACATCCCACCCGGCATCGCCGAGGAGCTGCTCGGCGCCGACATGGATGTTCTCCAGGAGGAGTGCACGCGGGCGAGACGCGGCACCAGAGGCGGGAGCGAATGGCATGGCTCCGAGTCTACCGGGAGACCTCCGCCGGACTTGCGTCGTGGCGTGCGAGGCGAGACGCGAGCAGAGCGGCAAGCGTCGTCGAGCTCGCGTGGCGCACGGCGTCGAGGTGCTCGAGCTGGACAGCGCAGCTGAAGCCGTCGACGACGACGGGCGCGTCCCCCGCCTGCGCCGCGAGGCGTGGGAGCCACCACTGCTCTGCGATCTGTCGCGAGATCTCGTCGTGCTCGGCCTTGTAGCCGAACGCACCAGCCAGACCGCAGCAACCGGCATCGAGCAGCCGGGCGTCGAAGCCCATCTGCTGGAGCACCTCTCGGTCTGCCTTCGGCGTGCCGATCGCTCGACCGTGGCAGTGGGGCTGGACGAGCACCGTCTGCGCGACTGGAGGCGACGGGGGCGCCGAGCGCACGAGGGTCTCGAGAGCGCCGGAGGCGAGCAGGTGCTCGGAGAGGCTGCGTGCAGCTCCGGCAAGGCGCGGGGCCCGCGGGTCGGCCGCGAGGAGCTTCGGCAGCTCGTCACGGAAGGCCGCGAGGCAGCTCGGCTCGGGGACGACGACGGCGAGCCCGGCGTCGACGTAGGGGGTGAGGACGTCTAGAAGGCGCCGCAGGGTCGTGCGCGCCTCGGTGAGCATCCCGCTGTCGTAGAGGGTCCTGCCGCAGCATGCCCATTCGCGCGGCACGACGACGCTCTCGCCGCCGGCTTCGAGCACCGCGACCGTGTCGTGCAGGATCCCCGGCCGGAAGGCGTTCGTGAACGTGTCGGGCCAGACGACGACGGTCACCTCACCGACTGGGACCCCCCTTGCCGCCCGCCGGGCCGTCGTCGCCCGCCGGAACGGGTCGAGCGCGAACCGGGGGGCCGGACGGGTCGTCGTGACGCCGGCCATCCGCCGGCCCGTGCGGCCGACGGCGTTCTCCCCCGACAACAGGTTCGCCGTGCGCGGGAAGCGCGACGCGACCCGCGCGAGCCGGGGGAGCGCGCCGAGCGCGCGGTCGACGCGCGGCCGCCGCCGGCCCTCGTAGTAGTGGGCGAGGAACTCGGACTTGTACGTCGCCATGTCGACATGGGTCGGGCAGTCGACTGCGCAGCCTTTGCAGCCGAGGCAGAGGTCCAGAGCCTCCCGGACGTCGTCGCTGCGCCAGCTCTCTGCGACGACCTCGCCCTGCAGCATCTCGACGAAAAGGCGCGCCCTCCCGCGTGTCGAGTGGCGCTCGTCGCGGGTGACCCGGTAAGAGGGGCACATGACGTCGATGTCGTCGCGGCGGCACCTCCCTACCCCGACACAGCGGTCCACGGCCGCCTGGAGCGAGCCGCCGTCCTCCGCGAAGGAGTAGAAGAGCGGGCCGAGCGCCGAGGTGTGGTGGTCCGGCCCGTGCTTCAAGTTCGTGTCGAGGGGGAACGGATCGACGACCTTGCCCGGGTTCATCCGTCCCCGCGGGTCGAAGACCGCCTTGAACTCACGGAATGCACCCACCAGCTCGTCGCCGAACATCTTCACGAGCAGCTCGCCCCTGCCCTGGCCGTCGCCGTGCTCGCCGGACAGCGAGCCGCCGAACGCGACGCAGACGTCAGCGGCGCGCTCGAGGTAGGAGCGGTAGCGCGCGAGCCCCTCCACGGTACCGAGCTCGAAGTTGTTGCGGGTGTGGACGCAGCCCTGACCGAAGTGCCCGTACCACGCGCCCGAGTACCCGTACTCTGCCCACAGCTCGGTGATCGCGCGCAGGTAGCCACCGAGCTGGTCCGGGGCGACAGCCGCGTCCTCCCAACCTTCGTGGTTGGGCGGCTCGCCAGGCGGCCGGGCTGTCGCGCCGAGGCCGGACTCCCGCACCGACCAGACCCGGCGCTGCCCGGCCGGGTCGTCGAAGCGCCGCCAGGCGACGTCGGCGGGCAAGCTCGCAACGAACGCGCCGGCGAGATCGTCCGCACGCGACCGGTCCTCGGCACCGATCTCGGCAAGAAGCCAACCCCGGCCGGGCGGGAGCAGGTCGAGTGCCTCTGTGTTGAGGCCGGCCTTGCGCATCTGGCGGGTGAGGGTGTCGTCGAAGCCCTCGAGGCCGAGCAGAGCGTGGGCCATGCCCCGCGCGGAGGCGAGGGCGCGACCGAGCTCGAGCAGCGACGGCACAGCGTCGGCCGCCAGGTAGATGTCGGCGTAGCCGAGCACGACCAGCCGCCGCTCGACCGGTCGCTCCGACAGCCGGAGCGTCGCCTCTGTGACGAGGACGCACGTCGACTCCGTCCCCACGAGAGCGCGCGCGACGTGCATGCCGTTCTCCGGGAGCAGCTGGTCGAGGTTGTAGCCGCTGACCCGGCGCGGCACGTCGGGGAATCGCTCGCGTACCAGTGGCCCGTAGCGCTCCGCGAGGCCGCGGAGACCGAGCAGGATCCGCTCGAGCCCCGCGGCGGCGCTGGCACCGCCGTCAGAATCGTCAGCGCCCTCCGAGCTGCCTGCCCCGTCCTGGAGGGAGATCCCGCCGCCGGCACCGACCTCGAGCTCGAGCCCGTCGTAGGTGACGACGCGCAGCGACTCGACGTTGTCGACCGTCTTCCCCGCGTAGAGCGCATGGGTGCCACAGGAGTTGTTGCCGATCATCCCGCCGACGGTGCACCAGGCGTGCGTGGCAGGGTCCGGCCCGAAGGCGAGGTGCCCAGCCCGGGCGATCTCCGCCTGGAGGTCGTCGAGGACGACGCCCGGCTGGACCCTGGCGGTGCGCCCGACTGGGTCGATCGCGAGGACCCGGTTCATGTGACGGGAGAAGTCGAAGACGACCGCGACGTTGCAGCCCTGGCCGGCAAGGCTCGTTCCCGTGCCCCGGCCGAGCACCGGTGCGTCGTGCGCGCGGCAGACCGCGACGGCCGCGACGACATCCGCGGTGTCGCGAGGGAAGATGACGCCGAGTGGGACCTGGCGATAGTTCGACGAGTCGGCGGCGTAGACGGCGCGCGTGGCGGCGTCGAAGCGGATCTCTCCGCGGACGACCGCGCGGAGCGCCGTCTCGAGCGCGAGGCGCGCCGCCTCGGTGAGGCCCGAGCGGTCCACTCGCGACCCCGGTTCGCCGACCGGCGGCTCGTCGTGGTGCATCGTCGTCATGGATAGCGCTCCTGCCCGTCGAGGTCGCGGCGAAGGATCGTAGCCCGGGCCGCTTCCGGTCAGCCCCCGGCGGAGCGGGAGGCCCGGACGAGGACACCTTCCAAGGTGCGCATGATCCGCTCCTCGCTCACGGGCGCCGGAGTGCCGAGGGACTGTGCCCACAGCGACACGCGCAGCTCCTCGATCATCCACCGGGCGCACGACAGCGCCTCGCCAGCCTGCCCGGATGCGCCAGTGGCGCGCACCTGCGCCACCAGCTGCTCGTAGCGGTGGCGGACGCGTCCGACCACCGCCTGGCGATCGGCGTCGCGCCGGATGTCCGCCGGAAGCCGCTCGAGCCGTTGCAGGGTGGCTGCGAGGTAGCGGAGGAGGTGGTCGAGGTGGTCGGCTCCCGTCGATGTGACGAAGCCGGGATGGACGAGGTCGTCGACCTGGTGCCGGACGTCCGCGAGGGCGACTCGCAAGACCCCCTTGGTGTCGCGCTCGTCGAGCCACGCCACCCGCTCGGTGACCCGAGCCGCTGCAGTCAGGGCGTCGCCGGCAACCGTGGCGAGGCGGGCGCTCCGGTCGAGCAGCTCACGACGAGCCTCGGCTGCCATCGCTGCGAAGCCGTCGGCGTCGAACGCAGGACCACCGTGCGCAGCGACGATCTGCTCGACCGCGGCCGTCGTGCAATCGACGAGCAGGTCGAGGAGCGGTGTGCCGGAGCGGGCGATACCGAGCTTCGTCGCGTTGGCGAGGCGGCGCTGCAGGTGGCCGGCGGCTTGGGGAGCCGCGAGGAGCAACAGCCGTCGCGTCCCGTCCCACATGCTCTCCGCCTGGGCGTCAGGCGTGTCGAGGAGAGTGACGCCGACAGTGCTGCCTTCGTCGACGAGAGCGGGGTAGCCCCGCACCTCGCCGTGCTCGACGAGACGCGGGATGTCGCCGAAGTCCCAGCTGGTCGCGCCGTGGCGCTCGAGCCCAGGCGCGGCCTGGCTGACGGCCGCCCGGATCTCCTCCCGCAGGTCGTCCCGCAGCCGCTCGAGGTCGCGGTCCCGCCCGCGCACCCGGCCCGCCTCGTCGACCGCCTCGACGACGATGCGGAGATGGCGCGGGAGCGCGCCGAGGTCCCACATCTCCGGGCTGACGGCTACACCACCGATCCTGCCGAGGCGTCGCGCGACGGCGTCGAGCATGCCACCGTCGGCGGGCCCGGTCGTCGACAGCACCTCGTTGGCGACCTCTGCTGCAGGGACGAGGGACCGCCGAACCGGCTTCGGCAGCATCCGCACGAGCGTCGTGACGAGCTCGGCGCGAAATCCGGGGACGTGCCAGTCGAAGCAGCCTGGCTCCAGCCGGGGGAGCTGGGCGAGCGGCACCTGCACCGTCACCCCGTCCTCGGGCGCGCCTGGCGCCCAGACGTAGCGGAGCGGGAGGTCGAGCTCGCCATGGATCCACCGCATCGGATAGGCGGCGAGGTCGACGAGCTCGGCAGCTGGGTCGATCAGGAGCCGGAAGGGGACGTCGAGCAGGCCGGGGTCGGTCCTCCCGGCGCGCTGCCACCATCGCTCGAAGCGCCTGCCGGTCGTGACCTCCTCGGGCAGCCGGCTGTCGTAGAAGTCGAAGAGCGCCTCGTCTCCTGCAAGGATGTTGGGCCTGCGGACGCGCTGCTCGAGCGAGCGCACGCGCTCGACTCGCGCGCTGTTGCGCTCGAGGGGTGGCGAGCGGACCGGCCAGTCCCGCTCGACGAGTGCCCGCTGGACGAACATCTGGCGCGCAGCGACGGGGTCGATCCGGGCAAGGCTGACCCGGCGCCCCCCGACGATCGGGAGACCGTAGAGGGTGACGCGCTCCTCGACGGTTGCCTCGCCGCGCGTCGCGTCCCACCACGGTGCGCAGTAGCTGCGCCGGACGAGGTGGGCACCGATTCGCTCAGCCCAGGCGGGGTCGACGCGAGCGACGGTGCGCGCCCAGGTGCGCTCGGTCTCGACGAGCTCGCCGGCCATCACCCAGGGTGCAGCGCCGCGTGCGAGCGCCGAGGAGCGACCGATCTGAAAGCGCGCGCTGCTCGCCCCCTGGTAGTCCCCACGCGCGCGGTCGCGCATTCCGATCCGGGAGAGCAATCCGGCGAGCAGGGCCTGGTGGACCTGCTCGGCTCTCGCCGGCTCGCTGTTCGCGTGGACGCCCTGGGCGCGGTAGCTCTGGCGGATCTGGCCAGCGACGTCCTGCCACTCGCGGATGCGCAGCACGTTCAGGTACTCGGACCGGCACCGCTTGCGGAACTGGTTCCCCGACAGCTCGGCTTGGAGCTCGGCGAGGTAGTCCCAGAGCCGCACGAAGCCGAGGAAGTCCGAGTCGGGCACGACGTAGCGGCGGTGCAGCTCGTCGGCTGCTTGGACCTTGTCCGCTGGCCGTTCCCGCGGGTCTTGGACAGAGAGCGCGGCTGTGATGACCGTCACCTCGCGCAGACAGCCGCGCTCCTCGGCTGCGAGCACCATCCTTGCGAGGCGAGGGTCGAGCGGGATCTGGGCCAGGCGCCGGCCGATCGGCGTCAGATGCAGCTGCCCCTCTCGACGTTCGACGGCGCCGAGCTCTTCGAGCAGCGTGCGTCCGTCGGCGATGCTGCGCCTGTCGGGAGGCTCGAGGAACGGGAAGGACTCGATCTCGCCGAGTCCGACCGCGGCCATCTGGAGGATGACCGAGGCGAGGTTCGTCCTGAGGATCTCGGGATCGGTGAACTCCGGACGCGCGGTGTAGTCGTCCTCCGAGTAGAGCCGGATGCAGGTGCCGGGAGCGACGCGACCGCAGCGGCCGGCACGCTGGTCCGCCGACGCCCGCGACACCGCCTCGATCGGTAGTCGCTGGACCTTCGTCCGGTGGCTGTAGCGCGAGATCCGGGCGAGACCGGTGTCGACGACGGACCGGATGCCAGGGACCGTCAGCGAGGTCTCGGCGACGTTCGTCGCGAGCACGACTCTCCGACCGCGGTGCGGGCGGAACACGCGATGCTGCTCGGCCGCGGAGAGCCGGGCGTAGAGGGGGAGGATCTCGATGCCGTCGGGGCCGGACGTCCGCAACGCGTCGGCAGCGTCGCGGATGTCCCGTTCTCCCGGCAGGAAGACAAGGATGTCGCCCGGGCCGTCCGCGACGAGCTCGGCCACTGCGTCGCACAGCGCTTGGACGGGGTCCCGGTCGCGGTCGGCACGGGGGGACGCCCCGCCCGCGAGCACCCCGCCCGCTCCGTCATCGTCTTCGCCGTCTTGGTCGGGCCGCACGGGTCGGTAGCGGATCTCGACGGGGTAGGTCCGGCCGGAGACCTCGACGATCGGAGCGTCGAAGTGGGCGGCGAAACGGGCCGTGTCGATGGTCGCCGAGGTGACGACCACCTTCAGATCGGGGCGTCGCGGGAGCAGCTGGACCAGGTAGCCGAGCAGGAAGTCGATGTTGAGGCTGCGCTCGTGAGCCTCGTCCACGATGATCGTGTCGTAGGACGTGAGCAGCCGGTCGCTGCGGATCTCGGCGAGCAGGATGCCGTCGGTCATCACCTTGACGAGCGTCGTGTCGCCGACGGTGTCGGCGAAGCGCACGCAGTAGCCGACCGCACCACCGAGAGGCGTGGCGAGCTCCTCGGCGAGGCGCTCGGCGACCGTGCGGGCTGCGATGCGTCTCGGCTGGGTGTGACCGATCATCCCGTCGACGCCACGGCCGAGCTCGAGGCACATCTTCGGGATCTGGGTCGTCTTGCCCGAGCCAGTCTCCCCGGCCACGACGACGACCTGGTGCTGGCGGATCGCCTCGAGGATGTCCTCGCGCAGGGCGCTGACAGGGAGCTCCTCGGGATAGCTGATCACCGGGACTGCGCCGGCACGTGCAGCCCGTCTCTGCTCCGCCTCGTCGATCGCGCGCGTGATCGCCGCGAGCTCCCGGTCCGCGGGTCCGTGGCCGGCGCGGGAGGCGCGTGCGAGCCTCCGGCCCAGACGGTGCTGGTCGCGGATGGTGAGACCACCGAGGCGGTCGGCGAGTTCGTCGGCTGGCGGGCTCACGTGGACTCAAGTATCTCGCCCGCGGCGCACACCCGCGAACGCGGCGCTACGTAGCGGGGCCCCACGCCACCACTCGACCACATCACCACCACATCACAACCACTCGACCACATCACCACCGGGTCAGGCCAGCCATTCCTCGTCGCCGGATCGGCGATCCTTGGGTCCTGCGGTCGTAAAGTGCCTGCGATCGTAATGTGCCTGCGATCGTAAAGTGGCAGTGCGGTAGCCTTCGAACTCGAGCACGGATGGCTTCACACGCAACCAGCACGAGGATGGCACGAGGCGATGGACGCTGGCGCAGCTGAGTCGGCCGACGGGGCTGTCGGGCGGATGGGGAGGGTGTCCGTGACGATCGCCCCAGGTCTCCCCGGGGAGGTGATCGTACCCATCCGCGGGGGGTCCGAGGCCTTTACGGCGTACACTCAAAGCGAGGATTCCCTCGCTGTGAACACGCGTGTGGTCGTCGTCGAGCAGCTATCGCCAAGGACGGTCCTCGTGACGAGCTGCTGAACCGTCGAGAGCGGGAGGGAACAGAATGTTCTTCTACAGGATTCCTGCGCCAAACGAGGCGATGGTCGTCTCGGGGTCAAAGCGCGGTGGCGACGGCGGTCAGTTCCACATCGTGACCGGCCAGGGCGCGTTCGTCTTCCCCTGGACCCACACCGCACGCTGGCTCTCGCTCGACCTGCGCGAGGCGCTTCTCTCGGAGACGTGCGTTACCAAGCTGCGCATACCGCTCACGGTCGAGGCGGTCGCGGTCTTCAAGGTCGGCGACGACAATGCCTCGATCACCAATGCAGCGCGTCGCTTCCTCGACCAGCAGAAGGGCATGGAGCGCCTCACCGCCCAGGTGCTGGCCGGGCACTTGCGGTCGATCGTCGGTGGCCTCACCGTCGAGGAGATCATCGGGGACCGCAACCGGGTGGCCCAGGAGGTCAAGGCGGCCTCGGCTGACGAGATGGAGAAGCTCGGACTCGTCGTCGACGCGTTCCAGATCCAGGAGATCAAGGACGACACCGGCTACATCGAGAATCTCGCGGCACCCCATGCCGCGGCGGTCGCACGTGACGCCCGCATCGCCGCGGCGCAGGCCGATCAGGCCGCCACGGAGAAGGAGCAGGAGGCGAACGCTGCGAAGGCCGGCTTCGTTCGCGAGGCTGAGATCAAGCAGGCCGGGTACCGGGCCGAGATCGAGCAGGCCCAGGCGTCTGCGAGCCAGGCTGGACCGCTGGCCGAAGCCAAGGCGACCCAGGAAGTGACCAAGGAGCAGACGAGGCTCGCCGCACTCCAGGCCGAGAAGCGCGAGAAGGACCTCATCGCCGAGGTCGAGAAGCCTGCCGACGCGGAGGCATACCGGACCGTCCGGCTCGCCGAGGCAGACCGTGACGCGATCAAGGCGCGAGCCGAGGCGCTCGCCGGTGGCAACCAGGGCCTCATCGCCAGCAATCGAATGGTCGAGCAGCTCCCCGCGCTGGTCGAGGCTGCGGCGAAGGGACTGAGCGGAGCCAACGTCGTCCTCGTAAACGGTACCGAGGGAGTGACAGACCTGCTGACCAACCTCGTGACTCAAGGCTATTCCATCTACGAGGCAGTGAAGGGTGGGATACCGCAGATCTCGTCGAGGCCGCACGAGGCGCCGCCTCGGAACGGGACGACGCCGTCCCGAGGTCAAGATGCCATCGGGGAGCAGGTGGAGCCTTAGGTGCCCGTCGGAAAGCGGGCATCTCGAGATGCGCGCGACGTCGTGCGTACGAGACGGGGAGTCTGCAGGTGGACATCGAGCTCGAGGAGCAGGTGGCAGCCGATGCGGCTGCCTCGTTGGTCGAGGACGGCATGGTGGTCGGGCTCGGAACGGGTTCGACGGTCTCCCACCTGCTGCGTGCACTGGCTCACCGGGCACTGGCTCACCGGGCACTGGCACTGCGTTGCGTGGCCACGTCACCTCGCACCGAGGAGGCAGCTCGACGGCTCGGTCTCGCTGTCGAGCCGTTCGGGACCTTCGAGCGCCTCGATCTCGCTATCGACGGCGCAGACCAGATCACCCCGGACGGGTGGTTGGTGAAGGGCGGTGGCGCGGCACACACGCGGGAGAAGCTGGTGGCGATCTCGGCCGAGCGTTTCGTGGTGATCGCCGACTCGAGAAAGCCGGTTCCGCGGCTGCACGGTCCCATCCCGCTCGAGCTTCTCGAGTTCGGGCTGAGCTCTACCCTTCGCCGCCTCGGCACCGTCCATCTCCGAGACGTCCCGCGGAGCCCTGACGGGGGAGTCATCGCCGACTTCACGGGCCATGTCGGTGATCCTGCTGTCCTCGCGGAGGTGCTGTCAGGCACCCCAGGTGTGATCGAGCATGGCCTCTTCTCGCCCGCGATGGTGACAATGGCCCTCGTGGCCCGCGGCACCGAGGTGGAGACGCTGCTGTTCGCCTAGCGCCAGTCCTAATGCGTCAACTCGAGACCGGCCAGCAATGCCGAGCCGGCCACACTGGCCGAGGGAGCGAGATCCACGGCACTCGTCCATCGGCGGTCGACTGCATCCGCAGTGGTCATGATCCGTCGCTTTTGCCCGAACGCCGTCTCCTGCCTCGGCGCCTTTCCTGAGCTCCGGGTCGCCGGTCGCCGATTGGCTCGTCCACGACGGCGCGCTCCTCTTCGACGCTGTCGGCATAGGGAACGGGATGGTTGCCACCGAGCTCGACGAATCGCTCGTTCAGCGCATGTGCAAGGACATCGTGGTCGTGAGGGCTCGGCTCGAGAGCACCGAAGACGAACGCCTCCACCTCGAGCGCGGTGCTCATCCCACCGAGCTCGAAGTAGCGCATCCATAGCTCACCTTGGGAAAGCTCGGCCTGGAGCCGGAATCGCTCGAGGACGTCGCTAGGTCGATCAGCCATGGCGCTGCCGTAGCAGGCCTCGGGACGTGATCGGTCGGACAGCCTCGGTGGAAGCGACGACCTCCTCTGCACGCTCGCGAAGCGTCCTTCCCGACTCGACCGAGATGCGGCGGAGCTCCCTGTACGCGGCCACCTCGCCGATCCGGTCGCGCTCCATGAGCACGCCTTCTGCTTGGGCAATCGTCCGTCGTGCCCTCATCGCCTCACGGAGCCGGCTCGCGAGACGTTCGTCGGTTACGTCCGCGCCCGCTTCGGTGAGGAGGATCGACACAGCACGTGCGAGCTCGGCGGCGATCTCCTGGTCCCTCCGCGCGAATGCGACGGAGGTGCGCGAGTAGATGTTGAGCGCTCCGACGAGTCGTTCACGTGCCAGCAAGGGTGAAGACAAGATGGACTGGATACCGAGCGACCGTGCCCTCGGCGTGAACTCAGGCCACCTCGACTCCGTGTCGAGGACGCCAGCGTGGAACCAGCGTCCCTTTGTCGCGGCGTCGACGCACGGACCCTCTCTCGTGGCGTACTGGGCAGCATCCATGTCGCGGACCGTCTGGTCGCTCGCTGCGACCGTCGTGAAGTGTCCATGGCGGCGAAGCGTGACACTGACACCGTCTGCACCGCCGACCACAGTTCGAGCCAGATCGACGACGAGGTGTAGCGCGCTGTCGACGATCTCGGCGCTTGCAGGGAGGAACGTGACCCGTCTCGGGAATCGGACCCT
>DAHXNN010000199.1 GCA_027365385.1 Acidimicrobiaceae bacterium | reverse complement strand
ATCGCGGAGGGGAGCAGGCCTGCGCCGACGATCGCCGAGACCGCCGCGCCCGCACTGTCGGTGTCGACGAAGCCGGCGAGGAGCGTGTGCACGGTCTCGGGCGAGCGCGACAGCCGGAGCGTCACCTTCGTCGCTACTCCGAGCGTGCCCTCCGAGCCGACGAAAGCGCCGACGAGGTCGTAGCCGGGCGGGTCGAGCGCCTTGCCTCCGAGCTCCACGGTCTGGCCGTCGGGAGTGACGACCTCGAGCCCTGTGACGTGGTTTGTCGTGAAGCCGTGCTTCAGGCAGTGCGCGCCGCCCGAGTTCTCGGCGACGTTGCCGCCGATCGAGCAGACCTGCTGGCTCGACGGGTCCGGCGCGTAGTAGTAGCCGTGAGGAGCCACCGCACGCGTGACGTCGAGGTTGGCGACACCCGGCTCGACGACGCAGCGCTCGTTCGCGAGGTCGATCTCGAGGATCCTGCGCATCTTCGCCGTCACGACGAGCACCCCGTCGGCGCGGGGCACGGCACCGCCCGACAGCCCGGTCCCCGCGCCGCGCGCGACGAACGGGACCCCCGAGTCCGCGCACGCCGACACCGCTGCTCCGACCTCTCGCGCGGTCCGCGCGAGCACGACGAGAGCAGGGACGACTGCGAGATGCGAGAGTCCGTCGCACTCGTAGGTGCGCAGCTCGGACAGGTCCGTCACGAGGGCATCCGCGCCGAGCTCGCGCTCGAGCCGCGAGCGCACAGACCCGACTGCGGCTCCAGCTCGGTGGATCGCTCCGGTAACCTCGGGGCCGGCTGGTCCGGCGAGAGCGCCCACAGGTCTCCGTTCGCCCGGTCCCACCGGGCCGGGTGCTCGACGTCACAGGGATTCCGCAGAGCATTCCGATCGACGAAATCCTGATTCCGGCGATATGGTACCGGCTGTCCGCTGGTGCCGCCACACGGGCGGGGCGGGAGGGGGAGAGGGAGAGGGCAGGGCCGAGGGACGAGCCGGGAGACCGCGGGTTGCGGTCGTCACGGGAGCCGGTAGTGGCATCGGCCGAGCGAGCGCGCTCGCGCTCGCCGCGGACGGGTTCAGCTGCGTGCTCGCGGGACGGCGGGCAGGACCGCTGGAGGACGTCGCTGCAGAGATCGCCGCGGCGGGAGGCGACGCCGTCGCGCACGCCTGCGACGTCGGGGCCGAGGCAGCCGTGGGGGCGCTGTTCGACGCGGCGGTCTCGCGCTTCGGCCGCGTCGACCTGGTGTTCAACAACGCCGGGGTGACGATGGCGAGCTGCAGGATCGAAGACGTCGCGCTCGACGCGTGGTCGGCGGTCGTCGCGACGAACTTGACGGGCCCGTTCCTGTGCACCCGCGAGGCGTTCCGGGTGATGAAGGCCCAGGAGCCGCGGGGAGGAC
This sequence comes from Acidimicrobiaceae bacterium, assembly GCA_027365385.1. GTDB lineage: Bacteria > Actinomycetota > Acidimicrobiia > Acidimicrobiales > Bog-793 > JAJZCK01. Next base: position 3,664 of record DAHXNN010000199.1, on the reverse strand, counting down.
GCATCGTGAACAACGGCTCGCTCTCGGCCCACGTGCCACGGCCCGGTGCGGTCGCGTACAACGCGACGAAGCACGCGATCACCGGGCTTACGCGCTCGACGTCGCTCGAAGGGCGTCGTTACGGCATCGCCTGCGGGCAGATCGACATCGGCAACGCGGCGACGTCTCTCACGAGCGACATGGCGACGGGCAGGGAGCAGGCGGACGGGGAGGTCCGTCCCGAGCCGACGATGGACGCGCGGGACGTCGCCCGCGCTGTCGTGTACATGGCGAGCCTCCCCCTCGAGGCCAACGTCCAGTTCATGACGGTGATGGCGACGGCGATGCCGTACATAGGGCGCGGCTGAGATGCCCGGGAGCGTCCATCCGGACCTCCTGGTGCTCCTGGCCGCCGGGGACCAGCCGGTGCCGCGCGACGCTGCCGAAGCGCGTGCCCTGTCGCCGATCTCGCCGGCGGGAGCCGGATCCGCCGTGCTCGCCGTCGCTCACGTGGAGGACCTCGACGCGGGCGGCGTCGCCGTGCGCTGCTACGACCCACGGCCGGGCGTGCATGTCGGCCCGGCACTTCCCGCCGTGGTCTGGGTGCATGGAGGCGGGTTCGTCACCGGGAGCGTGGACGCGGTCGACCACGTGTGCCGCGCGATAGCCGACCGTGCGCCGGCTGTCGTCGTCTCTGTGGCGTACCGCCTCGCACCGGAGCACGTCTATCCGGCCGCCCTCGACGACGTCGAGCAGGCACTGCTCTTCGTGTCGGGGATCGCGACCGACCTCGGGATCGATCCGGCACGCGTGAGCGTCGGCGGGACGAGCGCAGGGGGCAACCTGGCCGCCGCCGCCTGCCTGCGCGCACGGCGGCACGGCGGACCGGTGCTCGCCTCCCAGGTCCTCGTCCATCCCTGCCTCGACACGGCGCTGGAGACCGCGTCGGCCCTCGAGCACGCCACGGGCTTCGGTCTCACGCGGGCGAAGATGGCGTGGTTCTGGGATCAGTACGTACCTCCGGGCGTCGAGGACGATCCCGAGGTGGCGCCGTTGCGCGAAGACGACCTAGCGGGCCTGCCTCCCGCGCTCGTCGTCCTGGCCGAGTGCGACATCATGCGCGACGAGGGCATCGAGTACGCGGAGCGCTTGAGGCGAGCAGGCGTCGAGGTCCGCACGCACGTCTGGCCCGGCATGATCCACGGCTTTCTCGGCCTGGGCGCCGTGACGGCGTGCGCGGACGCGGCCATCGACGAGATCGCCGCGTTCGTCGCCGCCAGCTGAGGCAGGTCGCGCTCAGGAGCCTGCGTGGAGCATCGCGTCCGCCCAGGGCTGGACAGAGGTGGCGATGGTCTCGCCCGTGGCCGCCGCCTCCTGGAGCGCGAGGTAGAGGTAGTGGTCCTGCGCGGCGTCCGCGACGCCGTAGAAGGGTGGTCCCCCGTCGGCGTAGGACGCCATGAGGTCCATGCAACGAGCGATCGCGATCTCGTCGTCCGCGAGGCGTGCGCCCGGGAACGGGTTGCGCCAGATCCAGCCGTCTGGTCCGGAGATGCCCTTCAGGTAGTGCCCGGTGAGGTCGCCCTCCTGGCCACCCATCTCGCGCCTCAGGGAGAGCGTCACGCTCTCGTCGAGGCCGCGGACGAGGCGGACCTGGTCCTCGGCGATCTCGCCGCGTGATCCGCGGACGTCGACGCGCTGCAGTCGTACATAGGAGCGGTGCTGGTTCTCACCGAAGTCGTAGAGGCCGAGCTTGCCACCGACTTCCACGAGCGCGACGGTGCGTACATCCTCGGTCGCTGTCACCTCGGTGCGCGGGCCGGCACGCGTCCCGCCGGTCTCGACCGTCGAGCGCAGGACGCTGGCACGGATCCGGGCGACCTCGCCCGTGACACCGAGATGGCGTCGCATCACGCTGAACGCGTGGTATCCGTGCGAGAAGGAGACCGATGCCATCGACACCTCGCCGATCGTCCCGGCGTCGGTGAGAGCGAGGCGCGCTGCGTGCAGCGGCTGGAAGGGATACTGCTCCGCCACCTGTAGCCGTGCTCCAGAGCGCGCGAGACGGGTGACCTCGAGCAGGCCGTCGAGGTCGTGCGCCGGCGGAGTCTCGCACAGCGCCGGCAGTCCCTTGGAGGCGCACTGCTGGAGACAGCCGACTGCGGCGGTCGACGGCACGGAGACGACGACGAAGTCCGGTCGGACGGTCTCGCTCATCTCGTCCAGGGAGCTGAATGCACGCGTATGCCATCTGTCTTGCAACTCGTGCCCCCGTGCCGCGTCCCGCGTCACGATGCCGGCGAGGTCGAAGCGGTCGGGGAGCGCGCCGGCGATGCGCACGAAGAACTCCGACCGCCAGCCAGAGCCGACCACTGCGAAGCGCGCCATCTCGCCGTCCCTCCGGGCAGAGCCCTATCGCGCCCGGTGCCGTCGATGGCGGACCGGAACTTCCCTCCCGCATTGTGGCATACTCCCACTATGAAGGCGCTCGGGCTCCATCATGTTTCTATCAATGTTTGCAACGTAGGCGAGGCTGTCACCTTCTACCGGGATGTCCTCGGCTTCCAGGTGCGCGACGACCGGCCGGCCTTCTCCTTCGGAGGCGCCTGGCTCGACGTCGGTCCGCAGCAGGTGCACCTCATCGACAAGCCCGTTCCCGACTACCTCGGCCAGCACTTCGCGGTCGGGGTCGGCGACCTCGACGCGACGGTCGCCGAGCTGCGTGCGAAGGGCGTCGACGTCTCCGATCCCGTGCCCGTCGGAGCAGCGCGCCAGGCGTTCCTCCGCGACCCGTCCGGGAACTCGATCGAGCTCCAGGAGATCGCGATGCCGGTTCTTTGAGACCATGAGCACTCCGCAGCCATGAGCACTCCGAGACCATGAGGTTCGAGGAGATCCGGGAGCTCGTCAGGGTCGCACGGCCACCCGCTCGCTATGGGGACCGGCGACTCGCCCGTGTGCTCTCGGTCGCGGATCTTGCCCGCATCGCTCGCCGCCGGCTCCCGAAGGGGGTGATGGGCTACCTCGAAGGCGGTGGCGAGGGCGAGGTGACGCTCCGCCGGAACCTCGCCGCGTTCGACGAGATCGAGCTCCAGCCCCGCGTGCTTCGCGACGTGAGCACGGTCGACCTGGAGACGACCGTGCTAGGCACGCCGATGCGGCTGCCGTTCGCCCTCGCCCCGATCGGCTCGCCACGCCTGTTCCACCACGAGGGCGAGCTCGCGAGCGCCCGGGCCGCCGCCCGTGCGGGGATCGCGTTCTCGCTCTCGTCCTCGGGCACCGTCTCCATCGAGCGTGTCGCCGCGGAGTCCGAGGGCCCGCTCTGGTACCAGCTGTACGTCTGGAAGGACCGGAAGCTCTGCGCTGAGCTCGTGGAGCGGGCGCGGGCGTCTGGCTATCGAGCTCTCGTCGTGACCGTCGACACTACCCTGCGCTCGAAGCGCGAGCGGGAGCTGCGTGCCGGGATCACCCTGCCGACTCCGGCACTCAGCCTCGGGAGCGTGCTCGACGGCGCGTTGCACCCGCGTTGGGCGTGGAGCTTCCTCACGACCGATGCGATCAGGTTCGCGAATCTCGCTCCGCTCGGGTCCCCACCCGGGGCCGGCATGAACGCTATGGCACGCAGCTTCGAGGGTCTCACGACGTGGGACGACCTCGCCTGGATCCGAGACGCGTGGAAGGGTCCGCT
>DAHXNN010000185.1 GCA_027365385.1 Acidimicrobiaceae bacterium | reverse complement strand
TTCGCGGGCGCCGGCTCGGCTGCCGGTCTCCTCGATGTCGCAGTCTTCGCGGGCGCGGTCTTCGCGGGCGTCGGCTCGGCCGCCGGTCTCCTCGATGCCGCGGTCTTCGCGGGCGCGGTCTTCGCGGGCGCGGTCTTCGCGGGCGCAGTCTTCGCGGGCGCAGTCTTCGCTCTCGTCGCAACCGGACTCCCTGCGGACGTCGAGGATCGGGCCACCGCTCCGGGCTTCGCGACTCGAGCCTGGGCGGCAACCGTCTCGGCGGGCGCCGCCCGTCCCGACTTTGCTCCGTTCTCCCCGGGTCCGCCCACGCGGATGCCAGGGGCTCTCTTCGCGGCCGCAGCCCGCAGCGCCGCATCTGGTGCGGACGTCGCACGGCGTCTCACGGCAGTGCCGACCTTCGCGGCAGTCGTCACTCGCTCCCTCGCTGCGGCGGACGTCGGCAGGGCGGCCCCCGCCGCCACTGCCTCAGACTGGTCAGCCTCCGCTGTACGCGACCGGGTGCCGGAGCCCTTCTTCGCTGCCGGCGCGGTCGGCGCTCTCGCTACCGCTTGCTCGGGAGCGATCCCGGATGCCTCGCCGAGTGGCACTGCCGCTCCAGCCGAGCGCCTGACCCGGACCCGCTCGAGAACCGCGCCCGGCGCAGCAGACGCCGCGACAGCCGACCGGCGTCTCGACGTTCGCGCGGGGGCTTCGACCAGGCCAGCGCCTCGAGAGGATGCAGGTGCTCGCGCCATGCGGACTTCGGCCGCCACGGTCTCCTCGCTCGGCCGGCCGGACACCACGGCGATCCCTGGCAGGGCGAGCTCGACACCTCGCCTGAACGGGTCGAGCGCCGTGACGACGAACGTCCGCTCCTCTCCTCTGTGGAGCACCTCGCGCGCGGCGCGCGGCGCTGGCTCGCCGAGCCCCGACAACGGGACGTAGCAACGGACCTCGCCGAAGCGGACCACCGCCCCATGGGACGTGAAGCTCTCGACGACTCCTGCAATCTCGTCCCCGAGCGGATGGTCGGCGATGAACGAGATGAACGTCATCGGGTCGTTCACCGCCTGCGGAGACGGGCCCGACGCCCTGCTGCGAGCATGCGGGGCTCGGCTGGGTTCGACGGTCTGCGTCGCGGGTGCCCGCACGGCCTCCCTCGTCGCCTGTGCGATGGCCTTGACGACGCGCACCTTTGCGCGGCTCGCGTCGCGCACGGCGACCCGGCTGCGCGGGCCGCGCACCGGACTGCGCGGGACGAAGATCCATCCGACACCGGGTACCGGTGTCGCTCCGAGCAGTCGCCCGCGCTCGAACAGCCACTCGTGCTCGCCGTGGAACTCCTGGAAGGAATCGTTCGACAACACGATGCCGTCGACACGCTCGGCGATGCGCAGGAGGAACGCGTCGCCGCGGCCGATGGCCCCCGCGGGAGGGTAGACGTACTCCCCGCGCAAGGCAGCCTGCTCGAAGCGCTCGAGCTCCGAGGGGTCGACACGATGGGCGAAGGTGGCGTCGACGACGACGGTGACCACGGCGTCGGGCAGCTCCTTGCGGAGCTCCGCGACAGCCTCTTCGAGCTGTACGAGGCTCGGCGTCGATCGACCTTCGGTCGCGATGTTCGATCCGTCGACGACGACGTGCTCGGCGGCCATGACCCCGCTAGTCAAGCACTCCTCCGGAGACCGGCGGCGCATCGGCAGCACACGCGACGGCGTAGCCCCGCGGAGCTGGGCATTCGACCACGCGGCCAGCCAGGTGAGCGCGAGCCCGGCGACGACGAGGGGTAGGCACGCACCACTGCTAGGAGGAGGCAGGCACTGGGCCGACCGCTTCGTCGAGCAGCCGCTCGAGCTCTAGCTCGTGGATCGCGTGCGACCCTGTCGCCGGGCTCCCGGTCTCCGCCCTGCTCACGTGCCACATGCGGTAGCGCCCGGGGAAGAGGCGACCGAGCTGTCCGCCAGCGAAGGTCCACGGGCCCATGTTCTGGGGCTCGTCCTGGAGCCATACGAGCTCCTCGGCGTTCGGGTAGCGGTCGAGCACGTCGACGAGCTGGCCGTCCGGCCACGGGTAGAGCTGCTCCACTCGCACGATCGCAGAAGCGGGCGCCTGCGTCATGGAAGCGAGGAGCGCGTCGCTACGACCGATGGCGTCGAAGGCGACCTTGCCGCTGCAGCAAACGACACGGCGCACGGCGGCGTTGTCGAGCGCGGCACCGCGCCTTGGGTCGTCGAGGACCTCGTGCCAGCTGCCGGAGACGAGCTCGTCGACCGGGGAGCGAGCGTGACGGGCACGCAGCAACGACTTCGGGGCGAGCACGACGAGTGGCCTGCGCACGCTACGGTGCGCCTGGGCACGCAGCAGGTGGAAGTACTGGGCCGCGGTCGTCGGTTGCGCGACGGTGATGTTGCCCTCCGCGGCAAGGCTGAGGAAGCGCTCGGGTCGGGCCGACGAGTGCTCCGCTCCCTGACCCTCGTAGCCATGTGGGAGGAGCAGGACGAGACCCGAGCTCTGCCCCCACTTCTCCTCGGCGGCGACGAGGAAATTGTCGACGATGATCTGCGCACCGTTCGCGAAGTCGCCGAACTGTGCCTCCCATGCGACGAGCGCCGTCCGCGCCTCGACCGAGTAGCCGTACTCGAATCCGACGGCGGCGTACTCTGACAGAAGCGAGTCGTAGACGAGGAAGCGTCCACGAGCCGCCGACGACGGATCGTCCGTTCCAAGCGTGGCGCAGAATGCCGACAGCGGGATGTGCTCCTCACCGGTCTCGTAGTCGACGAGGACTGCGTGCCGGTGCGAGAACGTCCCGCGCCTCGTGTCCTGCCCGGTCAAGCGGACGTCCGTGCCTTCGGTGAGCAGAGTGCCGAAGGCGAGAGCCTCGCCGAGTGCCCAGTCCACCTCTCCCGCACGGTAGACCTCGGCACGCTGCGCGAGCTGACGGGCGAGCTTCGGGTGGACCGTGAAGCCCTCCGGAGCCTCGTGCAGCGCCTTCGCGATCGCATCGAGCGTCGGCGCAGCGACCCCGGTGGCCATTGCGAGCCGCGGCGCCTCCTGCAGGCGGCGCTCCGGCAGGTGGTCGATGTGCGGGGGCGCGGTCGAGCGGGTCTCGTCGAGCGCGTCCTGGAGCAATGCCGAGAAGTCCGCGAGTGCCTGCTCAGCCTCCCCGACGGTGATGTCGCCCCGCTTGACAAGCGCCTCGGTGTAGAGCTTGCGTACCGAGCGGTGCCGCTCGATCTCTTTGTACATGAGAGGTTGGGTGTAGCTCGGGTCGTCGCCCTCGTTGTGCCCGTGCAGCCTGTAGCAGACGAGGTCCACGACGACGTCCTTGTGGAACTGCTGGCGGAACGCGAACGCGAGGCGGGCGACGCGGACGCACGCCTCCGGGTCGTCTCCGTTCACGTGGAAGATCGGAGCCTGCACCATCTTCGCGACGTCCGTCGCGTAGACCGACGACCTCGCCTCGGTCGGGGGCGTCGTGAAGCCGAGCTGGTTGTTGATGACCAGGTGGACCGTTCCCCCGGTCCTGTAACCCTGGAGCTGGGAGAGGTTGAGCGACTCGGCGACGACGCCCTGCCCGGCGAACGCTGCGTCCCCGTGGACGAGCAACGGCAGCACCGGGAAGCTCTCGGGGTCGCTCTCGCGGTCCTGCTTCGCGCGCGCCATGCCTTCGACCACGGGGTCGACTGCCTCGAGGTGCGATGGGTTCGACGCGAGCGTCACGGGGATCGTGAGACCGTCGCGCCCGACGAACTTGCCGACCGCCCCCTTGTGATACTTCACGTCTCCCGACCCTTGGACGGTCTCGGGGTCGAGGTTCCCTTCGAACTCCGCGAAGATCTCGCCGTAGGACTTGCCGACGATGTTCGCCAGCACGTTGAGCCGGCCGCGATGCGCCATGCCGAGGACAGCCTCGGAGAGCCTCGCGCGCGCGGCCTCTTCGAGCACCGAGTCGAGGAACGGGATCGTCGACTCCGCACCTTCGAGACCAAAGCGCTTCTGGCCGACGTAGCGGGAGTGCAGGAAGCGCTCGAAGGCCTCGGCCGCGTTGAGCCTTCCGAGGACGGGCCGCTGCTCCTCAGCGCTCAATGCCGTGTCGACGCCTTCGACGTGGCGCTGGATCCACTGCTTCTCCGCAGGCTCTTGGATGTGCATGTACTCGACGCCGACAGTCCGGCAGTACGCGCTGCGGAGGATCTCGAGGATCGCGTTGAGGGAGAGCACGTCGCTGCCCGCGAGGCCGCCCGTGTAGAAGCGGCGGTCGAGGTCCCACACGGACAGCCCGTAGCTCGCGGGGTCGAGGTCCGAGCGGAGCACGGGCGGTGTCACCGCGAGTGGGTCGAGCTGCGCGATGAGGTGGCCGCGGACCCGGTACATGTTGATGAGGGCCTGCACCTGCACCTGCTTCTCGACGAGCGCCCGCTCCCTCTCGCCCGGGGCGAGGGAGCTGCGGTCCACCTGCCAGCGCGCGGGGTGGTGCGGCACGCCCAGCGAGGCGAACACCTCGTCGTAGAAGCCATGGCGCCCGACGAGCAGCTCGTGGGCCCTGGCAAGGAACATCCCCGACTCGGCGCCCTGGATGATGCGGTGGTCGTAGGTGGAGGTGAGGGTCACGACCTTGCCGACGCCGAGCTCGGCGAGCGTATCGGGATCCGCGGCCTGGTACTCGACGGGGAAGTCGATCGCCCCGACGCCTACGATCGCCCCCTGCCCCGCCATCAGCCGAGGGACCGACTGCGTCGTCCCGAGCGTGCCGGGATTCGTCAAGGTGACGGTGACCCCCGCGAAGTCCTCGACAGCTAGCTTGGCACTGCGCGCCTTGCGCACGAGGTCCTCGTAGGCGTGGAGGAAGCCTGCGAAGTCGAGTGTGTCCGCGTCGCGCACGCAGGGCACGAGAAGGCTCCGACCGCCCCCTGGCCGCTCGAGGTCGATCGCTATCCCGAGGCCGACGTGCTCGTGCCGGACGACGCCCGGAGTGCCCTTGCCGTCCGCGTCCTCGACGAAGCGCGCATTGAGCGCGGGAACGTCGTGGAGCGCTCGCACCACCGCCCATCCGACGAGATGGGTGAAGCTGACCTTGCCGCCGGAGGTGCGGGCGAGGTGCTCGTTGACGATCCGGCGGTTGACCTCGAGGAGCTTCGCCGGGACAGGGTGGACGCTCGTCGCCGTCGGCACGCCGAGGCTACGGACCATGTTCTCGACGATGCGTGCCGAGGCTCCGCGCAGCAGGGCCGGAGCCGGATCGCCGGCAGGGACCGGAGCAGCTGCGGCGGCCGTAGCAGATGCGGCGGCCGGGACCGGGACAGTTCCTCGGAGGGGCTCAGGCGCGGCTGCAGTCGCCGGCATTGCAGGCGCGCCGCCAATAGAGCTGGCGACGGGCGTGCCCTGCCCCGGCAACGCAGCCACCAGGCTCGAGCGGAGTGGCGGCCTCGACCGCTCCGACGGCGATGCGAGGAGGCTCGGGTAGTCGGCGAAGAACTCGCGCCAGCTCTCGCTAACCGACGACGGGTCGGTGCGGAACTCCTGGTACTTCTCCTCGACCAGCCAGGCATTGAGCCCGAGGGCACCGGCAGCTGAGGCTGCACCTGGGCCCGGGGGAACGATCGTTTGCTCGTCGTCGTCCACACTGCGGATCCTACCGGCCGGCGAGCACGGGACGTGGCGTCACGGTGCCGTTGCGTCGGTCGCCTCCCCGGTGGCGGCGTCGGGAGCCAGCGCCTCGCGGGCAGTTAGGCTCGTTGACAGAATCGAGGTGATGGACGGTGCGAGCTCTCGTCAGCGGAGCAAGCGGCTACCTGGGGTCTGCGCTTTGCGCTCGGCTCGTCTCCCGAGGAGACGTCGTGCACCGCCTCGTGCGGCGCGATCCACGCCCGGGAGACGCGATGCTCGACCTCTCGGCGCGGAGGATCGACGCGACCGGCCTCGGCCCAGACGGCCTCCGCGGGATCGACGTCGTGTTCCACCTCTCCGGTGAGCCGATCACGCCGTGGCGGTGGAGCGCAGCGAAACGCGAGCGCATCCGCTCGAGCCGTGTCGTGACGACGGACGCCGTCGCACGGTCGCTTGCGGCGCTCGGCTCGTCGGCGCCGACCCTCGTGGCGATGTCCGCAATAGGCTTCTACGGCGACCGGGGGGAAGAGACGCTCGACGAGACGAGCACCCCCGGCACGGGAACGCTCGCCGGGGTGTGCCGAGCGTGGGAAGAGGCGACGTCGCCCGCCCGCGAGAGCGGGGTGCGCGTCGTGAACCTGCGGACCGGCGTCGTGCTCGGGCCCGGTGGTGGAGCCCTCGGCTTGCAACGTCCACTTTTCCAATTCGGTCTCGGAGGACGGCTCGGCTCCGGCCGGCAGTGGACGAGCTGGATAGCGCTCGAGGACGAGGTCGGCGCGCTGCTCCACGCGGCGGGGACCGCCGACCTCGCCGGCCCGTGCAACGCGACCGCCCCGACGCCGGTCCGCAACGCGGAGCTGACACGAGCCCTCGGAGCTGCCGTCCACCGCCCCACGCTCCTCGCGGTGCCGGAGACGGTGCTCGCGCTGGTGGCCGGACGTGAGGTGACCGACGAGATCCTGTGCGTCAGCCAGAGGGTGCTGCCCGCAGAGTTGGCGCGGACGGGCTACCGGTTCGTGCGCCCCACGCTCGCGATGGCGCTTGCTGCCGCGACAGGCGGCGGGGACGCCACGCCGGCGTCATGAGCCGCCGCATGGAGTCCGACGTCGTCGTCGTCGGTGCGGGACCGGCGGGAAGCTCTGCGGCGACAGCTCTCGCACGGGGTGGGCTACGCGTCGTGATGGTGGACCGGGCACGTTTTCCCCGCGACAAGTGCTGCGGGGACGGGTTGACGGCAGGCGCGCTGCGCCGCCTCGAGGAGCTCGGGCTACGTCCCGCCGCCGTGGCGTCGTTCACGCCCGTGCACTCGCTCGCCATCCGGTCGCCACGTGGCACGGTCGCCGACCTCCCGCTCTCCCCAGCCGGAGAGTGCCACGCCGCCGTCGCGCGGCGGTTCGACCTCGACGCTGCGCTCGTCGAGCTGTCACGCGACGCGGGCGTCGAGGTCGTCGAGGGGCATGGCCTCGAGCGGCTCGACGTCGATGAATCCGCAGCACGCGGTTGCGCCAGCTACTTCAACGGGGGCCTCGAGCTTCGCTCGCGTCTCGTCGTCGCCGCAGACGGCGCGTGGTCTCGGGTCCGTGGTCTGGTCGGGGCTGGCGCGCGGCGAGCAGGGCGCAACCGCGTCCTCCCCGGCGGGCTTCACGGCTTTCGCGCGTACGCGACGGGCGTCGACGGTCCCGGCGGCGACCGCATGTGGGTCTGGTTCACGCCGCGCCTGCTCCCCGGCTACGCGTGGTCGTTCCCGATCGGTGACGGAACCGCGAACATAGGGATCTGCATGCAGCGCCGCACCGGCGTCGCCGGGCGCGAGCTCGCGGCCGCCTGGCGGGAGGAGCTCGCCGGGCCCTTCCTGCGATCCTTGCTCGGCCCGGGTGCGATCTTCGAGCGCGCTTCCCGCTCATGGCCGATACCTGCCGGCATCGACCATGTCGAGACCTCGGCACGGAACGGACGTGTGCTCTACGTCGGCGACGCCGCGAGCGCTGCAGATCCGTTCACCGGCGAGGGGATCGCCCAGGCCCTCGAGACGGGGACGGCTGCTGCGGCGGCGATCGTCGCTTCCGGTGCCGGTGCGCCCGAGCGCGCAGCCGCCCGCTACGGCGCCGAGGTGCGAGATCGGCTAGCCGTCGAGCATCGGCTCGGACGTGCGCTCGCCGCTCTCGCCTCGCACCCGGCCGGCATCGAGAACATCGTCCGCGTCGCCGGGCACAACAGTTGGACCCGGGCGAACGCCGGGCGCTGGCTGTTCGAGATGGTGCCCCGGTCGCTCCCATTCACGCCGTCACACTGGCGCCCAGGAGCTCTCCACCTGCCTGCGCCCTACCGGGGATGGCCGGCATCGGGCGCCTAGGTCGCGCCGCACGCACCGGCGAACAGTCAGCCGCGGTTCGCCCCGGACCGGCGCACGTGGTCGTTGACCGCGTAGTACGCGTCGATCGACTCGCCCGCGTCGCCCCAGAAGCCGTCGAGGACGTCGTAGGAGATCGCGCCCGCCTCGACGAAGTGGTTGTTCACGTCGGTGATCTCGAGCTCGCCGCGCCCCGACGGCTCGAGCGCCGCTATGACCGAGAACACCGTCGGGTCGTAGCAGTACACGCCCGTGACGCAGTAGCTGCTCGGCGGATCGTCCGGCTTCTCCACGATGCGCGCGACCCGACCGTCTCCCGCGAGCTCCGGAACGCCGAGATGGCGGAGATGCTCTGGCTCTTCGACCGGCGCGAGGACGATCCGTGCGCCGGTGCGCTGCTGCCCGAAGGCCTCCACCGTCGGACGGATAGTCCGGCCGAACACGTTGTCCGCGAGCATGACGAGCACGGGATCGTCGCCGACGAAGCGCTCCGCTAGTCCGAGCGCTTCTGCGATGCCGCCCGGGCGGTCCTGGTAGGCATAGCAGAGCCGGTCGACTCCGTGGCCTTCGCCGTTCGACAGGAGCCTGAGGAACTCCCCGGCGTGGGTCCCACCCGTGACGACCATCATCTCGGTGATCCCGGCTTTGACGAGGGCCTCGACCGCGTAGGAGATCATCGGCCTGTCGTAGATCGGCAGGAGGTGCTTGTTCGTGATGCGCGTCAAAGGATAGAGGCGGCTGCCTGTGCCGCCAGCGAGCAGGACGCCTTTCACCGTACCGGCCTTGCCTCGAGCGAGCGACTTCCCTGCAGTCTCACCGTCATCGAAAAAGCGTAGCCCAGCGCTATCAGGCCAGCTCGTCGAGGACGGCGTCGGCCAGCGTCGGCCAAGCCGTCGTCGCCCATGGTCCGAACGCCCGGTCGGTCAGCACGGCGCAGGCAACGCCGGCGACGGGGTCGACCCAGAGGAAGGTGCCACTTTGGCCGAAGTGCCCGAATGTCGCGGGGGAGTTACGCGTCCCCGTCCAGTGGGGTGTCTTCGTGCCGCGCAGCTCGACGCCGAGGCCCCAGTCGCACGGCGACTGACGGCCGAAGCCCGGGAGGACCCCGACGAGCTCCGGGAACGCCACCGTTGCAGCCTCGTCGAGGATCTCCCTGGAGACGACCGTCGGAGCGAGGAGCTCCGCTACGAGCGCGAGGAGGTCCACGAGCGGGCCCACCGCCCCTGCCGCAGCCGTGCCGTCGATGCGCGTCCCCTCCATCGCCAGCGGTTCGAGCACACCGGCAACGAGGTACTCCTCGAAGCCCATCCCCGTCTTCAGCTCGAGATGGCGTCCGAGCACCTCGAAGCCTGCGTTGGAGTAGATCCGCCGCGTCCCGGGGCGTGCCAGAGGCGCCACCGGATCGCTCGGACCGAGTCCCGATGCGTGGGCGAGCAGGTGTCGGACCGTAGAACCCGGCGGCCCGGCGGCATCGTCGAGCGAGAGGCTGCCCTCCTCGGCAGCGACGAGCACAGCAAGGGCAGTGCACACCTTCGTGACCGAGGCCCAGGGAAGCGACACGGCGATCTCGCCTCGCGCGTCGGCGACACCGGAGCGGGTGACCACCCCTGCGCTCGCGTGGGACGCACCCCAGCTGTCGATCGCCTCGAGGGCGCGCACCGACGCGCCGCGTCAGACGTCGAGGAAGCGCCGGACGGCGACCGAGGACCCCGCGACCCCGACGACGACACCGATCAGCACGACGACAAGCTCGGTGACGACGAGGTCGTGCACCGGGAGCACGGCCGAGCCGAGCACCGACACCTTGTAGTGCCGGATGAGGTAGCTCACGCCGATGTTCGACAGCAGCACGATGACGACCGCGGCGAGCGCGCCGAGCACTCCCTGGACGAGACCCTCGAGCATGAACGGGACGCGGATGAACCAGTTCGTCGCTCCGACGAGCTTCATGACGCCGACCTCGCGACGGCGCGCGAAGATCGCCATGCGGATCGCGTTCAAGATGAGCACGAGCGAGGAGACGAGCAGCACGATCGCGATGACGAGCAGGATCAGCTGGAGGACGTTCGTCACCTGCTGCATGACCCGGATGCTCTGGCTCGGCGAGGTCGCCTGATAGACGCCGGGGACGCCCGAGTTGAAGGTCGTCGCGACCGTCGCGGCGTCACCGGGGCTCTTCAGCTGGCACTTGAACACTGTCGGTGTCGTCGCAGGAGTGAGAGCAGCGATCGCCGTCGGTGAGCCGGCCAGCACCTGCTTGGCCTGCGCGTAGGACTGCGCGTGGTCGAGATAGGAGCACCGCGTGATCTGCGGAGTCTGCGCGATCGTCGAGCGCACGCTCGTGACCTGCGTGCTCGTCGCGCCGGCGTCCATGAAGATCTGCAGGCTGACGTTGTTGCTCCACTGGCCGATCTGGCGGTTGACAGCCTGGCGCAGCAGCAGCGCGGTGCCCACGAGGGAGAGCGACACAGCGACGGTCAAGATGGCGGCAAGCGCCATCATGCGGTTGCGCCAGAGGTTGGTAGCCGTCTCCTTGGCGACATACTCGAACGACACCGCCATCAGAAGCTGCCGCCCCTGACGAGTGCCAGCGATCCACCCCTTCGGATGGGATAGCGGGCGTACGGGTCGACGTGCACTCGTACGCTCAACGGGTACCCCTGCGGGCGCGTACGGTGGCGACGCGACCAGTGAGTGGGTCGCCTGCGGCGTCGTACCCGGCGTCGGCTGCGCCCGCCACCGATATCGCAGGCACGCCCCTCGACGAGACCGTCATGTCCTCGCCGAAGCCGTAGACGCCTCGGGCCTGATCCCGCACGAGACGCCCCTGGTCGAGCTGGACGACGCGCCTGCGCATCGTGTCGACGATCCCGACGTCGTGGGTCGCCATCACGACGGTCGTCCCCGTCCGGTTGATCCGGTCGAGCAGCTTCATGATCCCCTGGGTGGTCGCAGGGTCGAGGTTGCCCGTCGGCTCGTCGGCGAGCAGGACGAGCGGCCGATTCACGAAGGCCCGGGCGACAGCCACCCGCTGCTGCTCGCCACCGGAGAGCTCCTCGGGTATCCGGTCGCCCTTCTCCCCGAGACCGACGAGGTCGAGCACCTGCGCGACCTGGGTCCGGACGACGGTCCGGGGCCGACCGATGACCTCGAGCGCGAACGCCACGTTCTCCGTCACCGTCTTGTTGGGCAGCAGGCGGAAGTCCTGGAAGATGCAGCCCAGGTTGCGCCGGAGATAGGGCACCCGCCACTGGGAGAGCTCGCCGATGTCACGGCCGGCGACCCACACCGTCCCGGAATCAGGCACCTCCTCGCGCAGGAGGAGCTTCAAGAAGGTCGTCTTGCCGGACCCCGAGGAACCGACGAGGAACACGAACTCGCCCTTTTGGATCTCGAGAGAGATGTCGTCGAGCGCAGGCCGAAGGTTCTTGTAGCTCTTCGTGACGTTGTCGAAGCGGATCATGGTCCTCTTCCCGGGGGTCTGCCGTCTAGGCACCCACCATCGACCTGTGGCGCTACCGGTCCGTGCCCACCCAGGCCGGCCGGGTGTGCTCCCGCCGTCGAGAGGGGCGGTCGACGCCGCTCTCCGATCTCTCGAAGCCTACCAGCCGCGCCGCTCCGCGCCTCGGACCCCGGAGGATCAGGAGGTCCCCGTCCTGCGCCAGCGCAGGTAGGCCACCATGAAGTCCTCGATATCGCCGTCGAGCACCGCGTCGACGTTCCCGGTCTCGTGCTCGGTCCGTAGGTCCTTCACGAGCTGGTACGGGGCGAGCACATACGAGCGGATCTGGCTCCCCCACTCCACTTTGTGCTGGGGACCGGTCAGCTCGGAGAGCTCGGCGAGGCGCTGCTCGCGCTGTACCTCGGCGAGCTTGGCGGCGAGGATCTGCATCGCCTTGGCTTTGTTCTGGTGCTGGCTGCGCTCGTTCTGGCACGAGACCACGATCCCGGTCGGCAGATGGGTGACGCGCACGGCCGAGTCCGTCACGTTGACGTGCTGGCCGCCGGCGCCCGACGACCGGTACGTGTCGATGCGCAGGTCCTTGTCGTCGATCGGAACCTCGTCCGCGAGGTCGTCGAGGAACGGCGTCACCTCGAACGAGGCGAAGCTCGTCTGGCGGCGGTGCTGGGAATCGTAGGGGGACATGCGGACGAGACGATGGACGCCACGCTCGGCCGTGAGCAGGCCGTACGCATTCGGGCCGCGAACGATGAAGGTCGCCGACAAGATCCCTGCCTCCCCGCCAGGCGTGACCTCGTCCACCTCGACCGAGAAGCCCCGGCGCTCCGCCCAACGCAAGTACATGCGGAGCATCATCTCGGACCAGCCTTGCGCATCGGTCCCACCAGCACCCGCGTGGATCTCGGCGACGGCGTCCCGCTCGTCGTGCTCGCCCGAGAACAGGCTGCGCAGCTCGAGCTCGCCGAGGGCGCGACCGACGTGTGCGATCACGGACTCGATCTCCTCCGCGACGGAAGCGACCGACTCGGGTCCCTCCTCGTCGGCGATCTGGTAGAGCTCGGTCGCGTCTCCCAGACGCCGTGCCAGGTCGTCGAGCCCGTCGACGACGCTCTTCGCCCGCCCGTACGCGGCCGTCACCTCGCGTGCACGCGCGGTGTCCGTCCACAGCTCCGGCGCGGCGATGTCCACCTCGAGGCGGACGAGCGCGGCGCGCTGCTCGTCGAGGTGGAGGTACGCGCCAGCAGCCTCGAGGCGGCCGGACAGCTCGGCAAGCTCGTGGGGGATCTCACCCCTCGGCTCGGGCACGGACATAGCCGTGCCGTCGCCCGGCAGGTCGGCCACGCTCAGCTGGCGCCGTGGCAGAGCTTGTACTTCTTGCCGCTCCCGCACCAGCACGGATCGTTGCGCCCGAGCTTCTCCGCCGCCTGGATCCCCGCGAGAGGTGCAGAGGCGGCCGCGGCTGGCCGGGTCGGGCGCGGCTGCTCGTCGCGAGGCGCGACCGTCGAGGCGCCGAGCACGGCGGGCTGTGCAGCCGGGGCCGGGCTGTCGCTCGACGCGTCCGACGTCTCGCCAGCTATAGCGGCGGCGCCGAGACCCCATGCCGGGTCCTCCGCCGCCTCGAAGCTCGCCTGGGTGAAGTCCGGAGCAGCCTCCTGCTCCACGAGGAGCTGGACGTGCATCACGTAGCGCACGTAGTCGTCGTCGATCGACTCCATCAGCTTTCCGAACGGTTCGAACCCTTCGCGTTGCCACGCGACGAGGGGATCGGTCTGGGCGATACCGCGCAGGTGGATGCCCTCGCGCAGATGGTCCATCTCAGAAAGGTGCAGGCGCCAGCGCTGGTCGATGATCTGGAGCATGATCTGCCGTTCGATCTGGCGGGCCATCTCCTCACCGCCGAGCATCGTGCGCTCGCGCTCCTCGTAGTGCTCGACGGCGTCGGCGACGACGCTCTCGACGAGCTGCTCGACGGTCTCCGCCTGCTCGAGGTCGGCGACGCTGAACTCAGTCGGGTAGTACTGAGCGAGCTCGTTGACGAGACGCTCGAGGTCCCACTCCTCGGCGAAGTCCGTCGGGCAGGCTGCAGTGACGACACGGTCGAGTGTGGACTCGAGGAGCCCGAGCGTGTACTCGCGCAGGTCCTCGCCGTCGAGGATCTGCAGCCTACGCTCGTAGATGACCTTGCGCTGCTCGTTCATCACCTCGTCGTACTTGAGGACGTCCTTGCGCACCTCCGCGTTGCGCGCCTCCACCGTGTTCTGCGCACGCTCGATCGCCCGGCTCACCATGCGGGCCTCGATCGGCACGTCCTCGGGCAGCGCCCGGTCCATGACCCAGCTCATCGCGCCACTCGCGAACAGCCGCATGAGCTCGTCCTCGAGCGAGAGGAAGAACCTGCTCTCTCCGGGGTCTCCCTGACGGCCGGCGCGGCCACGGAGCTGGTTGTCGATCCGGCGACTCTCGTGCCGCTCACTGCCGAGCACGTAGAGCCCGCCGAGCTCGCGCACGGCGTCCGCTTCCGCCGCGCACACTGCGGCGAACTTGCCGAGGAGCTGTGCCGTCCGTGCCGCACCGTCCTCGCTGTCGGGGTCGAGGCCCTCGGCGACGACCGCGTCGCGAGCTAGCTCCTCGGGGTTGCCCCCGAGGAGGATGTCGACGCCACGACCCGCCATGTTCGTCGCGACGGTGACGCCGTGGAGCCGGCCGGCCTGGGCGACGATGTGCGCCTCACGGGCGTGCTGCTTCGCGTTGAGCACGGAATGAGGGATGCCCTGCTTGTCGAGCAGGCGCGAGAGGTGCTCGGACTTCTCGACCGACGCAGTGCCCACGAGGACGGGCTGGCCCTTCTCGTACCGGTCGGCGATGTCCTCGACGACGGCCTTGAACTTGCCGTCCTCGGTCTTGAACACGAGGTCGGGCTGGTCCGCTCGGACCATCGGGCGATGCGTCGGGATAGGGACGACCTGCAGGTCGTACGTCGACGCGAACTCCGCCGCTTCGGTCTCCGCCGTGCCAGTCATCCCGGCGAGCTTGTCGTACATACGGAAGTAGTTCTGCAAGGTGACCGTCGCCCAGGTGTGGTTCTCCTCCTTGATGCGAACGCGCTCCTTGGCCTCGACCGCTTGGTGGAGGCCGTCGGACCAGCGTCGCCCCTCGAGGATGCGCCCGGTGAACTCGTCGACGATGTGCACCTCGCCGCCGGCGACGATGTACTCCTTGTCCCGGTGGTAGAGCTCCTTGGCCTCGAGCGCCTTGCCGAGCTGGTGGACGTAGTTGACAGCGACCGCGTCGTAGAGGTTCTCGACGCCGAGTTGGCGCTCGACCTTCGCGATCCCCGACTCGCTCGGGACGACCGTCCGCTTCTCCTCGTCGACCTCGTAGTCGTCGTCCCGCTTCAACGTCCGCACGACGCTCGCGAACTGGTAGTACATCCTCGTGGACTCGTCCGAAGGCCCGCTGATGATGAGCGGCGTCCGAGCCTCGTCGATCAGGATCGAGTCGACCTCGTCGACGATCGCGAAGCTGTGCCCCCGCTGGACCATCTGGTCGCGGTCGACGGCCATGTTGTCGCGGAGGTAGTCGAAGCCGAGCTCGGTGTTCGTCCCGTAGGTGATGTCCGCGCCGTAGGCGAGCCGCTTGAGCTCGGGCGAGTCGACCTCGGGCACGACCAGGCCTACCTCGAGCCCGAGGAAACGGTGGATCGTGCCCATCCACTGCGCGTCCCGCCGGGCAAGGTAGTCGTTGACGGTGACGATGTGGACACCCTTGCCACCGAGCGCGTTGAGGTAGCTCGCGAGGGTGGATACGAGGGTCTTGCCCTCGCCGGTCCGCATCTCGGCGATCCAGCCGAAGTGCAGCGCCATCCCACCCATGAGCTGGACGTCGTAGTGACGCTGTCCGATGGTCCTGCCGGCTGCCTCCCGGACCACGGCGAACGCTTCCACGAGCAGGTCGTTGAGGTCCTCGCCCGCCTCGACTCGCTCCTTGAAAGCGACGGTCATATGCGCGAGCTCCTCGTCGCTCATCGCGGCGACCTCGGGCTCGAGAGCGTTGATCAGCGGGACGATGCTCGCGAGGCTCCGGACCTTCTTTCCCTCACCTGCACGCAGGACCTTCGCGAAGACGCTCACGGCTGGTCAGTCTAGGTCGGCTCCCCGGTGCTCCCGGGTCGGTGCGGCCCTCAGCCCACGACGAGCGGCACGGCGATCCGCCGCCGGGTCGCCGCGGCCGTGGCTGCCGCTGTGGTCACCGCGACGAGCTCACCAGCTAGGTGGTGGGGAGCCGAAGCGGTCACCCGGACGTTCGCGAAGCTCCCGGGCCCGAGCCCCATCGCACCTTCCACGGGTGCGAAGTGGACGAGCTTTCCCTGGCGCGTCCTACCCGTGAGAACCTCCGGATCCTTCTTCGACGGCCCCTCGACGAGCACCTCCTCGACGACGCCGACGCGCGCGCCGTGCCGGACGAGGGCCGACCGCTCGACGACGGCCGTGAGGCGGGCGAAGCGATCGGCGACCACCGGGTCCGGGATAGCCTCGTCGAGCATCCCCGCGGCACGCGTGCCGGGGCGGGGGGAGAAGATGAACGTATACGCGCTGTCGTAGCCCGCCTCGGCGACGACCTCGAGCGTCCGCTCGAAGTCCTCCTCCGTCTCGCCCGGAAATCCCACTATGACGTCGGTCGTCACCGCCAGGTCGGGGATCGCCGCGCGCGCTGCTGCGATCCGCTCCAGGTAGCGCCGCGCCGTGTAGCCACGGCGCATAGCGGCGAGCACACGGTCGCTGCCGGACTGCAGCGGCAGGTGAAGCTGCTCGCAGACGGCATCGGTCTCGGCCATCGCTGCGATGGTCTCGGGACGCAGGTCCTTCGGGTGCGGGCTCGTGAAGCGCACCCGGCGGATCCCCTCGACCGCCCCGACGGCACGCAGCAGCTCGGCGAAGAGCGGGCGCCGACCGGTGAGATCGCGCCCGTAGGAGTTCACGTTCTGCCCGAGGAGGGTCACCTCGACGGTCCCGCTCCGGGCGAGGGTCGAGACCTCGCCGACGAGCTCGTCGAAGGGGCGGCTCTGCTCGCGCCCCCGCACGGTCGGGACGATGCAGAAGGAGCACGAGTTGTCGCAGCCGACCTGGATCGTCACCCAGGCTGCGTGTGGCAGGTCGGACCGGATCGCAAGGGCAGACGCGAAGGCGTCCGCCTCGGTCGCCGGCGCCGAAAGCACCTCGAGCACGGGCTCGCCTCGCTCGGCCGCCAGCCGGAGCAGCGCCGGGGCGCGGCCGACGTTGTGCGTGCCGAACACGACGTCGACGAACGGCGCTCGGTCGAGCAGGCCACCCTGGTCCTTCTGGGCGAGACAGCCGCCGACGGCGATCTGCAACCCTGGCCGGCGGTCCCGCAGCGACTTGAGGTGGCCGAGGTGGCCGTAGAGCTTGTTGTCGGCATTCTCGCGGATGCAGCACGTGTTGAGGACGACGACGTCGGCTTGCTCGAGATCGTCCGTGGCAACCATGCCATCCGCCTCGAGGTCGGCCGCGATGCGACGCGAGTCGTGCTCGTTCATCTGGCAGCCGAATGTGCGGAGGAAGTACGTCTTGGCCACCCGGCAAGGTTACGCCCCGCCCCGGCTCCCCCGGCCCCGCGCTCCGGACACGGGCACGACTACCCTCGCACCATGCAGATCGGCGCCCACGTGAGCTCGGCGGGAGGCCTCGTGAAGGCGCTCGATCGGGGCGACGCCTTGGGAGCCGACGTCGTCCAGATCTTCACGCAGAGCCCGCGCACGTGGCGTAGCTCGGCTCGCAGCCACGACGAGCTGACCTCGTACGCGGTGGCACAAGCGGCCCACCCGCGCGTGCGTGCGACGTTCTGCCATGCCACCTACCTCGTCAACCTCGCAGCCGCAGACGAGGCGCTGCTCGCCAAGTCGCACCGCTGCCTCGTCGAGAACCTCGTCGCGGCGAGCGCCATCGGGGCATCTGGGGTCGTGCTCCACGTCGGCAGCCACCGTGGCGCCGGCATCGACGCGGTGCTCGTGCAGGTGGTCGGCGCGATCCTCGGTGCGCTCGACGACGCCAGCGCCGAGCTCAGCTACACCTGCTGCCCCCTGCTGCTCGAGAATGCCGCCGGGGCCGGGGGCACCGTCGGGCGGAGCTTCGCCGAGCTCGCCCGGATCCTCGACGCGGCAGGCGACGACGAGCGGCTCGGTACGTGCCTCGACACGCAGCACCTGTTCGCCTCGGGAGGCAACTACTCGACAATAGGAGCCGCTGACAGCATCGTCGCGGACCTCGACCGCACGACCGGGCTCGCCCGCCTCGGATGCATCCACCTCAACGACTCGCTCGTGCCGCTCGGAGCCAACCGCGACAGGCACGCCAACCTCGGCGAAGGCGAGATCGGCGCCACCGCGCTCGCCTGTCTCGTCAGCCATCCCCTGCTCGACGGCGTCCCTGCGATCCTCGAGGTCCCCGGCGACGGTGACGGCCCGAGACCAGTGGACGTCGTCGCCGCGAGAGCTCTTCTCGCCGACGGCATCGCCCTCCGCGCCGGCTAGCTCGGGAGCGATTCGTGCCCGCTACTCCGCGGCGGCAGACAGCGCCTCCGCGAGCGCCGGGTGGACGAACAGTGTCTCGGAGAGATCCTGCACCCGCAGGTGAGCGGTCACGGCCACTGCGATGACGCTGATCAGCTCCGCAGCATGCGCCCCGACGATCGATCCGCCGAGCACGACGCCCGTGGCAGGGTCCGAGATCAGCTTGACGAACCCGCGAGGATCCCCGTCGATCATGGCCTTCGCGTTGGTCGCGAAGGGAACCTTCGTCACGCGGATCTTGCGCCCGAGCGCGAACGCCTCGGCCTCCGCGAGGCCCACGTCTGCGATCTCCGGCTCCGTGAAGATCGCCGAGGCAGCCTTGTCATAGTCGAGGTGACGGTGCTCACGGGTGTGCAGGCCCGTGACGTGCTCAGCAACCTTGCGGCCCTGGATCGCAGCTACCGAGGCGAGCGGCAGGCGCCCGGACAGGTCGCCAGCGACATAGATGTGCGGCACGCTCGACTGGCAGTGGTGGTTGACCGGCACGTAGCCGGACTCGGTCCTCTGGACTCCCGCCGCGTCGAGGCCCAGTCCGGCCGACGAGGGGATCGACCCGATCGCAAGGAGCGCGTGGGAGCCCGCCACCGACCGACCGTCGTCGCAGGAGACGACGACTCCGGTATCGGAGCGCTCGATCCCGACCGCTCGCGCCCCCTTGACGAGCTTGACCCCGGTTGCGAGGAAGTCGGACTCGAGCGCAGCGGCGACCTCGGGATCCTTCTGCGGGAGCACCTGCTGACGCGAGACGATGAGCGTGACACGGGAGCCGAGCGAGCGGAACATGTGGACGAACTCGACGCCCGTCACTCCCGAGCCGATGACGACCAGATGGTCGGGAACCTTCGACGGCGGGTACGCCTGCCGCGTGACGAGGACACGATCGCCGTCGACGACCGCCCATTCCGGGACCCGAGGCGTGGACCCCGTCGCGACGAGGATCGCATCGGCTTCAGCGACGAACGGGTCGGCGGGGTGCCCCTCCGGCTCATAGGGAGAGATCTGCACCTGGTGAGGTCCGACCAGCCGCCCGCTCCCACGGACCATGCGCACGCCCTGGCTCTCGAGCTGGCGCGTGGTCGAGCTCGCAAGTCCCTGCGAGATCGAGCGGACGCGCTCGCGGAGCGCGTCGAGATCCACGCCAGCCGACGCGCGCTCCAACCCGAGCGCTGCCGATCGACGTGTCATCGCGATGGCACCGCCAGTCGCGATCATGGCCTTCGACGGGATACAGTCCCACAGGTTCGCCGCGCCCCCGATGACCTCACGCTCGACGAGCGTGACCTCGGCCCCGAGACGAGAAGCCGTTGCCGCAGCTTCGACGCCTGCAGGTCCACCTCCGACGATGACGAATTGCACCGGCACGGCGGCGAGGCTACCCGGCGCGCGACAAGTCTGGCGAAGGTGGGTCCGCCCGCGTCGAATCAGCGGGCGGACGCCAGCTCAGCTCGTGATCGCCTTGCCGTTCGTGGCGTCGAAGAAGTGCAGACGGGCCGGGTTGAGCATGAAGCGGACACGGCGTCCCGCGAGAAGCTGGGCCCGGGGCTCGACGCGGGCGACGCCTTCGCCGCCTTTCGTCAGCGATCCAGCGTTCAGGCCCTCCGCGTCGGCCTCTTTGGCTCCTTCGGCCTCGACGCGATGCGCATCCGTCGTGAAGTGGACGAGCAGCTCCGAGCCGAGCGCCTCGACAAGCTCGATGTCTCCCTCGAGGGGCGAGTAGTCACTGCCGGTCGGGATGCTGTCGCCCTCGACGAGGAGGTCCTCAGGCCGGATCCCGAGGATCACGGGACGATTCGCGTACGAGCGCAATGCGGGCCGCGTCGCGTGCAACGAGTCCGGAAGAGCGATCCGCTGCGAGCCGACGAGAGCGCTCGACGCACCCTCCCCGAGGCTCGCCTCGAAGAGGTTCATCGCGGGCGACCCCATGAACCCGGCGACGAACAGGTTGCTCGGGTGGTCGTAGAGGACCTGAGGGTTGTCACACTGCTGGAGCACTCCCGCGCGCATCACTGCGACACGGTCGCCCATCGTCATCGCTTCGACCTGGTCGTGGGTGACGTAGAGCGTCGCCACGCCGAGGCGCCTCTGGATGCGGGCGACCTCGGCGCGCATCTGGACGCGTAGCTTCGCGTCGAGGTTGGACAAAGGCTCGTCCATGAGGAACACGCTGGGCTCGCGCACGATCGCCCGGCCCATCGCCACCCGCTGGCGCTGGCCACCGGAGAGCTGTCCCGGCTTGCGGTCGAGCCACTCCGTGAGGCCGAGGATCGATGCCGCATCCTCGACCTTCTTCTTGATCTCCGCCTTCGGCAGCTTCCGGAGCTTCAGCGCGAACCCGATGTTCTCAGCCACCGTCATGTGCGGATAGAGCGCGTAGTTCTGGAAGACCATCGCGATGTCGCGGTCCTTCGACGAGACGTCGTTGACCACGCGCTCGCCGATGCGGAGCGTCCCACCGCTGATGTCCTCGAGCCCGGCGACCATGCGCAGGGCGGTCGTCTTGCCACATCCCGACGGGCCGACCAGGACCATGAACTCCCCGTCGGCCACTTCGAGCTCGAGCTCGTGCACAGCCTCGAAACCGTTCGGGTAGACCTTGGTCACCTTGTCGATGGTGATCGGCGCCATCAGCTCTCCTTCCCCCGTGGAGCCCGGCAGCGCCGAGACTCGCACTCCTCGTCCTGCAGCGTAACCGCGGACCACCCCACCGCGTCCAGCCCTGTCACGGCAATTCCGCCGTGACGACGCACTCCCAGGGCGCGAGCTCGAGGCTGCCACCGGTCGCTGCGCCGTCGCCCACTGGCGCCGCGCTCGAGCGCAACAGCACCTCCCCGACCCCAGCGACCTGCACCCTGTCCTCGGAGAAGTTCGCCCTCACCACGAGAGGACCCGCGCGGTAGACCCACTGGTCGGTCCCCCCGGGCAGCTCCTCGTAGGAGGCCACGCTGCCACGCAAGTACCGGCGGCGGATCCCCAGGAGCTCGCGTGTCCACGAGATGACGGATGTGGGATCGGCTCGTTCGTCCGCGACGTTCGCAGCGGTCGCATCCCCGAGAGGCAACCACGTGAGGACACCCTCAGGAGCGAAACCTCCCGTCGGGCCACGGGACCACTGCATCGGCGTGCGCGACCTGTCCCGGCAGGGTCCCCCTGCGCGCCCGTTCATCGTCATCGGATCGCGCTGCAGCGCCGGCGGCACGTCGACGTCGAGCATCCCGATCTCGTCGCCGTAGTAGAGCACAACCGCACCGGGCAGGGTCGCAAGGACCCCGAGCGCGAGTCGGATCCTCCTCTCGTCACCGTCGCACCAACGCGTCGCGAAGCGTGAGATGTCGTGGTTGGACGCCGTCCAGACCGGACACGCACCCGGACGGAGGCTCGCAAAGGTCCGCGCCACGACGGATCGCATCGCGTCGGCTCGGAAGTCGGCGAAGACGAAGGGGAAGTTGAACGCGAGCTGGAGCTCGTCGTCGTCGCCGTAGAACGCCGCGAGCTCGCTGACCTCGCGTACCCAGGTCTCGCCGAGGAGGACGGCCGGCGGCGAGTACCCTTCCGCGATCCTGCGCCAGTCCCGGTAGACACCGTGGACCTCGGGGCGGTTCGCGCTGTAGGCGGGCAGGAGCCCGTTGCGCCCCCTCGGGTCCTCCGGGTCCGCCGGTGGGTCGTCGCGGAGCTCCGCGTCCTTGTACAGACCGTGGGCGACGTCGATCCGGAAGCCCGCGACACCGCGGTCGAGCCAGAACCGCAGGATCTCTTCGAAGGCCTCATGGACCGACGGGTTCCACCAGTTGAGATCCGGCTGCGAAGGCAGGAAGTTGTGGAGGTAGTACTGCCTGGTCGGCTCGTCGAAGGTCCAGGCAGGCTCGCCTGTGTGGTCGAGCCAGTTGTTGGGTGGGCCGCCACCCGGGGCGGGATCGGCCCACACGTAGAAGTCCCGGTGCCCTGACGTCCGGGAACCACGGGCGTCGACGAACCAGGCGTGGGCGGAGCTCGTGTGGTTGGGCACGAGGTCGAGAAGGACGCGCATGCCCCGCATGCCCGCCTCCCTGACGAGGCGGTCGAGGTCGTCGAGCGAACCCAGTCCGGGATGGACGTCGAGGTAGTCCGACACGTCGTAGCCCCAGTCGTCGTCGGGCGACGGCATGGTCGGCGACAGCCAGACCGCGTCGGCCCCGAGCCACTCGAGATAGTCGAGGCCCTCGATCACGCCCTGCAGGTCGCCATAGCCGTCGCCGTTGGAGTCGCGCCACGACCGGACGTAGATCTGGTAGATGAAGGCACCGTGCCACCAGGGCTCCGGTCGGCGTGCGTTGGTCAACCTTTGACAGCTCCCGAGGTGAGGCCGGACACGACCGACTTGCGGAACACGAGCACGA
This sequence comes from Acidimicrobiaceae bacterium, assembly GCA_027365385.1. Taxonomy (GTDB): domain Bacteria; phylum Actinomycetota; class Acidimicrobiia; order Acidimicrobiales; family Bog-793; genus JAJZCK01. Next base: position 79 of record DAHXNN010000185.1, on the reverse strand, counting down.
GCACGGCGATCGGAACCACCGATACGACGCTCGCGGCGAAGATCGTGCCATAGGGAACGGTGAACTGCGAACCGAAGAG
>DAHXNN010000150.1 GCA_027365385.1 Acidimicrobiaceae bacterium | reverse complement strand
GGGGCGTCGAACTCGGTGTAGCGGGTCGACGTCACGGTGTCCGGCAGGATCGCGGCGATCATGCCCGACCCCATCGCCACGAGCGGCTTGAGCTTCGCCATCGCCGAGAAGGTGCGGTTGAACTGCGAGATGGACAGCGTCGGCGGCTTGGCAGCAGAGCGGACGCTCGCCGAGGCGACTGCCCCTCCGCCAAACGCAGCAGCGACGATGCCAGCGGTCACCACGGGCGCGATGGCGCGCGTCTTGGACGGGTGCTTCATGGATGTCCCCCTTGTGTCGACGTGGGCCGATCGGCGAGCCCGGCGGCGAACGCCGCCGCGGCCCCCTCGGCGGCCCCTTGGATGCTTCGGGACGGACGTTACGCCGCTTGTCGTGAACGCCACCGTAAACATGTGCTCGTCATCGTGAACAATCTGTAAACGGCCGAGCGTGCCGGCAGCGTCGACCGGGCCGGCGCCGAGGAGCGGACCTGGTCGCGCGCGAGGCAGGCGCCGCACGCCTCATCCGGGCGCGAACCGGTAGCCGGCTCGTGGCTGGGTGAGGATCAGCGGAGGGCTGTCCTCGACCTCGAGCTTGGCGCGCAGGCGTCGGACGTACACGCGGACGTACTCCGTCTCGGTCTCGTAGCCCTGGCCCCAGACCCGGCGGAGGAGGTGCGCGTGGGTGAGGAGCTTTCCGCGGTTCGTCGCGAGCTCTCGTAGGAGCGCGAACTCCGTCGGCGTGAGGTGCACCGGCGCGCCGGAGCGCGTGACCTGCTGGCTGGCGAGATCGATCACGAGCTCGCCGGCGACGATCGTCGACTCGTCGGGCTCGGCTGGTGCGAGCATCCGTGTGCGCCTGAGGGTGGCCATGATCCGGGCGAGAAGCTCCTCGATGCTGAACGGCTTCGTCATGTAGTCGTCGGCGCCCATGTTCAAAGCAGTGACCTTGTCTCGCTCGCCGCCGCGCCCCGAGACGACGATGATCCCGACCGAGGAGCGCTCGCGGATCATCCGGCAGAGCTCGAAGCCGTCGGCCTCTGGGAGCATGAGATCGAGCAGGACGATGTCCGGCACCTCGGTCTCGAGCAGCTGGAGCACGCGAGCGCCGTCTGTCGACACGACCGCGTCGAAGCCGCGGACAGCGAGGTTCGAGCGGATGAGGTCGACGATGTTGAGGTCGTCCTCGACGAGCAGGACGCGAGTCGTCGCGGTGGTCGCTTCAGCCATCGCGGTACATATGGCCGGTGGCCGGTGGGCGCGCAGCCGGCGCGTGGGCGGGGGGAGTGGGCCTGTGGACCGGCTGGTCGCCGTCGGCCGGGTGCTCGCCGGGTTCGCCGTGGAGACGTTCCGGCGCTTCGATCGGGAGCTCGATCCGGAAGGTGGTGCCGCGTCCCTGCGGTTCGAGCTCGATCGTGCCGCCGTGCGCGTCGACGATGCCCTTGGCGATCGAGAGGCCGAGACCGGTGCCGGCGGTCGGGCTCGAACGGCGTCGCCCAGGCTCGAACGGCGCGCCTGCGACGTCGAGGGGCACCCCCGATCCGTCGTCCGCGACGGTGATCGCCACCTTGGTGCCACCCTGGCGGTGGACGCCGACGACGACGCGGCGCCCTGGTGCGTTGTGGCGGAATGCGTTGTCCATGAGGTTGACGAGCACCTGCTCCAGCCGGTCGTGGTCCGCCCAGACCACGGGCAGCTCGTCGTCTCGGTCGATGCGCACCGCCGCTGCCTGTGCCGGTGGGAGGCATGCAGCTGCGGCATCCGCGACGAGCGGAATGTCGCACCAGTCCCGCTGGAGTCGCATGACGCCCGACTCGATCGCCGAGATGTCGAGGAGGTCGTCGACGAGGCGCCCGAGCCTGGCCGACTCGGCGGCGATGCGCGTGAGGAAGCGGCGCTGCGACTCGCCGTCCCACGTCACGTCCGTCTGCATGAGGCTCGACGCGTAGCCGCGGATGGCCGTGAGGGGCGTCCTCAGCTCGTGGCTCAGGCGGGAGAGGAAGCCCCGCTGCAGCTCGTGCGAGCGCCGCAGCGCCGCGGCCTCCTGCTGGATCTGGCCGATCTCCTCGCGCTCGAGGGCGAGGCGCAACGAGCGCGCGGCGTCGCCCATGAGCGCAGTCGCCTCCTCGGGGACAGCACCGCTGCTCCAACTGGCGAGGAGAAGCGTGTCGCCGCCGGGGGCGAGGAACCGTACGGCGAGGCACCGGAATGCGTCGGCTGCGAACGCAGCCGGGGTCGCCGCCCGCTCCTGTCCGGACAGCGCAGACAGTGCAGCGTCGACCAGCGCGTCAGGAGCTTCGGCGCCGGGCACGGCAGCCCGGGCGCGGCAGACGCGCCCGGAGCCTCCGGGCAGCGCAACGAGCGCGACCTCGTCGGCACGTAGGCCGGATCGGAGCGCCCGCACGGCCATCGTGAGACCTTCGCCGACCGGCACGGGCCCGGCGAGGGTCTCGAGCACCTCGCGAAGCGTCTCGAGCACGCGGTTGCGAGTCGTGACCTCGCCGAAGAGCCGGTCCCTTTCGATGGCGCTCGCGGCATAGCCGGCGTAGAGGGTGACGAGGTCGAGCTCGTCACGCCGTGGTCGCCCGAGCGCCTGGGGGAAGACGCTGAAGACGCCGAGAAGTCCCGCCGAACCGGTGATCGGGACGGTCCAGGAGCTCCCGACCAGCGCGTCGCCAGCGACGTCAGACGTCCGGCTCCAAGGCGCCGTGCCTTGCACGTCGTCGACGACGACTGGCTCACGTGCCGCTGCGGCAAGTCCGAGCGGTCCACCCGCGCTCCCGACGGGGATCCGCGCGAGCGCGTCCGACAGCTGAGGCGGGAGGCCGATCGACGCGACGCAGGCGAGGGACGGGCCGTCCACGAGGTGGATGCACAGTCGCTCCGTCCCGAGCGCTGCACCGAGGGTGGACAAGATGAGCGACAGGCTCGACGAGCGGTCGCTCGAGGCGAGGCGGTCCGCAAGACCGTGCAAGCGTGTGAGCTGGCCTCGAGCCGAGGAGTCGAGCTCCTGTCCGGACACCAGCGCGACGACGTCGTCGGGATGGGCGTCGGACGGGTCGACCTCGGCCACGACCCTGCCGTCCCTGAGGACGACGATCCGGTCGGCCAACCGGAAGAGCTGCTCGATGTCGTGGGAGACGAGGACGATGGCGACCTGCTGCTCTCGGAGCCTCAGCACGAGGCTCTCCACCTCTGCGGACTCGCTGACGCCGAGGGCTGCCGTCGCCTCGTCGAGGAGCAGGATCTTCGGATGGTCGCGCACCGCGCGGGCGACGGCGAGGAGCTGGCGTTGGCCGCCCGACAGCGATCGCACGCTCTCGGTGGTGTCGTGGAGCCGGATGCCCAGCTCGTCGAGGAGGGCCGCCGCCCTGGCATGGAACCGGGCGTCTGACAGCAGGATCAGGCCCCGCTCCTGGCCGAGGAGCAGGTTGGCCGCCACGCTCATGTTGTCGCAGAAGGCCAGGTCCTGCCAGACGACTGCGACGCCGAGGCGCCGTGCGACGGTCGCGTCGCCGGCGACGAGATGACCGGCGACAAGGATCTCCCCGCCTGTCGGCGATATGTCGCCCGCGATGGTTCGCACGAGGGTCGTCTTGCCGGCACCGTTCTCACCTGTGAGCGCGACGACCTCGCCGGGGAGGACCTCGAGGTCGACGCCGCGCAGCGCGGCGAACGGCCCGAAGTCGACGGTGAGGTCGCGCACCGCCAGCACCGGTCGGGAGCGATCCGCGGTCGCAGGGACAGGGGACGGCACTGCACCATTGTGCTCCGTCTGGATCGTGACGCGTGAGACCACGTGCCGACGACGCGGGAGCGGTCGCCACTTGTGGCAATTAGGGTCATCACGGTGTGATCGGAGGGAGACGACATGGACTACGTGAAGCTCGGCTCGACGGGGCTCGACGTCTCGCACCTGTGCCTCGGCTGCATGAGCTTCGGGGATCCGGCGCGGGGCAACCATCCGTGGAGTCTCGGCGAGGAGGCCTCGCGCACCATCATCCGCCAAGCGCTCGACGCGGGGATCAACTTCTTCGACACAGCGAACGTCTACTCGGACGGCAGCAGCGAGGAGATCGTCGGCCGAGCGCTCGCGGATTTCGCGCGCCGCGAGGAGGTCGTGCTCGCGACGAAGGTGAACGGGCGGATGCACGAAGGGCCGAACGGTGCGGGGCTCTCACGCAAGGCGATCCTCGCGGAGATCGACAACAGCCTGCGTCGGCTCGGCACGGACTACGTCGACCTCTACCAGATCCACCGCTTCGACGCGAGCGTCCCCGTCGAGGAGACGGTGGAGGCGCTCCATGACGTCGTGAGATCGGGCAAGGCGCGTTACGTCGGGGCATCTTCGATGTATGCGTGGCAATTCGCGAAGATGCTGCACGCTGCCTCGTCGCACGGCTGGACACGGTTCGTGACGATGCAGGACCACTACAACCTCCTCTACCGGGAGGAAGAGCGCGAGATGCTGCCGCTCTGCGTCGACGAGGGAGTCGGTGTGATCCCATGGAGCCCCCTCGCGCGGGGCAGGCTCACCCGGGACTGGGACGAGTCGACCGAGAGGAGCACGACCGACGAGTTCGGCAAGCGGCTGTACCTGGCGAGCGACGGAGCGATCGTCGAGCGGGTCGCTGCGGTCGCACGCGGCCGCGGCGCGAGCAGGGCGCAGGTCGCGCTCGCTTGGCTGCTCGCGAAGCCAGCCGTCTCGGCTCCCATCGTCGGCGTGACGACGCCTGCACAGCTCGGCGACCTGCTCGGTGCTGTCTCGCTCACGCTCGCCCCCGAGGAGGTCGAGCTGCTCGAGTCGGGCTACGAGCCCCATGCCGTCGCCGGTCACTGACGCTCGGCGACGGGGCCCGCGCTAGGTTTTGCGCATGGACCACGTGCGCCTCGGCAATACCGGACTCAGCGTCTCCGAGCTGTGTCTCGGCACGATGACCTTCGGGTTGCAGTGCGACGAGCAGACCTCGTTCGCGATCCTCGACAAGGCAGCCGACGGCGGCATCACCTTTCTCGACACGGCGGACGTCTACCCGCTCGGCGGAGGTCTCGAGACGGTCGGTCGCACCGAGGAGACCGTCGGCAGCTGGCTGCGCTCCAAGCGCGACCGCTTCGTCGTCGCCACGAAGTGCTTCGGCCGGACCGGCCCCGCGGCCTGGGAGCAGGGCAACTCGCGCAAGCACATCCTCGACGCCGTCGAGGGCTCGCTACGCCGGCTCGGCACCGACTACATCGACCTCTACCAGCTCCACGGTCCCGACCCGGACACGCCGATCGACGAGACGCTTGGCGCTCTCGACGACCTGGTCCGCACGGGCAAGGTTCGCTACGTCGGATGCTCGAACTTCCTCGCCTACCAGCTGGCGCGAGCTCTCGGCAGGAGCGAGGCGCTCGGGCTCGTCCGCTTCGACTCCGCGCAGCCGCGGTACAACCTGCTGTTCCGCCAGATCGAGAGGGAGCTGCTCCCGCTCTGCCTCGAGGAGGGCGTCGGGGTCATCCCCTACAACCCGATCGCCGGCGGCCTGCTCTCGGGCAAGCACGACTCCGCCGCTCCACCTCCAGACGGGACGCGTTTCACCCTCGGTAGCGCGGCGTCGAACTACCAGAACCGCTACTGGCACGACCGAGAGTTCGCGACGGTCGAGGCCCTCAAGGCAGTCGCGGCGCGCGAGGACGTGTCGCTCGTGACGCTGTCGGTCGCCTGGGTCCTCGCTCAGCCGGCAGTCACGGCACCGATCGTCGGCGCGAGCCGGCCCGATCAGCTCGACGCGAGCCTTGCGGCGACGGACGTCGAGCTGTCTGACGGGCTGCTGGCGGAGCTCGACGAGCTGACCCGCCCCTACCGGCTCGGCGACGCTGCTCGCTGACCGCAGCCGGTGCGTCCCCGTGACCGGGGGGGGGGACGCGACCGCAAGGTGCTCAACGAGCTGTCGTGAGCAGGCTCCCGTGCTCGTCGAAGGTCATCGGCCCGATCTCCTCGACGATCGCGAGATCCGGGTCCGACGCGACATCCTCGCGTAGGGACTCCGAGACGACGAGGTCCGCGAGCGAGAGGGTGTCGGCGACGAGGACCAGGCGACGACGTGCTGGATCCGGTTCCCCGCAGGCCGCGAGCGCCGCGCAGATCGCGTCACGGTCGGTGGGGAGCGCGATCGGTATGGCGGCGCGCCGGATGCCGCCGCGCCCGGCGGTGAGCGCGTTGAGGTAGGTGGCGGCGAGGTCGGCCGATTCGAGCACGCGCAAGGTGGTGAGGTCGGCGAGGCCGATCCCGACGGCATTGCCTCCGCTCGCTCGGGTGAGCGCGAGCGCGACGACGACGCCGATGCGCGGCGATGTCGGCTCGTCGACGCCCTCGATCCGCATCCTGCCGAGCACGTTCGGGTCCATCCCGGCGCCCGAGACGTCCTTGCCCAGCTCGGCCACGACGAGGACGTCGATGTCGCCGAACGGCAGGCGCGCGAGGTGCGACCTCGCATCCTCGAGGAGCGCCGCCTCCGCCGCGTGGCCGATGCCCTCCGGCGCGACGAGGTGGATCCCGGCGATCTCGTGACGCTCGCTCTCGAGGACAGCGAGCCCGCCGAGGATCTTGCCGGTGGAGACGAGCGCGTCCGCCCGCTCGACGATCCGCTCGCCGAGGCGCTCCGGGCCGCCGTCGTGCGCGGTGATCGCTCCCTCTGGCCCCGCGAGGCCGACGGCGAGGATCTTCGCGAGCCCGCTCTCGATCGGCCCGTGGAAGTCCGTATGGGGCTTCACCCGGTTGACGGCAAGGACATGGTCGGCCTCGGCTGCCTCCCGGGCGACGAGGACGGGACCGGATCTCGCGGACGCGATCTCGACGAACGCGTCACTCGAGACGACGGGCATGGCGACGCTCGCTGGAGTGACGCCGAGGTGCGCGAGCAACTCGAGACGCCCTGCCGCCGTGCCTCCCGCGTGCGAGCCCATCGCGGCGACGAGGAAGGGTCGCGCGCCGTGGGCCGATAGGACCTCGCCGACCGCCCGGTAGAGGACGGACGCGGACGCGATGCCGCGGCTCCCTGCGGTCACGGCCACGCTCGCCCCGGCTCGGAGGTGGCGACACGCGGGCTCGAGTGCGATGGACACGGCGCGCGCGACGTCGGCGCAGGGCACGACGCCGCTGGCGCGCCGGACTCGGAGGAGCTGCGGCAGCGGGGCCTCGAAAGAGAGCGACCGGACCGCCGCGAACGATCCCAGGCGTCCGGTCGCGTCCGGTTCGACTCGGGTGCTGCTCACGGTGCCGGGCAGCCCGCTGCGAGGACGGAGAAGGCCGAGCGCAGGAGGGCGACCGCTGCCTCCGGATCGACCGGCTGCCCTGCGGGCACCTGGCTTGCCAGTCGCAGGGCGAGCCGGGTGGCGGCGACGCTGCAGCGGGCGACGACACCCGCGTGGAGCCGCAGGTCTGTGCCTGCCTGCTCCGGGGAGGCACGGTCCGCGTCCTGGCCAAAGCGCGCAAGGAGCAGGTGTGTGAGGCGCTGCTCCCAGCCCAGGAAGACGCTGACGTAGCGCGCGCGTAGCGTCTCGTCGTTCTCGTCGATCCCGGGCTGGCTGAGCACGGGCACGCCCGAGCGGCGCAGCACCGCTTCTGTGCCCGCGAGGATCGCGGCGAGTGGCGCCTCGTCCGGCGGCCTCGCGGCGATGGCCCTCTCGCAGTCGTCGACCAGCAGGACGATGTCCTGCAGGAGCAGGTCGTACTTCGACTGGAAGTAGCGGAAGAACGTCCGCTCTGCGACGTCGGCTGCGTCCGAGATCTCCGCGACCGTGGTGCCGTCGAAGCCCTTGGCGGCAAAGAGCTGCCGAGCCGCGCCGACGATGGCTTCGCGCGTGCGCTGCTTGTTGCGCTCGCGCCGCCCCGTCGCCACCTCGACCGCCACAGGAGGCACCGTAGCATGGTGACATAACCAGCATATGGCACGGCATATATATGGCATCGTTGCCACATTGCTGGTGGCGAGCGTCCGCAGCCCGAGATCGACACCCGCCCGGCCGCCCGTGGTTGGGACGGGATAGGGATGTGCTGGCTCGAGGCAGGAGAACGAACAGTGGTCCGGCTGCTCCTCGTGCCGGCCACCATGTACATCCTCGGTCCGTCGTGCTGGTGGCTTCCTCGCTGGCTCGACCGGGTGCTTCCCCATGTCGAGGCCGAAGGTGCCGAGTAGGAGACGCCGGAGCAGGCACGGACCGCCGGGGCGGTGCGGTGGGCTCGGTCTCCCTCGTATCCGGGCCCGGTGAGCGGTAGGCCGGGCGGGCTGGGTGGCCGTATGGTCTCGAGAGATGACAGACGAGGGCTCCACGGGCAATGACCACCCAGACAGGGACCACCCGGGATCGTCAGGCGTCGGCGACAGGTCCTCGGCCCTACGCTCACGTACCGACGCGCTGCTGACGGTCCTCGTCGGCGGGCCCGCGGAGCTGCGCGACGACCAGTGGACTGCGATCGAGGCGCTCGTGACCGGACGACGCAAGGTGCTCGTCGTGCAACGAACCGGCTGGGGCAAGTCGGCCGTGTACTTCCTCGCCACGGCGCTGCGAAGGGCGGAGGGCGCCGGGCCGACGGTCATCGTGTCGCCACTTCTCGCCCTCATGCGCAACCAGGTCACCGCAGCCGAGCGTCTCGGGATCCGGGCCGTATCGGTCAGCTCGGCCAATGTCGAGCGGTGGTCGTCCACCTTCGCGGCGATCCGGCGAGGCGAGGTGGACGTCGTCCTCGTCTCGCCGGAGCGACTCGCGAACCCGGAGTTCCGCGACGACGTCTTGCCTGGCCTAGCATCGAGCTGCGGCCTGCTCGTCGTCGACGAGGCGCACTGCATCTCCGACTGGGGCCACGACTTCCGCCCCTCCTACAGGCGCATCCAGACGTTCCTCGCCTCGCTGCCGCCGTCGACCCCCGTGCTCGCGACGACCGCGACGGCGAACCGTCGCGTCGTCGCGGACGTCGCAGACGTCCTCGGCATCGACCGGTCAAGCGAGGGCGCGCTCGTGCTGCGAGGCTCGCTCGATCGGGAGAGCCTCCATCTCTGCGTCGTCGAGCTCGCGACGCAAGCGGAGAGGCTCGCGTGGCTCGTCGACCATCTCTCCGAGCTCCCGGGCTCGGGGATCGTCTACACCCTCACGGTCGCAGCATCGCTCGAGGTGGCTGCTCTCCTGCGCGACGCTGGTCACGAGGTCGCGGCCTACTCGGGCCGCACGGGCGACGAGGAGCGCCAGATCGCAGAGGACGATCTTCTCGCCAACCGTGTCAAAGCCCTCGTCGCGACCTCGGCGCTCGGCATGGGCTTCGACAAGGCGGACCTCGGCTTCGTCGTCCATCTCGGGGCGCCCTCCTCGCCGATCGCCTACTACCAGCAGGTCGGGCGTGCCGGACGCGCTATCGAGCGCGCCGAGGTGGTGCTGCTCCCCGGAACGGAGGACCGGGCGATCTGGGCGTACTTCTCCTCGGTGGGCCTGCCCAGCGAGCCGGTGGTCCGCGAGGTGCTGGGAGCTCTCGCGGCAGTGCGAGGACCGTTGAGCACCGCAGGCGTCGCGGCGCGCATCGCTCTGTCCCGGACGCGGCTCGAGACGGTCCTCGCGGTGCTCGACGCAGACGGTGCCGTCCGTCGCGTGAAGGGCGGCTGGCTCGCCACCGGCGTCGACTGGTACTACGACACGGATCGCTACGAGCGCGTCGCGCTGGCGCGCCTCGACGAGCAGAAGGCGATGACCGACTACGTCTCGACGAAAGGCTGCCGGATGCGCTTCCTGCGCACCCAGCTCGACGACCCGGATACGACAGATTGCGGACGGTGTGACAATTGCACGGGCATGCGTCTCGCTGCGTCGGCGAGACCGGCGGCCGTCGCTGTCGCCCCCTGCGCGTCTCGAGAGCCCAGGTGTCGCTAGCGACGCGAAGCGCCTGTGACCGCCGTCGCTCGACGTCCTCTGCTAGCCCCTCCCCGGTGCGGTCGAGCGGTCTCGCTCATCGACGACTATGGCGAGACGCGTTGGACGCTCGCCGTGGCGGGGCGGCTGCTTCGCCGATCAGTAGCGGGCCCCGTCTACCGGTTCGTGCCCGGTCTCGAGGGCTAGAGCCGCTCGAGCCGGACGAGCATGCTGGCGGCATCGAGTGCCTTCGGCAGCTCGACACCGAGGTGAGTGAGCACCGCTCCGCTCAGCTCCGCTCCGGAGTCGCAGTCCCGGTAGGTGGCTGCCTCGTCGAGGCCGGTGAGCCGGAGCCGGGACGGCCACGGGCGGAGCGGGCGGGGGCCCGAGAAGGCGATCACGACCACGTCGGCGCCGTCGGGGCTCAGGTACTCGACAGCGCCGAGCGGCCCCCGGCGGGTGCTCGCGAGCCGGTAGAGGCGGCCATGCTGAACCGTCGGCCGGATCTTCTTGTAGAGGGCGACGAGATCGTGCGCCTCGGCTCGCTCCTCGTCGGACCATTCGGCGAGGTCGCCGCCGATGCCGAGCGACCCTGCCATCGCGACGTGGAAGCGGAAGCTGAGAGGAAGCCGGCGGCGGGTGAGCGGGTTGGGGCTGTCGGTGACCCATGCCATCATCGCCTGGGCAGGCCAGGCCTGGCTGAAGCCCTCCTGGATCGCGATGCGGTCGAGCGCGTCGGTGTTGTCCGAAGTCCATACCTGCTCGGTGCGTGACAGCATCCCGAGGTCGATCCGGCCGCCTCCGCCTGAGCAGGACTCGATGTCGACGCCCGGATGCGCCGCGCGCAGCCTGTCGAGGACGGCGTAGAGGTTGCGGGTGTAGTCGAGCCAGACGCGCTCGGGGTTGCGCCCAGCCTCGGCAGGCCAACCCGGCTCGGAGAGGTGGCGGTTCATGTCCCACTTCACGAAGTCGATCTCGTGCTCGGCGAGAAGGCGGTCGAGGGTGGCGAAGATCCATCCTGCGACGTCGTCACGAGCGAGGTTGAGCACGAGCTGGTTGCGGCGCTCGGTGCGTGAGCGGTTCGCAAAGTGGAGCGCCCAGTCCGGGTGCGCACGGTACAGATCGCTGTCGGGGTTGACCATCTCGGGCTCGATCCAAAGGCCGAACCCCATTCCGAGGTCCTTCACCCTTCCTGCGAGCGCGGCGAGGCCGTTCGGGAACTTTGCCGGGTCGACGACCCAGTCCCCGAGAGCGGCGTGGTCGTCCCGGCGTCCGGTGAACCAGCCGTCGTCGACGACGAAGAGCTCGACGCCCATCTCCGCCGCGAGCTCGGCGAGGCGCGTCTGGCCTGCCTCGGTGACCGAGAACCCGGTCGCCTCCCAGGAGTTGTAGAGCACAGGTCGCAGCGGCGGGCGTACCGCCTCCTCCCCGGCGCCCGGCTCGAGGCGCGTGACCAGCGAGGCGCGGCGGGCGTGCTCTGGACGCGCGGGTCCCGAACGGGCAGGGAACGACGGGCTCCCACCCGTTCGCGCCGCGTGTGACAGGACATGGCCGAGCTGGTAGGCGTGCCAGGCTCTGCTCGCCCCACCGTGCCCTTTCCCGCTGTAAAGGCCTGCCAGGACTGGCAGGACGAGCTCGGCGCCGGGCGCGAGCAGGAGCGGGGCGTCGAAGTCGTTGAGTCCCGCGCATGCGTGGACCCTCCCGCCGGGAGTGGTCTCGAGGACGATCTTCCAGGATCCGCTCCACGCGAGGGAACCGCTGTAGACGGCGCCATGCTCCTCGGTCGCCTCACCACACGGGTCGAGCGCGAACCACGGCGAAGCCTCGTGGCTCGTGGTGCCCCGGCGGCTCTCGAGGACGAACCTGCCCGGACGGAGCACCGTCTCGGTGATCTGGTCCTCCGAGCCCCAGCCGCCTTGCAGGTAGCGCAGGCGCCATGAGCTCTCTATCGGCATCCAGAGGTTCGCGGAGAGTGCCTGGCGGACGACGATCGGATCGTCCGAGCCGGAGTTCGAGAGCCGCGCCCACCGCTCGACCACGTCGGAGTCGTCGAAGACGCGGTAGCAGAGGTCGACCGTGAGCGGGTAGGCGAGGTCCTCGAGGGTGAGGACGAGCGTCGTCCGGCCCTCGTCGCGCTCGTCGTGCTCGATGCGGTGGCCCGTCAGCTGCCATTCGATCCCTCGGGTCCCGTCTGCGAAGTCCACCTTGAGCGACGGCTCGTCGTAGCGCTGCCCACCCCACGGCGTGTACTCGAGGGGGTCCTCCCCGCCCCAGGTGATCCGCTCGACGGCGTGTGGCGCGTCCGTGGAGAGCGCCATCGCTGCCGCGCTCTCGAGGTCCACCGGTGGTCCCCAGTGGATGTGGCGGATCTGGTGACCGTCCCCGGTGGCTGCGAATGCATAGGAAGACGAGACGGTGTCGAGCAGGAAGACCCGGCTCGCCTCGTCGTAGCGGATTGCCGTCATGAGTCCTCC
>DAHXNN010000144.1 GCA_027365385.1 Acidimicrobiaceae bacterium | reverse complement strand
CGACGACCCTGGCGGGCGCGACACCGGGCACGCCACTCATGAGGACGCCGCGGCCGCCGCCGGGACGCTGCAGGTGCGCCGCACCGACGAGCGGCGCCATCCGCCCCGCTACCTCGCTCATCGGCGCGAGGAGAGGCAGCGATCCGTCCGCGAGCTGCACCGTCTCGTAGGCGATGCCGACCGTGCCGGCCGCGAGGAGGGCGTCGGTGCACGCGCGTGACGCCGCGAGATGGAGGTAGGTGAACAGGACGAGGTCCTTGCGGAGACGGTGGAACTCCTCGGCGACCGGCTCCTTGACCTTGCAGACGAGCTCCGCCACGCCCCAGACGTCGTCCGCGCTCGGGAGGATCGTCGCCCCGGCTCTCACGTACTGCTCGTCGGTGATCGACGATCCGGCGCCTGCGTCGTGCTCGACGTCGACCGAGTGCCCCATCGAGACGAGCTCGCGCACTCCCGCCGGGGTCATCGCCACCCGGTACTCGTTGTCCTTCAGCTCCCGGGGAATCCCGATCCTCATGGGCTGCACCTCGATCCTCGTCGCCGCTCCACGCGGCCGCTCCACACGTCCACACCGGGCCAGTGTGCGCATCGTGCCACCCGGATTGGCATCGTCGCACCTGGATCGCCTCGCCGCAAGTCTTTCCGTCGTCACGAACTGCCACGACGACGGTTTCCTCACCGCGAGCCCGTAGCGGAGAACGAGTTCGCACGTCGTTCACGAGATGTCCGGGGACTGACGACGTCGATGCCGCAGAGAACGGCACGGGTCACGAGTCGAAGCCGACCCCGAAGCGGTCGAGCAGCCGGAGCCACGCGTCCCGGCGGCCCCCGTTGCCGTCCGCGTTGGCGAGGGATCGCCTCGTGCGGCTGACGACGAGGGAGCGCAGCGGCTCGGGCGGGAAAGGGAACGGCGTCGTACGGACCATCTCGAGATCGGCCAGCTCGCTCGGACGCCCCGAGACGAGGTCGAGCAGGACGTCGGCGGCGAACCGAGAGGCACCGACGCCGAGACCGGTGAAGCCCGCGGCATACGCCACCCGTCCCGCTTCTGCCCTGCCGAAGAAGGCGCAAAAGCGCGAGCAGGTGTCGATCGCGCCGCCCCACGCGTGGCTGACGCGGACACGGTCGAGCTGGGGGAACGTCTCGCCCAGGTGCGCCGCGAGACGCTCGAACGACGCCGGCCGCACGTCGCGTCCCCCGCCGATGCCGTTCCGGACGTAGTAGATCGCGTCGTAGCCGCCGAACAGGATCCGGTCGTCTGGAGTCAGCCGGTAGTAGTGGAACTGGTTCCCCGCGTCGGACAGTCCTTCACGACCTGCCCAGCCGAGCGAGGCGAGCTGCATGGCGTCGAGGGGCTCCGTCGCGAGCACGTAGTCGTACACGGGCAGGACGTAGCGTCGGATGCGCCGGACGAGCGGCGGGAACGCGCTCGTCGCGAGGACGACCCTGTCCGCCACGACCGATCCGTTCGCGGTCGCCACGCGGACCGACGTGCCCGCGCTCTCGAGACCGGTCGCAGCGGAGCGTTCGTACAGCGAGCCTCCGTGGCGCTCGAGTGCGAGGGCGAGCCCCCACGCGAGACGGGCAGGGTCGGCGATCGCGGTCGTATCAGGGTGCACGAGGCCCCCGAGGTAGGTCGGCGAGTCCACGCGGCTCCGGAGGGCATGAGCGTCGAGCAGCTCGGCGGCGTGGCCGTGCTCGCCGGCCGTCCGGGCGCTCTCGGCGAGAGCGGCGAGGTGCCACGGCGCCGTCGCGACGTCGATCGAGCCCGTCCGCTCGTAGCCGCAGTCGATCCGCTCGCGGCGCAGCGTCGCCTCGAGACCGTCGAGGTTCGCCCGTCCGAGCCGCTCGAGCACGTCGATCTCGCCGGGGAAGTGCGCGAGACCGTTCTCGAGCCCGTGGGTCACGCTCGCATCGACGAAGCCGCCGTTGCGCCCGCTCGCCGCCGACGCGACGAGGTCCGCCTCCAGCACCACCACCGACGTCGACGGCTCTTGCTCGAGCGCACGGAGAGCTGTCCACAAACCGGTGAAGCCCGCCCCCACCACGCAGAGCTGCGCCCGGACGTCGCCGGCGAGGCGAGAGCGGGGCGCCGGCCGTGCGGGCGAATCCAGCCAGAGCGGGACGTGAGACGCACCCGCGAGCGCGACCACGCCCCTGGTCGACCGACCGGGCCTGCTCACGAGGATGCGCTCACGAGGATGTGCTCACGACAGGTCGAGGATGCCCGTCCTCACGTCGGACATGTCCATGAGCGTCCACTTCCCCCCGATGCGACCCCAGCCGGTCCCCTTGCCGCCGGCGCCACCGAAGGGCATGCCGATGTCCCAGTAGTCGGTCGTGTCATTGACCACGACCTGACCGACCTCGAGATGCTCCATGTAGCGGAACGCCCGCGCGAGGTCCTTCGTGAACACCGCGGCCTGCAGCCCGAGAGCGTCAGCGTTCGCCAGCTCGAGGATCGCGTCGTCACCGTCCGCCGCGAGCACCGGGACGATCGGCCCAAACGACTCCTCCCGCGCGACCGCCATCTCCGGCTCGACGCCGTCGAGCACCGTCAGCTCGTAGTAGAGCGCTGTCGGCATTCCCGACCGGCGCGCACCACCTGCGAGCACCCCGGCGCCGCGCGAGGCCGCGTCGGCGACGTGGCGGTCCATCTTCGCCGCGACGCCCTCGTTGTTGAGCGGGCCGAGTGTCGTGTCGGGGTCGAACGGGTCCCCGAGGCGGACCGCCGCAGCCTCGGCGAGGCACGCGGCGACGAGCTCGTCGTGGCGCGAGCGGTCGACGATGACGCGCTCGGTCGCGCAGCACACCTGGCCGGCGCAGAAATAGGCACCGTAGACGGCGGCTTTCGCCGCCCGCTCGACGTCGGCATCCGCGCAGACGACAAGGGGGCCGTTGCCCGAGCACTCCATGACCGTGCGCTTCAATCCGGCGATCTGCTGGATCCGGGCGCCTGTCGCAGACGAGCCGATGAAGCCGATCGCGTCGACGAGATCGTCGGTGACGAGCATCTCGCCGACCGCCCCGTCGCCCGGGAGGACGTTGACGAGGCCGGGTGGCAGGCCCGCCTCCTCGAACGCCTCGATCGAGCAGAGCACCGCGGCGCAGGTGTGGACCGGTGGCTTGAGCACGTGCGCGTTGCCCGTCACGAGGCCGGGAGCCAGGAACTCCGCTGCCATGAGGACCGGGAAGTTCCACGGCGTGATGACCGCCCAGGTCCCGACTGGCCGGCGGAAGGTGAACATCCTCTTCATCGCGTCGCGTACTGGCAGCGTCTCGCCGGCGAGGCGGACCATGTCCTCCGCGTGGAGGTGGAAGAGCTCCGCCGCCTCCACGATGTCGGCGACGGACTCCGCGAGCGGCTTGCCCTGCTCGAGGGTCTGGAGCCGGGCGAGGTCGGCGACCCGTGCGTGCAGCGCGTCGCCGATCCGGTGGCAGACGGTGGCCCGCTGGAACGGCCCGACCTCGGCCCACGCGCGCTGGGCCCGGCGGGCCGCCTCGGTCGCCGCGCGGATGTCCTCCGGCCCGGGCACGGGCACGGTCGCGACGAGCTCACCGGTCGCCGGGCTGTGGATCTCCGCGCGCCGGCCGGTCGATCCGTCGACGAAGCGGCCGTCGAGGTAGAGCTGGAGCTCGAGCGGGCTCCACGCCCCCTCGGTCCGGGCCCGCGGGCTGGCAACCGTCACGTCCCCTCCTTGTCGGCGCGACGCGGCGCGCTCACTTGTTGCCTGCTCCGAGGCGCTTCTCGACGACGTCGTGCAGACCGTCGCCGACGGCGTTGATCGCGACGACCGTCGCGACGATCGCGATAGCGGCTGGCCAGAGCTGCCACCAGTAGCCGTCGAAGAGGTTGTTGATGCCCGTGGTGAGCATCCGCCCCCAGTTCGTCGCAGGAGGAGGGACGCCGAGGCCGAGGAAGCTGATCGACGCGAAGAGCAGGATCGCGTCGGCCACCTTCAGCGTGGCGTTGACGACGACGATACCGAGCGCGTTCGGCACGACGTGACGGAGCACGAGCCGGAGGTGGCCGTTGCCGAAGCCACGCGCCGCGACGACATAGTCGCGGGTGCGCAGCGACAGCGTCTCGCCCCGCACGATGCGAGCGGTCGACAGCCAGCTCACCGATGCGATCGCGACGACGATGAGAGGGAGCGTCGGCTGGAGCAACGTGCCGAGCAGCACGACGAAGAACAGGAAGGGGATGGAGAGCATCGTGTCGACGACCCGCATCAGCAAGGCGTCGAGAAGACCGCCCGCATAGCCTGCGATCGCCCCCCAGAACGTGCCGAACGCGGTCGCGACGAGCGCGACAGCGAAGCCGACCTCGAGCGTGCTCTGTCCACCCAGCATGAGCCGGCCGAGGATGTCGAAGCCTTCCGGGTTCGTGCCGAGGGGAAACTGTCCCGACGGCGGCAGGTTCTCGTTGATGAGGTTCGTCGCCTCCTGGTTCGTCGAGTAGAGGTGCGGACCGACGAAGCAGAACAACGCGATCGCGACGAGCGCGACGAGCCCCGCGAGAGCGAAGCGGTTCGAGGCAAACGTCGCGAGGTTGTCGCGCCACGCGGGGCGCGGGTTCATCGGCATCCCCGCAACCCCAATGTCGAGGTGCCCAATGTCGAGGTGCCCAATGTCGAGGTGCCCAGTGTCGAGCGCCGTCACTGCGGATCCCGTCGCAGCGGCGTCAGTCATAGCGGATCCGGGGGTCGAGGGCCGCGTACGCGAGATCTGCGAGGAGGTTGCCGACGACGACGGCGACGCTCACGAGCAGGACCACGCCGAGCAGGACCGGGTAGTCACGCGATTGCTCCGAGTCCCAGAAGAGCAACCCCATCCCCGGATAGTCGAACAGCGCCTCGACGATGAGCGATCCGCTCACGACGTAGGGGAAGCTGATCCCGATAAGCGAGACCACTGGGAGCAGCGAGTTGCGCAGCACGTGGCGCACGAGGACGCGGGACCACGGCGCTCCCTTCGCACGTGCCGTTCGGACGTAGTCCTCGAGGAGGTTGTCTATGACCGACGAGCGGACGTAGCGGCTGTAGTAGGCGATGTTGCCGAGCATGAGCGTGAGCACAGGGAGGACGAGGACCTTGGCGTCGGTCCCGAAGCCCTGGCCGAACTGCTGCGCTGTCGAGGGCAGCAGCGGCAGCTCGATGTTCAGCACGATGATCGCGATGACGCCGAGGAGGAAGCTCGGCATCGAGTACAGCGCCAGCAGGACGCCGGAGAACGCGTAGTCGACCCCCTTGTTGCGCCTGTACGCCTGCAGCGCGCCGAGCGGCACCGATACCGCGATCGCGAGGGCGATCGCGGCGCCGGTCAGCAGGAGGTCGCGGGGGAAGTACTCGCCGAGGAGCGTCGAGACCGGGGTGTTGAGCTTGTAGGAGAAGCCGAGGTTGCCCTGCAACGCGTGACCGAGCCACACGAGGTACTGGACCGGCAAGGGCTTCGTGAGGCCTTCCTGGACTGCTAGCTGGTGCACCGCGTACGGGGACGCCTTCGGACCGAGCTGGGCGCGCACGAGGCCACCGGGGAGCGCGTGGAGCAGACCGAAGACGATGAGGCTCACGAGGAGCAGCACGACAACCGCCTGGCCGAGCCGGCGTGCGAGGTAGGCGGTCACACGCGCACCTGGTCAGCAGCGAGCGACATCAGACCTGCCCGGCGTCGAAGACGACGTCTTCCCCGCCGGTGGTGAGGACGAGGCTCGCGCGCTCATCCACTCGGCAGCCCGCCGGCGGTTGCCGAGATTCCCCGCACCTTCGTCGCTAGCTCGTGAAGTACCACGCGGACGGGTGGAAGTTCGCGTAGGGGTTGAGCTGCTTCCAGCCATGGAGGTTGTCCTTCGCGACGACGATCTCGTAGTCCGAGAGCGGCCACCAGAGCGACGCGACGTTCGTCGAGAGGAAGTTCTCGTCCGCGTAGAGCCCCTGGAGCCCGGGCGTCTCGTGGGCAGCGTTGATGAGGTGCTGCGCCTCGGCGGAGCTGTAGCCACCCGCCCAGAAGTTGCCCTGGCCGAACTCGTTCCCGCCTACCGGGAGCAGCTCGTACTGGCCGAAGTCCCACATGAAGCTGGAGTAGGCGAGCAGGCCCCAGTTGCACGGCGGCGAGGTGGGGCAGACGCCGCCGATGGAGAACATCGTGCTCTCGGTCTGACCGTTCAAGGTGATCCCGATCCCGACGGACCTCGCGACGGTCTGATACGCCTCGACCTGGGCCGCGAAGCTCGGGGTGCCCGTCGAGTACATGAAGGAGAAGGCGAGCTGCTTGCCCTTCGTGATGCCGGCGCCGCACTCGTCGCTCTTCGTGCCCGGTCGCTTGCAGACGTCGATCCCGCCGGGTCCCGACGCCCATCCGTGCGCACTCAGGAGCTTCGCCGCGGCCGAGGTGCTGTAGGGGTACGGGTCGCTGCGGAGCTGCTTGCTCACGTAGCTCGAGCCCGGATAGTCCGGCGCGACGCCGTAGTCGGCGAGCCCGAAGCCGTGCAGGGTACGCGAGAGGTAGAGCTGCTCGTCGACGAGGTGCTGGAGCGCCTGGCGGATATAGAGCTGGCGGACGAGCGGGCCGTAGGTCTTGTTCGTGTAGCCGAGCTCGACGACCTCGTTGTAGAAGACCTGCCAGGGTTTTACGGTGAAACCGTGGCTCGAGAAGTACGACGTCTGGCTGACGTCGCTGAACGGCAGGAAGCCAAACGTGATCGTCCCCGAGCGGAGCGCGTCGAGCTCTGCGGTGTCTGACGCGAAGCTGTAGATCTGGTAGCCGGCGAGGCGCGGCTTGCCGGGTCCGGTGTAGTGGTTGTTCCTCCTGAACGACGCCGCGTATGTCGTCGGGTCGTAGGAGCTCACGACCCACGGTCCGTCGACGGTCTTCCAGAGCGGATTCGACGCGTACGTGCGGAGGTCCTCGGACTGGGAGTAGAGGAACGAGAAGACCGACTTCGCCCCCGACGGCGTCGCCGCGGCGTTGCCGACCTTGCACGTCGCGCACGTCTTGTCCCACGCCTGCGCGGGCAGCGGGTAGATCCAGGTCAGCTGGTTGCCGGTGAACCACAGCGGGCTGTAGGAGCGCTTCAGGTGGAGCACGAAGGTGTACGGGCCAGGATACGAGATGCTCTTCACGTCGTCGGGCAGCTCGCCCGGGATGTAGGCGCCGTCCTTGGTCTTGCCGGCCGCGAGCAGCTCGAAGAAGAACCTCACGTCCGCGCTCGTCACCTTCGTCCCGTCGGACCAGGTGAACCCCGGCTTCATCGTGACGGTGACCGTCGTGTCGTTGTTCGAGTAGACAGGCGGATTGGCGATCGAGAGCTGCCCGTCGATCCCGGTCCGCGAGCCGTTTCCGGCGAAGTAGAGGGGCCGCCACATCCCGCCTTCGACGTTCGAGTCCCAGTCCTCGTAGTTCGCCGTGTTCTCGATCGGGAAGATCCACGAGAAATCCTCGCCGATCGGCAGCGCGTAGCTCGCGATCCCGCCGCCCGACGAGTGCGACGCCGCGGTCCCCTCGCGAGCCGCTGGCACCGAGGCGGACGCGCCGCCGGACGCGCCCGAGCTCGCGGCGCCTGCGAGTGCGAGTGCCGCAAGGGCGAGGGAGCGCCGCACGCGCCCGACCCTCCCCCTGCTCGCCCGCCGCCCGGCCGTCGTGATGCCGGGTACCTCAGGGATGGACCGAAATGCCTTCATCGCTCACGCTCCTAGCCGGGCCGGTTCGCTCGCCGTTGAGCTTGACTGCACACCGTACGGTTTTGCTACCCCGACCGTCAACGGTCGACTGATCGGATCGTCGCGATCGCCCACGTCGACCGGATCCGCAGCCCGTGGAGTCCCGGCTCTCGAGGCTGGTCGCTCGGTGGGCACGGCGCGTCACTCGCCGATGAAGCTCATCACGTGCTTCAACCTCGTGTAGTCCTCGAAGCCGTAGAGCGAGAGGTCCTTGCCGTAGCCGGAGTGCTTGAAGCCCCCGTGCGGCATCTCCGCCGCGATCGGGATGTGGGTGTTCACCCAGACGGCGCCGAAGTCGAGCGCCTTCGACATGCGCATCGCACGGCCGTGGTCCCTCGTCCAGACGCTCGACGCGAGCCCGTAGCGGACCCCGTTCGCTAGCGCCACGGCCTCGTCGTCGTCGTCGAAGCGCTGCACGGTGATGACCGGCCCGAAGATCTCGTCCTGGACCATCTCGTCGTCCTGGCGAAGGCCCGTCACGACCGTCGGCGCGAAGCAGTAGCCGCGGCTTCCCGTCGGGGCGCCACCCGCGACGACCTCCGCGTGAGCGGGGACCCGCGCGAGGAAGCCCGCGACCCGCGCGAGCTGCCTCGCGTTGTTGAGCGGCCCGAGCTGTGCGTCCGCGACGTCGGTCCCACCCGCCTTCGTCGCGGCCGCCCGCTCCGCGAGCGCGGCGACGAAGGCGTCGTGGACACGCGCGGCGGCGAGGACCCGCGTCGCCGCGGTGCAGTCCTGGCCGGCGTTGAAGTAGCCCGCGAGCGCGATGCCCTCCGCGGCCGCGTCGACGTCCGCGTCGTCGAACACGACGACCGGAGCCTTGCCCCCGAGCTCGAGGTGGACGCGCTTGAGCGAGGGCGCTGCCGCGGTCGCGACCTCGATCCCGGCGCGGACGCTGCCGGTGATCGAGACCATCTGCGGCGTGTCGTGCGCGACGAGGAGCCTGCCGGTGTCCCGGTCGCCACAAACGACGTTGAGCACCCCGGGCGGGAGGTGCTCCGCCATGAGCTCGGCCATGTAGAGCGTCGACGCGGGCGTCGTGTCCGAGGGCTTGAGCACCATCGTGTTGCCCGCGGCGAGAGCGGGCGCCCACTTCCATACCGCCATCATGAACGGGTAGGTCCACGGCGTCACCGCCGCGCACACGCCGATCGGCTCGCGCCGGACGTAGGAGGTGAGCCCGGGGAGGTACTCGGCCGCAGCGCGACCTTCGAGCATGCGCGCTGCGCCGGCGAAGAAGCGCACCTGGTCCGCGGCGGGCGGGATCTCCTCCGAACGCGTGATCGCGAACGGCTTGCCGGTGTCCCGGCCCTCGATCCGCACGATCTCGTCCGCGTGCTCCTCGATGGCGTCCGCTATGCGGAGCAGCGCCCTCGAGCGCTCGGACGGGGTCGCGTCCCGCCAGGCCGGGAAGGCCGTGGCGGCGGCCTCCATCGCTGCGTCGACGTCGGCTGGACCGGACACCGGGGCGAGCGCGTAGGGCTCCCCGGTGCTCGGGTCGACGATCTCGTCATGCTCGCCCGATCTCGTCGCGACCCGTTGCCCTCCGACGAAGTTCGCCAGGATCTCGAGGTGGTCTTGCCCGGACGTGGCCACAGGTACCTCCCGACGACACTGGTGCGGTCACAAGCCCGGCTCACGCATCGGACTCTCGTGCAGGTGGCATACTCGCAGAGATCGACCCACCGGACAAGCGATTTCGTACATCGGAGCGCACTTCCCGACGGAATCACTTGACGGGAGGTCACGTGGTGGCGCACCGTTAGTGGCAGGAGGCAGCTGTGGACATGCTCGACGGCGCAAACCGGGCGATCATCGAGGAGCTCCAGCGCGACGGTCGGCGCCCGTACTCTGCGATCGCAGAGGTCGTCGGCCTCTCCGAGGCAGCGGTCCGCCAGCGCGTCCAGAAGCTGCGCGAGGCGGGGGTCATCCAGGTCGTCGCCGTCACGGACCCGAAGCAGGTCGGCTTCGCCCGCCAGGCGATGGTCGGGATCCGAGCCGACGGCGACATCCGAAAGCTCGCTGCCGAGCTCGCCGCGGTCGCGGAGATCGACTACGTCGTCGTGTGCGCCGGCGGGTTCGACATCCTCGTCGAGGTCGTGTGCGAGGACGACGCCCACCTGCTCGAGCTGCTCAACTCCACGGTGCGCGCGCTGCCCGGCGTGCGCGATGCCGAGACCTTCGTCTACCTCGAGCTCACCAAGCAAACCTACACCTGGGGGACCAGATGACAGCGATGACCAACGACGAGCTCCAGGCGGCTGCACGGCGCCACCTCTGGATGCACTTCACACGCCTCTCCTCCTACGACGACCACGAGATCCCCGTCGTCGTGCGGGGTGAGGGCGCCTACGTCTACGACCAGCACGGCAAGCGCTACCTCGACGGCCTCTCCGGTCTGTTCACCGTCCAGGTCGGCCACGGCCGGACCGAGCTCGCCGAGGCCGCTGCGGCGCAGGCCGCCAAGCTCGCCTACTTCCCGCTGTGGAGCTACGCGCACCCGGCGGCGATCGAGCTCGCGGACCGGCTCGCCGGCCTCGCGCCGGGAGACCTCGACCGCGTGTTCTTCACCACCGGAGGCTCGGAAGCCGTCGAGTCGGCGTGGAAGCTCGCCCGCCAGTACTTCAAGACCGTGGGCGAGCCGCAGCGCTGGAAGGTCGTGAGCCGCGACATCGCCTACCACGGCACCACGATGGGGGCGCTGTCCATCACGGGCGTTCCCGACCTGAAGACGATGTTCGAGCCGCTCGTCCCCGGCGCGGTCAAGGTCCCCAACACGAACTTCTACCGGGCGCCCGAGCACGGCGACGACCTCGCGGCCTTCGGCGTCTGGGCAGCGGACGAGATCGAGCGTGCGATCCTTCGCGAAGGCCCGTCGACGGTCGCTGCCGTCTTCCTCGAGCCGGTGCAGAACAGCGGCGGCTGCTTCACCCCGCCTCCCGGGTACTTCGCCCGGGTCCGGGAGATCTGCGACCGTCACGGCGTCCTTCTCGTCTCCGACGAGGTGATCTGCGCGTTCGGCCGGCTCGGCCACTACTTCGCGGCCGATCGCTACGGCTACCAGCCGGACATGATCACCGTCGCGAAGGGTCTCACGAGCGGCTACTCCCCCCTCGGCGCGCTCCTCGTGAGCGAGCGCCTCGTGGCGCCTTTCCTCGAAGGCGAGCGCACCTTCCTCCACGGCATCACCTTCGCCGGGCACCCGGTCTCGAGCGCGGTCGCGCTCGCGAACCTCGACATCTTCGAACGCGAGGACCTCCTCGGCCACGTGCGGGCGACCGAGGGCGCGTTCCGGGCCGAGCTCGAGGCGCTGCGGGATCTGCCGATCGTCGGCGACGTACGCGGCGACGGCTTCTTCTACGGGATCGAGCTCGTGAAGGACAAGGACACCCGGAAGAGCTTCGACGACGACGAGTCCGAGCGGCTGCTCCGCAGGTTCTTGTCTCCGCGGCTGTTCGAGGCAGGGCTCGTCTGCCGAGCCGACGACCGCGGCGACCCGGTGATCCAGCTCGCGCCGCCGCTCGTCTGCGGCGAGGAGCAGTTCGCCGAGATCTCCTCGATCCTGCGGACCGCGCTCGAAGAGGCATGGAAGCAGATCTGACGCCGGACGACGGCGCGCCAGCCACGATGCCGGGCACGGTCGGACCAGCCGCCCGCGGTGGCTACGGCGACGTCTCGTTCTGGTTCGACTCGCTCGACGAGCCGGTCGTCGCCCGCCCCGCGCTCGAACGCGACCTCGACGTCGACGTCGCGGTCGTCGGTGGTGGCTTCACCGGGCTGTGGACCGCGTACTACCTCAAGCGACAGGACCCGTCGCTTCGCGTCGCGGTGCTCGAGTCGGAGGTGGCCGGGTACGGCGCGTCGGGGCGCAACGGCGGCTGGTGCTCGGCGCTCTTCGCCGCCTCGGACGGCCGGATCGCCCGGGAGCACGGGGTCGCCGCCGCCCGAGCGATGCGTCGAGCGATGCAGGACTCGGTCGACGAGGTCGGTCGGGCCGCCGCTGCCGAGGGCATCGACTGCCACTTCACGAAGGGCGGCTCTGTGGTCGTCCTGCGCGGCGAGGCGCAGCTCAGCCGGGCACGCGCCGAGCTCGCCGGAGCACGCGCCCTCGGCGTGGGCCCGGACGACCTCGACCTCGTCGGCCCCGCCGAGACAGCCCGGCTCGTCCGCTGCGCTGGTGCTCTCGGCGCGCTCACCACCCCGCACTGCGCTGCGCTCCATCCTGGACGCCTCGCCCGCGGCCTCGCGGTGGCCGTCGAGCGGCTCGGCGTCGCGCTCTACGAGCGCACCAGGGTGACGTCGATCGCGCCCGGGCGCGCAGCGACCGCCCACGGAGAGGTCCGAGCCGGCGTCGTCGTGCGCGCGACGGAGGGCTACACCGCGCGCCTCCGGGGCGCGCGGCGGGCACTCGCGCCCGTCTACTCGCTCATGCTCGCAACCGCGCCACTTCCAGCGAGCACGTGGGATGCCATCGGCCTGTCGCGCCGCGAGACGTTCGCGGACGACCGCCACCTGATCGTCTACGGCCAGCGGACCGCTGACGGTCGGATCGCGTTCGGCGGGCGTGGCGCGCCCTACCACTTCGCGTCGGCGATCCGCCCGGACTACGACCGCGTGCCGGCCGTCCACGCGAAGCTCGCGGCGACCCTCGCCGAGCTCTTCCCTCCGCTCGCGGGCGTGGAGATCACACACCGCTGGGGTGGCCCGCTCGGCGTGCCGCGGGACTGGTTCCCCTCGGTCGGCTACGACCGCCGAGCAGGGCTCGCGTGGGCGGGCGGCTATGTCGGGGACGGCGTGTCGACGGCGAACCTCGCCGGGCGGACCCTCGCCGACCTGCTCACCGGTGTCGACTCGAACCTCGTCCGCCTCTCCTGGGTCGGCCGCCGCTCGCGCCCCTGGGAGCCCGAGCCCCTCCGCTACCTCGGGGTGAACTCGGCGCTCGCGGTGATGACCTCGGCCGACGCGGTCGAGGAGCGCTCAGGTCGTCCGGCGCGGCGTGCCGCCTTGCTCGGCCGCGCGACCGGGGGCTAAGAGCCCCGGGCGGTGCGGCGACGAGGTGATGGCCGCGATTGCCACCACCTCGGGCCCGCGAGCCGCTACCGTGCGCCCGTGCCTTCCCACAGCCCACGCAAGCAGACCGTCTCCGACGCCACGATCCGGGCGCGCCGCATCCGCGTCCTCGCCGCCGCCGCTGTCGTCGTCGTCGTCGCCGCAGTCCTCGCCGTCACCCTCGGTGGATCGTCGGGCAAGAAGCCGGCGAGCAGCACGGGCAAGGGAACGAGCTCGAGCGCCGCTCCCACCACGACCGTGCCGTCGCTCGCGAGCGACCGCTGCCCGCTCACCGACACCCCGGCACCGGGCGGCGTCGTGCCGAAGCGCCCGCCACTCGCCGTGAAGATCGGTAACGAGCCACAGGGCGCGCGTCCCCAGAGCGGGCTCTCCGAGGCCGACGTCGTCTACGACACTCCGGCCGAAGGCGGCATCATGCGCTACGTGGCCGTCTTCCAGTGCGAGAACGCGCCGGTCATCGGGCCGGTCCGCTCGATCCGCTGGGTCGACTGGCACATCCTCGCCGAGTTCCGGACCTCCCTGCTCGCCTTCGCCGGCGGGATCAACCCCGACGTCAACA
>DAHXNN010000132.1 GCA_027365385.1 Acidimicrobiaceae bacterium | reverse complement strand
CGACCGCCGCGTGGATCTCGTCGTGGAGGGCCACGTTGCCCTCGCTTCCCGTGCTCACGAGGACGACCGATGTGCCGGGCTCCGCGATCGAGTCGGCGAGCGCTCCAGCGAGCTGCGCTTTGTCCGCGATCTCGCGCACGTTGCAACCGAGCGCCCGCGCGACGCCGGCGATATCGGACGTCTGGGGGGTGCGAAAGCCACGCTCGAACCGTCGCTCGTCGAGAGAGGACGCATGGGGCAGGAAGTCGAAGATGCCACCCCCTCCGTTGTCGACGACCACGAGTGTCGCGTCGGGACGGCTCTCCGCGCTCCCCCAGACGAGACCGGAAAGGTCGTGGAGGAATGCGAGGTCCCCGAGCAGACCGACGACAGGCACGGTATCGCTACCGGGTTCACCGCCGGACCCACCGCCAGCGGCAGCAGTGCCGGCGGCCACGCCGAGGACCGTCGAGGTGACGCCGTCGATGCCGTTGGCACCTCTGTTCGCGAGCACCCGAGCCGCGCCGGTGCGTGGTCGCGAGTACCACTCGACGTCACGGATCGGCATCGAGGACGCAACGACAAGCGTCGCTCCTGCGGGCAAGAGGTCGAACAGCTCTCGCGCGACGCCCGGCTCGCTGCACGCACAGCGGCGGGCGAGGACTCCGTCGATCGCCGACTGCGCGGCGCTCTCCGCTACCCGCCACGACGCGATCCAGCCACCCCGATCCGCTGCCGTGCGCACCCCGAGAGAGGCCGCCACCGACGTGCACAGCTCACCAGGGTCGGCTTCGAGGACGACGGACGTGATCCGGTCCGGGTCCTGGAAGCGACCGAAGGGGTCGACGAGCACGTGGACCGCACCCCGGCGCGCCGTCTCGGCACACCAGCTCGTGAGGACCTTCGAGGCGTGCGGCGCGCCGAGGTGCAGCACAACGTCGGGAGCGAGCTGCTCCGAGGCCACCGACGAGCGGAGCACGCCGTCGGCTGCGGAGACGACGTCGGGCTCCGGGACCCGCGGCCATGCTCGTGGATCGGCGAGGACTGGCCAGCCGAGGACGCGGGCGAGCTCGAGGACACCTTCCCGGCCCGCACGCCCTGATCCGGCCGCACCCGCCCCCGCGACGACGACGCCACGGTCGACTCCTGCGACGAGCTCCTCCAGCGCGTGCACCACCTCCGATCCTCCCGCCGAGGAGTGGACCACCGAGTGCCAGGGGGCATCGGCGCCGACCGGCCGGCCGCCACGAGGGGCCGAGCCGGACACGAGGCGCCGAGGCGCAGGGAGCTCTCCGGTGTCCCCGGTGAGCGGGTCACGGAACGCGAGGTTCGCATGGACGGGCCCGGGTCCCGCCGGGCCGCTGGCAGCGGCTGCGACGAGCCGGCTCGCGAGAGAGCGCCAGGACCCCCTCGACGCCTCGTCCGCCACCCCCGGCTCGGCGTAGAGGCGCACGGCTCGACCGAAGAGCCCCTGTTGGTCGACCGTCTGTGGCGCGCCGACGCCATGGAGCTCCGGGGGGCGGTCGGCGGTGCACACCACGAGCGGGATCCCCGCGAGGTCCGCTTCGAGCACCGCCGCATGGAGCTCGGCGGCTGCGGTCCCCGACGTGGTGACGACGACGGCGGGCCTGCCGGAGCCGAGCGAACAGCCGATCGCGAAGAAGGCTGCCGACCGCTCGTCGAGTCGTACATGGACACGGAGGTCCTCGCGTGAGAGAAGCGCCGCCGCGAGCGGAGCCGAGCGCGAGCCCGGGCAGAGCACGGCGTCGCGCACGCCCGAGCGCACCCACTCGTCGACGAGCGTCGCCGCGAAATCGGCCTGAGTGCTCACATCCGGCTCAGGCTCAGGCTCAGGCTCAGGCTCAGGCTCAGGCTCAGGCTCAGGCTCAGGCTCACGGTCCCACGGTGGTCCGGTGCCGCAGTCGGGTACCCTCGAGCCCGGTGACAGAGCAACGCGCACCCGTCAGTGAATCGGCTGGCGGCAGCTCTCCCACTGCGCGGGTGCTCGGCTCCGGAGACCGTCCGGCCCTCGCCGTGCACCGCTCGGGCGCCGGACCACGGGTCGTCCTCGTCCACGGCTTCACCCAGACCGCCGCCTCGTGGCGCACGGTCATCTCGTCCCTCGCCGGCGCTCACGAGGTGCTCGCCGTCGACCTCCCCGGCCACGGCGGCTCGTCGACCTGCGACGTGGCAAGCATCTCCGACGCCGCGGCTCTCGTCGGCGACGCCGGTGGGCGGGCGGGCTACGTCGGGTACTCCCTCGGCGGGAGATGCTGCCTCACGCTCGCCCTCGAGCGGCCGGATCTCGTCGAGCGCCTCGTC
The DNA here is from genome assembly GCA_027365385.1 of Acidimicrobiaceae bacterium. Taxonomy (GTDB): domain Bacteria; phylum Actinomycetota; class Acidimicrobiia; order Acidimicrobiales; family Bog-793; genus JAJZCK01. Next base: position 6,127 of record DAHXNN010000132.1, on the reverse strand, counting down.
CTCGTCGGCGCGACGGCCGGCATCGAAGACGACGCGGAGCGCGCGACGCGCCGGCGTGCCGACGAGGCGCTGGCCGAGCGCCTGGACCGTGCAAGCGACCGAGCGATCGGCGTCGAGGGGTTCCTCCGCGAGTGGCTCACCGGCCCGCTGTTCGCGCACCTGAGCCCCGAGCAGGCGGACATCGGCTCCCGGCTCACGAACACGGCGCACGGGCTCGCAGCGTCGCTTCGGACGATGGGGACAGGCACGCAGGTGCCCTCGTTCGCCCGGCTCGGCTCGCTCGACATGCCCGTCCTCCTCGTCACCGGCGAGAAGGACGAGCGCTTCGGCACCATCGCACGTCGCATGGCCGAAGCGATCGGGGCCAACGCCCGCCACGAGGTGGTGCCCGGCGCCGGTCACGCGGTGCCGTTCGAGGCGCCCGAGGCGTTCGCAGAGGTCGTCGAGCGACACCTTGGAGCCGAGACGTAGGAGCCGGCGACGACCGTCGACCCGAGGGAGATGCCACGACACCTCACAGGGCGATGCCGACGGCGAGGAGAGCCCCGAACGCGATCTGGAGTGCTCCGGTCATCGCTAGCACTGCGACGAGGTCGCGCCCAGCGACGCCGCCGAGCACCTTGCGCACCGGGCGTGCCGCGGGAACGACCGCGAGCAGCGCGAGGAGCGCCCACGGGCGCCAAGCGGCGACGGCCGCAGCCCCGAGGAGCGCGACGGCGACGGAGCCGGCGTAGAGCTGACGAGTCCTCCCGTCGCCGAGCATCACTGCAAGGGTGCGCTTGCCGGAGCGCTCGTCGGTGGGAATGTCCCGCAGGTTGTTCACGACGAGCAGCGAGACTGCCAGGAGCCCGACTGGCACGGCGGCGGCGAAGCCGAGCGCCGGGAGGCGGCCGCACGCGACGTAGACGGTACCGGTGACCGCGACGAGACCGAAGAAGACGAAGACGAACAGCTCGCCGAGACCCGCGTAGCCGTAGGGGCGCGGGCCACCCGTGTACAGCCAGCCAGCTGCGATCGAGGCCGCGCCCACGGCGATCAGCCACGGAGAGGTGGCGAGCGCGACGGCGAAGCCGGAGAGAGCGGCGAGAGCGAAGGTTGCGATCGCCGCCATCTTCACCACACGGGGCTCGGCGAGACCGCTCGCCACAAGGCGCACCGGTCCGACACGTGCCTCGTCGGTGCCGCGCACGCCGTCGGAGTAGTCGTTCGCCAGGTTGGTCCCGATCTGCATCGCGAGAGACACGACGAGAGCCAGCGCAGCGCGCCACCAGACGACCGCCGCCGTCGCGTGCGCGACAGCGACCCCGACCGCCACGGGCACGACGGCTGCGGGCAGGGTGCGCGGACGCGTCGCCTGGAGCCATGCGCCCGCTCCCGCCCTGGGACGTCCCGCCGCCTCCACGCCGAGCGTCACGGGCGCCGTGGAAAGCGCGAGAAGTCAGGCGCGCGATGCTCGACGAAGGCGTCGCGGCCCTCTTGTGCCTCCTCGCTCATATAGAAGAGCATCGTCGCGTCTCCCGCGAGCTGCTGGACGCCCGCGAGCCCCTCGTCGGCCGCGTTGAAGCCGGCCTTCAGCATGCGCAGCGCGAGCGGGGACAGCGCGAGCATCTCCCGGCACCAGGCGACGGTCTCGGCCTCGAGCCGTGCGAGTGGCACGACCGCGTTGACCAGTCCCATCTCGTACGCGCGCTCGGCGTCGTACTGGCGGCAGAGGAACCAGATCTCCTTCGCTCGCTTCGCCCCGATCGTGCGCGCGAGCAGCCCCGCTCCGTAGCCGGCGTCGAAGCTGCCGACCCGCGGTCCCGTCTGGCCGAAGCGGGCGTTGTCCGCCGCGATCGTCAGATCGCAGACGAGGTGGAGCACGTGGCCACCGCCGATCGCGTAGCCGGCGACCATCGCGACGACGGGCTTCGGAAGGCGTCGGATCTGGACCTGGAGGTCCAGCACGTTGAGCCGGCCGATGCCACGCCGGGCGACGTCGTCGTCGCCGAGATAGCCGTCCTCGCCGCGGATGCGCTGGTCGCCCCCGGAGCAGAACGCGAGCTCCCCCTGCCCGGTGAGGACCACCACACCGACGTCGGGGTCGTCGCGTGCCTTGGTGAAGGCCGCGCCGAGCTCCGCGAGCGTCTGCGGACGGAACGCGTTTCGCACCTCGGGCCGGCAGATCGTGATCTTCGCGATCCCCTCGGCTGTCTCGTACGCAATGTCTCGGTAGTCGCCGCTAGCACGCCATTCAGGCAGCGCGGGTTCGAGGTCGGTCATCGCCCAGCCACTCCTTTGCAGTCCCTCGCCGCAGCAGTGCCCGCGCCGACGCGCACCACCGGCCACTGCAACCGGTAGCTCCGAGAAGCGCCGTCGCCTCGGCGAGGCTTGGGTCGTCAGGCGGTGCGAGACCGCCCGAGCCTCGGAGCAGGCATCGTTAGGCTACCCGCCGTGCCGCGACTCGTCGCCCTCGACCTGCCCGGTGGGCCCGCATTCCTCGACGCGCTCCGCCGGGTCCTCGACGCCGGGGACGCAGCGCTGCCACTCGACCAGAGGCTGCCCGCGGCGGGGCGCGAGAGGCTTGTCGCCGCGCTCGGGCCGTCCGCCGTCCTCGACGAGTGTGGCGAGCACACGCTCACGACCGGCTGGCCCGTCGAGGAGGACGACGCCCTCGTCGTCGCGACGTCCGGTACGACGGGCGACCCGAAGGGCGTCGTCCTGACGAGGGACGCGGTGGCCGCCTCCGCTCTCGCGACGAGTGCCCGGCTCGGTGTCGACCGGACCAGCGACCGCTGGTGCTGCTGCCTGCCGCTCGCGCACGTCGGCGGGCTGTCCGTGCTCACCCGGTCGATCGTCACCGGCACGCCCGTCGAGGTGCTCCCGGGATTCGACCGCGACGAGGTCCTCGCGACGGCGGCACGTGGCGCGACGCTCGTGTCCCTCGTCCCGACCACGCTCGGCCGCCTCGGAGACGGTGCTGCCGCCTTCCGCACGATCGTCCTCGGTGGCTCCGCCCCGCCGGACGGCCTCGTCCCGAACGTCGTCACGACGTACGGGATGACCGAGACCGGCAGCGGCGTCGTCTACGACGGCGTCCCGCTCGACGGGGTCGAGATCCGCATCGGCGCCTGCGACGAGATCGAGCTGCGCGGACCGATGCTGCTTCGCGCCTACCGCGACGGCACGGACCCGCGGCGCGACGGCTGGCTCCCGACGGGCGACGCGGGTGGGCTCGGCGGAGACGGGCGGCTCGTGGTGCACGGCCGGCTCGGCGACCTCGTCGTGTCGGGCGGCGAGAACGTCTGGCCCGAGCAGGTCGAGGCGGTGCTCCGCCGCCACGGCAACGTTGCCGACGTCGGCGTCGGGGGCGTCGCGGACCCGGAGTGGGGCGAGCGCGTCGCGGCCTACGTGGTACCGACGAGACCGGGCAGCACACCGAGCCTCGAGGAGCTACGTGAGCTCGCTCTCGACGCGCTCGGCCCGTGGGCCGCTCCACGAGAGCTCGTCGTCGTCGCCGAGCTCCCGCGCACGGCCATCGGCAAGCTGCGCCGGCAGGACCTCGAAAGGTTGCCTGCCCTCCACCGTGTGGTGCGATAGGCCCCGGATCCTTCCAGCGACCGACGCGAGGCAGCACGAGCCCGACGCGACGCAGCACGAGCCCGACGCGACGAGCGGCTCGACGCGCGGAGCGGCTACTTCTCACCACCGCGTGGTACCTCTGGTCGGCATCGAGGGGCTGACGCCACGCGCCCCTGCAGGTGGTTTGCCTCCACGAGGAAAGTGGTATTAAACTTGCATCGAGTTTTTCCGTTGAGCTCCCGCCCAGACCACGCGGCTCGCTCCTGCTGCCAAGCAAGGACAGCCAATGGGCGACGAGCAGCTTCTCTCCGACGTGCTCCGTGAGTTCGCACACACGCTCGTCACGGACTTCCCCGTCCAGGCGATCCTCGACCACCTCGTCGTCCGGATCGTCGACATCCTCCCAGTCGACGCTGCGGGGGTGACCCTGATCTCGCCGGGCAAGGCGCCCCGCTACGTGGCAGCCTCCGACGAGTCGGCTCTCCGCTTCGAGCGCCTGCAGACCAAGCTCGACGAGGGGCCGTGCCTTGCGGCGTACACGACGGGCGAGATGGTCGCCGTCCCGGATCTGAGCACAGATGCGCGCTTCCCGGTCTTCGCGTCGCGAGCCCTCGCGGACGGGCTCGCGGCGGTCTTCACCTTCCCGCTGCGCCAGCCCGACCGCTGCATCGGGGCCCTCGACCTGTACAGGATGACGGCAGGTCCGATGGACGACGAGGCGATCGCCGCGGCCGAGACCCTTGCCGACGTCGCTGCGGCGTACCTGCACAACGCCGAGACTCGAGCCGTGCTCGAGGAGTCCTCCGAGCGTGCGCGACAGAGCTCTCTCCACGACGGGCTGACTGGCCTCGCGAACCGGAGCCTGCTGCTCGAGCGCCTGGACGAAGCGATCGCGAGGTGCCGACGGTCGGAGAGGATCGTCGGGGTGCTCTTCGCGGACCTCGACCAGTTCAAGCTCGTGAACGACACCTACGGCCACCACGTCGGCGACGAGCTGCTCGTCGCGGTCGGCGAGCGCCTTTCGCGTCTCGTGCGGCCCGACGACACTCTCGCGCGCCTCGCTGGCGACGAGTTCGTCGTGCTGTGCGCAGACGTCGAGGACGCGTCCCATGTCGAGCTGCTCGCGGGCGAGATCGGTGCCGCGCTCGCAAAGGTCTTCGTCCTTGCAAGCACGGACGTCGAGCTGAGCGCGAGCGTCGGCATCGCATTCGCCGGGCGGGGAGCAGACGTCGCCGAGCAGGTCCTCGCCGACGCCGATGCCGCGATGTACCAGGCAAAGCGTGAGGGTGGCGCGCGCTACGGCATCGTCGACGGGCGCAAGCAGCGCGAGGCGCGCCACCGGGCGAGCCTCTACCGGGACCTACGGGGAGCCCTCGGCCGCGGTGAGCTGCACGCCGAGTACCAGCCGATCGTAGCGATCGCAGACGGCCGGGTGATAGGCGTCGAGGCGCTCCTTCGCTGGCGACACCCGAGCGAAGGTGTGATCGCGCCGGCACTCGTCGTGTCCTTGGCCGAGCAGTCCGGTATCGGCGTCGAGCTCGGCCACTTCATGCTCGCTCAGTCCTGCAACGACCTCAAGCACACTCTCGACCCGGACGGCAGCCGCGGGCTCGGCATCTCGGTGAACGTCGCACAGTCCCAGCTCGTCTCCGACGGCTTCGCCGAGTCGGTCGCCGTGCTGCTGGCTGCGACGGGGACCGACCCCGGGCTCGTCACGCTCGAGGTGACCGAGGGGACGTTCATCGGCGACGACGAGCGATGCGACACCGCTCTCGCGGACCTGAAGCGTCTCGGGGTGCAGATCGCCCTCGACGACTTCGGCACCGGCTACTCCGGGCTCGGCTATCTGAAGCGACTGCCGATCGACATCGTGAAGATCGACCAGGGATTCGTCGCCGACCTCGGCCACGAGCTCGCGAGCCGCCTCATCACGAGCGCGGTGGTGGGACTCGCGCACGGGCTCGAGATGACCGTCGTCGCCGAGGGCGTCGAGCAGGTGGGTCAGCTGAAGGAGCTCGCGGCACTCGGCTGCGACAGCTACCAGGGGTTCTACTTCGCACGGGCAGCGTCGGCCGAGGAGATCGCTGCGATGCTCGCAGGACGCCCGGCACTGCCCGTGAGCGCGTGACGAGCGAAGCTGTCCGCGAAGAGGCGTAGCGGCGACACCACGCTCCCGGACACGGCGACGTTGCCACTAGGCTCGCTACGGGTTCGCTCCGGTCGTGGGATCGTCGGGTGGGCGTCGGCACTGCCCGTCCACCCGAGGTCAGGGCGATGAGGTCATGGCCGATGAGGTCATGGCGATGACCGGTGGCGGGAATAGGTGGGCACATATCATGACGGTGATCGCCGGGATCGAGGGTACCGAGCTCACTGGAGCGGCGCTTTGTGCGGCTAGCGCAGAGCTGTTGTCGGTCGACGGCGCCGCGATCGCCCTTTTGACCGGTGACGGCGTGCCCGTCGCCACCTACCGCTCCGACCCGTCGCTCCAGCCGATCGAGGACCTGCAGTTCGTCCTCGGGGTCGGCCCGGCCCTCGACGCCTACCGCCTGAGGTCGGCTGTCGC
>DAHXNN010000224.1 GCA_027365385.1 Acidimicrobiaceae bacterium | reverse complement strand
GAACTCCTCTCCCCCGTAGCGAGCGAGGAAGTCCGTGGCCCGCAACGACGCCCGCCAGTGCTTGGCGGCGTTCGCGAGGAACGCGTCACCCGCCGCATGGCCATACGTGTCGTTGAACGCCTTGAAGTCGTCGAGGTCGACCATCGCGAGTGCGAGCGGCCGGCCGACGTGCCGTGACCACTCGATCGCCTTGGCGAGCTCCTCGTCCCAGGAGCGGCGGTTGGGCAGCGTCGTCAACGCGTCGGTCCTCGCCAGCTCGTCGAGCCTCTCGAGGAGCTCCTGGCGCTCCTGCTCGAGGATCTTGCGATCGGTGATGTCCTTCGCGACGGCATACTTGCGGTGCTCGTCCGATCTCGCGCTCCACAGCAGCCAGCGCCAGGTCCCGTCCTTCGCGAGATAGCGGTTCTCGAAGTTGACGACCTCGCCCGGGCTCCGGTCCAGAGATGTGGCGTAGACCATGGTCGCCGCCCGGTCGTCGGGGTGGATGAGCTCCTCGAACGGACGGGACATGAGCTCATCTCGCGTCCAGCCGAGGCAGACCTCCCACCGGTCGCTCAGCCGCGTGAAGTAGCCGTCGAGGCTCGCCTCGACGAGCATGTCGTTCGACATATCGAACCAGCGGGTGTCCGCGGAGCTCGTCCGGGACCGCTCTCTCGAGAGGTGCCCGGTCACACCGCCGACAGCGAGGAAGGCCGCGGACTCGGTGGCGTAGCCGATGACGCCGACGTAGTCGGCGGACGTCGTAGCAGCGAGCAGCCCGGTCCCGACTGCTGCTGCTGCCAGCCCGCCGCGCAGTCCACCGGCCGATCCGAGGAGCGCGACGGGAAGGAGGTAGAGGAGGGACAGGTCTCGCGCGTCGCTGCCTCTCGTCGCGATGCATCCCGCCGTGACGAAGATGCCGAGCACCACCGCGAGGGTCGATGCCACCCGATGGTCGTCATACCACACCGATTCCACCATGCCATGATCCGACGCGCCGAGCAGAGTGCCGGCGCGTCTCACCTACGGTCGATCACCGCCCGCGGTTGAGCTGCCCCGGCTCCCGGGACTCGACGGTCGTGAGAGTCACACCCGCCGCGTATCCTTGCCCGCGATCCCCATGGCTGGCACCGACCCTCTCCGACTCCGGCTCTACGGATACCTCAGCGCGCCGGAGGCCGGCGACTATCTCGCGATCATGGGTTGCTTCACCGACGCGCTCCTCGCCGAGTGGTCGTCCCAGGATCTGGTCGACCGTGGTCTCGACATCCCCGTGGACGTCGTCGAAGCCCGCTGCCGCTACCTGGCCGACCATGGCAACCTCCTGGTCAGCCCTCGTGAGGTCCGGGTCACGACGATCGCGGAGTACCAGCGCCAGCCTGCGCGCTACGCCGTCTCGGCTCTCGGAGCCCGCCTGCACCGGGAGGTGCAGGCGTTCCTCGCTGCCACCGGCGGCGCTCGTGAGGTGCCCCGGGAGCTGCTGGGTCTCGTCGCAGACGGCCTCGTCGCGCTGGCGGACGGTCCCGGGCTCGACCCCGGCACCGCGGACGCGGGCACCTTGGCCGGGATGATCTCGACCATCTTCGGCCAGTTCCACGAGTTCTCCGCGTCGGTCACCGACTTCTACACCTACATCGGCTCCGTGCTCAGCCGGAGCGACCTCGACGGCGACGAGTGGATGGGCTTCAAGGGCCTCCTGCTCGACTATCTCGAGTCCATCGTCGACAGCGTGCGGCGTCACGGTCCCGCGATCGAGGCCACGCTGGCTCGCCTGGAGCCGGCCCTACCGGCGCTTCTCGACCGGCTGGGATCCGGGGACCGGGCATTTGCCAGGCTCCAGGACGCGAGCCCGGGCGGGGAGGGTGTCGAGCGAGCCCGCGGCCGGAGCCGTGCCGATTGGGACCAGTTGGCCGAGTGGTTCACGAGCGACCGGGCGCACGGCTCCGGCGCCCGCCAGCTGCGCACGGCCGCCGGCCAGGCAGTCGGGTCCCTCCTCGGCAACTTGAAGCGGATCAACGGAGCATCCGCCCGCGAGACCTCGCTGCGCCGGGACTTTCTGAAGCTGGCCGGATGGTTCGACGCAGCCGCCCCGGACGACGCCCACGTGCTCTTCACCTCCGCGTTCGGGCTCTACGGAGCTCGTCACCTCGGCGTCCCTCTCGACGACGACGTGGCCGATGCCGTCCCGGCCACCGCCAGCTGGTGGACGTCGCCGGCTGCCCCCGTCCCGGTGAGCATCAGGGAGCGCGGCGACCGCAATCCACGTGGCCGCACCGTACGCGTGGCCGACCACGAGGGACAGAAGCGCCGGCTCATGGACGCGTCCCGTGCCGAGTCCGAGCGTCGAGCCACCGGCTGTGCCGAGCTCCTCGCGGTCGGCGAGCGCCTGGCCGACGCGCAGCTGTCCCCAGCTGCGACTGCCGTGCTGCTCGAGCTTCTCGGCGCGGCCACGGCCAGGATGGGTCCCGGCAAGACGGACGGATCGGCCACTTTGGTGGACCATCCGGTCACGCTGTGGGCACGCCCGTCCGGCTCCGGCCTCACCATCCGCGGCGACGACGGCGACGTCACCGCCCACCGCCTGGACATCGCGGTCACCCGCGGTGGCCGACCTGCCCGTTTCGCCGAGGATGCCGAGCCCGGAGCCGAGCCGGACGCCGACGTGGGCTGGCGCGCCACGGTGGGCACGGCATGAGCCGGCGTGCCGCGAGCTCCGTCGAGGACGAGCGCCGCGACGCGGCCCGCCTCCTGCTCACCACGCCACTCGTCCGAGCGAGCGCCGACCCCGACGGCCACCGTCTCGTCCGGCGCCACCAGGAGGCCCTGGCCCAGTCCTTCCGCCACTACCTCGGCTACCGCCTCGTCGTCGAGCCCCACTTCGCACGGCTCTACAAGGCCGGGCTCGGAGCGGGCCGGAGCCGACCGCTTCGACGGGCGGGTACGGGCGCACCATTCACGCCTCGCTGCTACGCCTACCTGGCCCTCGCGTGCTCCGTGCTGCTCACGAGCCGCCATCAGGTCCTGCTCTCGAGCGTGGTGGGCGAGATGCGCCACGCGGCGGTCGAGGCGGGCATCGAGCCCGGGATGGACAGCCCGGCGGAGCGGAGGGCGCTCGTCCATGCGCTACGCCAGCTCACCGAGTGGGGGGTGATCACCGAGGACGACGGCAGCCTCACGGGCTACGCCGACGACCCGGCGACCGAGGCGCTCTTGTGGGTGGACCGGGAGCTCGTCCGCCACCTGCTGGCGGTCCCGCTCCGGGAGGTCGACGACCCGGAGGCGCTCGTCCGGCGCGCGGCCGATCCGGGCCCGGAGGGGATCCGGTACGCGGTGCGGCGCCGCATCGTCGAAGAGCCGGTGGTGATGGCCGACGAGCTGCCGGAGGACGAGCGCGCCTGGCTCCGGCAGTCCCAGAGGCGCGAGGCCCAGCATGCCGAGGAGCTGTACGGCCTCCGCCTCGAGATCCGCGCCGAGGGTATCGCCGCGTTCGACCCGCTCGACGAGCTGAGCGACCTGGCCTTCCCCCGGGAGGCCACCCTCGGCCAGGCCGCTCTGCTCAGCGTCGCGGAGCTGGTCCGTCGCTTGCGTCCGGACCGTGTCCCGAACGCGCGGGACGGCGTCGTGCCGACCGTCGCCTTCGACCGAGAGCGTCTCGGAGAGGTCGTCGCCGAGCTGGTCGCTAGCCACGGACGCCGGTGGAGCAAGGAGTACACGGAGCGCCCGGACCGACTTCCGGCCGACGTCGAGGACTACCTGGTCGCCATGGGGCTCGTCGCACGTGGCCCGGACGGCGAGCTGTCGCTTCGCGCGGTGGCAGCTCGTTACGCTCCCGAGATCGATCTCGTCGCGACGGCAGCTCCGCTAACCCTCGACCTCGACCTCGGAGGCGACCCGTGACGGACCAGCTCTTCGGCGTGCCGCAGCCCGCCGGCGCGACGGCTGCCCCCGACGACGGACCACCCGAGCGCCTCGGACGCTGGGTGCTGCACCGAGCGGGGATCCTGAACGTGTGGCAGTACGACCGCGTCGAGCTCCGCTTCGCCGGCGGCCGGGTGCTGCTCCGCGGGAAGAACGGAGCCGGCAAGTCCAAGGCGCTCGAGGTCCTGCTCCCGTTCCTTCTGGACGGCGACACCCGCACCATCGACGCTGCAGGCCGGGACCGCACGACGGTCGGCTGGCTGATGACCGACGGCCGCGAGCCGGGCAACCACCTCGGCTACGTGTGGCTGGAGCTGCGCTCGAGCGACGAGGACGGTCACGACAGGTTCTGCACCGTCGGGGCAGGCCTCAAGTCGTCGAGCGCGACGAGGCAGACGGCCACCTGGTACTTCCTCGTCGAGGACGTCCGCGTCGGCGCGGGCCTGGCTCTCGAGGACGACGGGGAGTGCCTTTCGCTGGAACGGCTGAAGGCACAGCTCGGCGAGCAGGTGACCACCTCGGCCGCCGAGCATCGCAGGCGGGTCGCCCACCGGCTCTTCGGCCTGCGAGACGAGGCCCGCTATGCCAACCTGCTCCACCTCTTGCATCGCCTCCGCGACCCCAACATCGGCAACCGGATCGAGGCGGGCGAGCTCGCCGCCGTGCTCCGGGACGCGCTGCCCCCGCCGAGCGACACGTCGCTCGAGGTCGGCGCGGAGCGCTTCGACGCGTTGGAGCAGATACGCGAGCAGCTGGAGCGGACGCAACGGACGGCGACCGCTCTCGGACGCTTCATGGTGAGCTACGTGGGCTACGCCCGCACGGTGCTGCGGGGTCGGGCCGAGGCGGTGCTCGACGCCGTCCGCCAGCACCGGCGTGCCGAGCGGGAGGCAGCCGCTCGCGAGGCCGAGACCGCGGAGGCGAACCTCCGGCGTGACGACGCTGACGCAGAGGTACGGCGCCTGCGGGGCGAGGAGAGCGCCGCGGCTGCCGAGCTCGAAGGTCTGCAGCAGAGCGATGCGTACAAGCAGCACCTCCAGCTGGTGGACCGGCGCAAGGCGGTGCAGGCCGCAGACCATGCCGCTGTCGTCGCGGAGTCGTCCGCCGAGCTCGCCCGTCGAGGCCTCCGAGAGGCCGAGTCCGACCTCGCCGTGGCGAGGGCGCGCGCGGACACGGCTGTCGCGGAGCTCGTCGCAGCCCGTGCCCCGATGCTCCGGCACGCGGTAGGCGCCGGCGTGGACGCGGCCGTGATCCCCGAGGCACCCGACGCGAGCACGGGCGAGGCAGAGCTCGCTGCGACGCGCTCGGGGGTCGTCGCCGCGCTCGACGTCGCCCGTGGGCGGCGTCGCCAGGTGGACGTGGTCCGCCGCCTGGCAGGAGCTTCGCTC
>DAHXNN010000221.1 GCA_027365385.1 Acidimicrobiaceae bacterium | reverse complement strand
CCGCCCCGCCAGCCGCCGTTAGGGTGAAGAAATGGCCGGAGCAGGAACGACGTCCTTGCCAAACGACCCCCCGGGCCCGGCGACGCTCGGGGAGCTACGTAGCGCCGGGTGGGTCTCGGTGTCGGTGCGTGAGGAGGTCCGGCGCAACGTCGCCTCTCGTATCGCTGCCGGCATGCCCGCGGTCGACGGTGTCCTCGGCTTCGAGGACACCGTGGTGCCACAGCTCGAGAATGCGCTCCTCGCCGGGCATGACGTCATCTTGCTCGGCGAGCGCGGCCAGGCGAAGTCGAGGATCCTCCGCTCGCTCGTCGGGCTCCTCGACGAGTGGGCACCGGTGGTCTCGGGGTCCGAGATCAACGACGACCCGTTCCGGCCTGTGTCGCGCCACGCCCGGGACCTCGTCGCCGAGCTCGGCGACGAGACGCCAGTCGCGTGGGTCCACCGCTCCGACCGTTACGGTGAAAAGCTCGCGACGCCGGACACCTCGATCGCGGATCTCATCGGGGAGGTGGACCCGATCAAGTTCGCCGAGGGCCGCTACCTCGCGGACGAGCTGACGATCCACTACGGCCTTGTTCCGAGGACCAACCGCGGCATCTTCGCCATCAACGAGCTGCCCGACCTCGCGGAGAGGATCCAGGTGGGCCTCCTCAACGTCCTCGAGGAGCAGGACGTCCAGATCCGAGGGCACCGTGTCCGGATGCCGGTCGACCTTCTCCTCGTCGCCACCGCGAACCCCGACGACTACACGAACAGGGGCAGGATCATCACGCCGCTGAAGGATCGCTTCGGGGCGCAGATCCGGACGCACTACCCGACCGAGGTCGCGACCGAGATGGCGATCGTCGCCCAGGAGGCGCAGCTCGACGGCGTCGGCGGGGTGGAGCTCGCGGTGCCCGAGCCGATGGCCGAGATCGTCGCAGTGATCAGCCACGCAGCGCGCTCCAGCCCGAGGATCGACCAACGCTCCGGCGTCTCGGTACGCGCGAGCATCGCGAACCAGGAGACCGTCGCTGCAGCGTCGCTGCGTAGGGCGCTCCGTCTCGGTGAGCCGCTCGCGGCTCCGCGGGTGAGCGACCTCGACGCGGTGCTCGCGTCGACCGTGGGCAAGATCGAGGTCGAGGCGCTCGAGGACGGGGGCGAGGCGGAGATCGTCCGTCAGCTCGTCCGGACCGCGGTCCTCCAGGTGTTCCGCGAGCGCTGCCCGCAGGGACAGCTGACGGCAGTGGTCGAGGAGTTCGACGCGGGGCGCGTCGTCGACGTCGGCCCGGAGATGTCCTCTGCGGCCTATGTCGAGGCAGCTGCCGCCTCGCCCGCGCTCTCCACGGCGGTCGCGGCGCTCGCTGGTCTGGCCGCCAGGCCAGCGGAGGTGGCCAGCGCCCTCGAGCTCCTTCTCGAAGGGCTCCATCTCGCGCGCCGGCTGAGCAAGGATGCCACCTCGGGTGCGAGCACGTACTCTGCCCGCTGAGCGAGCGGAGCTGGCGCGCCCGGAAAACAAGGCGGACGCCCTTGGCGAGGGGCGCCGCCGGGGGCCACGGACAAAGGACACGGACCTATGACCGATCGCGACCGGGAAGGGCAGGCACGGGCGGGCAGGAGCGAGCCGACAACCCACGCGACGGGTGCTGCGCTGGCGCGCTCGTGGCGGTACGGGCGCTGGGAGGCTGGCGACGAGCAGGAGCGGCTCGACGGGCAGGACGTCCTTACCGCCGTCGCGGACGACCTTCTCTACCACGGCGACGTCGACGCAGCACTGCGCCGGCTGCTCCAGCAGGGGTTCACCACGTCGTCTGGTCGTCGGGTCGCCGGACTGCGCTCGCTCGTCGAGCGGATCGATGCCCGACGGGCGCGTCTCGCGTCCTCGAGCACACTGTCGGGTCTCTACGACGAGGCGAGGCGCCGTCTCGACGACGTCGTCGACACCGAGCGAGCGGAGCTCGAGCGCATGGCCCGTGAGCCGGGAGTGTCCGCTCGGCGAGCTGGCGAACGGCTCGCCGCGCTTGGCCTGCTTCCCGAGGGGCTCGCGGAGCGAGTCGCCACGCTCACCGGTCACGACTTCGCGTCGGGCCGTGCCCGGGAGGCGTTCGACGAGCTCCTCGACGATCTCCGCCGTGACCTGGTCCAGGTGCAGCTCGACCGAGCGGCCGGGGCGCTGGCGTCGGCCAGCGCCCAGGATCGCGCTCATCTGCGCGACGGGATCGCCGCGCTCAGCGCGATGCTCGAGCAGCGCGAGGCGGGCGAGCCGATCGACCCGTCCTTCGGGGAGCTCATGGAGCGCTTCGGGGACGTGTTCCCTGGCGCTGCAGGCAACCTCGACGAGCTCCTCGGCCAGATCGCCCGTCAGATGGCGTCGGCCAGCGCGCTCGTCGCGTCGATGTCTGCCGAGCAGCGTGCCGAGCTCGCGGCCTTGTCGGAGGCACTGATGGCGGACGACGGGCTCGGCCGGGAGCTCGAGCGGCTCGGTCGCGGGCTGCGAGCGGTGCTCCCGTCGCTCGGCTGGGACAGGGGCGTCGCCATGTCCGGCGAGGTGCAGCTCGACCTTCCAGGAGCCGGGGAGATCTTCGCGGAGATCGCCGAGCTGGACCGTCTCGCAGCGACCCTGCGGTCCCTCACCCAGCCGGGCGAGCTCGCCGAGCTCGACCCTGCAGAGCTCGCTCGGCTGCTCGGTCCCGACGCCGCGGAGGTCCTCGAGACGCTCGCGACCTTGACGCGCCGGCTCGAGGAGGACGGGCTCGTCGGGCGGAAGGAGGGGCGTCTTGCGATGACGCCGAGGGGGCTCCGTCGTCTCGGTGCGCGAGCTCTCGACGAGCTGTTCACCCGTATGCGCCGGGACCGGGTCGGAGAGCACCGCGCCGAGGTGTCGGGCATAGGTCACGACCGGAGCGACGAGACCAAGCCCTACGAGCACGGCGACCTTCTCCGTCTGGACGTCCAGCGCACCCTGCGCAACGCCTTGCTCCGGGCCTCGACGGCCGGCGGACGGGCTGCGCTCCAGCTCCCGATCCAGTTGGCGGAGGAGGATTTCGAGGTCGAGCGCACCGAGCATCTGAGTGCCGCGTCGACGGTGCTCGCACTCGACTTGTCGCTCTCGATGCCGATGAGGGAGAACTTCCTCGCTGCCAAGAAGGTCGCGATGGCTCTCCAGTCCCTCATCGCGTCCCGCTATCCCCGCGACTTCCTCGGCCTGGTCGGGTTCTCGGCGACCGCACGCGTCATCGCGGCCGAAGAGCTTCCGGCGCTCTCCTGGGACTTCGCCTACGGCACGAATCTCCAGCACGCCCTCGCGCTCGCCCGGTCCCTCCTGCGCCACAAGAGTGGAGCGAGGCAGGTCGTCGTCATCACCGACGGCGAGCCGACGGCACACGTGCTCGAGGGCGGGGACGCCTTCTTCGACTATCCGCCGACGCCGGAGACGATCGCGGCGACGTTCGCAGAGGTGGCCCGCTGCACGAGGGCCGGGATCACGATCGACACCTTCGTGCTCGACGCCACCGGGGACCTTCGGGCGTTCGTCGATCAGATGACGAGGGTCAACCGCGGCAGGGCCTTCTTCACCACGCCCGACGAGCTCGGCAGCTACGTGCTCGTCGACTTCGTCGAGCATCGCTCCGGTCGGTCGCGGCGCGTGGCGCACGGCTGACCGTTCTTTGGCTCGACGGCAGGCGGCTCAACTTCCCCTTGCATGCTGCCGTAAGGAGGTCCATCATTGTCACAACGGTGTAGTTACACCGTTGCCGCTCCGTCACGGGAGGTCGTGGGCGAGAGTGGTCGTGCCGAGAGGAGGGTGCCGGTGGACGTCCAGGCGCTCATAGGCGAGCTCGACCGGGACTGGCAGTTCCGGGCCAACTGCATGGGCGTCGACCCGGAGCTGTTCTTCCCGGAGCGCGGATCGTCCACACGGGAGGCCAAGGAGGTGTGCCGCGGCTGCGTCGTGCGGGACGACTGTCTGGACTTCGCGATAGCGAACGGCGAGAAGTTTGGCATCTGGGGCGGGATGAGCGAGCGCGAGAGGCGCCGCGTGCGTCGTTCCCGGCTCGGTCTGCAACAGGACGTCGGCGCGGCGTCGTGACACCGGCGCCGTCTCTGCTCGGTCGACGCTAGGGCGGCAAGCGAGCGGTGAGGCGGGCCTCGATCGTCTTGTGTGCGCCGAGATCGAGCTGACGCCAGCGAGAGCGTGGCTCGGCCTCGAGCACATGTTCCGGCAGGAGGCCGACGAGCTCGGCCCGAGAGACCGGCGCTAGAGCCGCCACGGCGTCGTAGACGGCCCCCGGGCCGACACGTTCCGGTGCGACGATGTTGCACGAGACCTGTGCGTGCTCGCCGAGCGCGAGGCCGAGGGCGCGCACCTCCGGGGACCGGATCGATCGCGCGACAGCCCGCGCGACGGTGACGTCGCAGCCGTCGAGCCACAGGTTGTATGCGACGAGAGGCCCGCGAGCCCCGGCGCACGTTGCTCCCGCCGTCGGGTGCGGGTGCCGAGGGCCGGTGTCCGGCACGACGGTGGCGAACGCGCCCCGCCGGATCTCAGGCAGGGAACGGTCCGGCCCGTAGAGAAAGCAGGGCAGTCCGAGGACCTCGCCGGCCCAGGCGGCGAAGGAGTCGCGTGCCGCCAGCGCCTCGGCGAGCCCGTCCGAGACGTCGGGGCGGCACGGGTCTCGGATCGGGACGAACGGGACGACGTCGAGCACACCGAGTCGCGGGTGCACGCCCTCGTGGACGCGAATATCCAAGCTCGCGACGACCGCGGCCGCGACAGCGCGGACGGAGCTCTCGAGGTCAGCGCCCGCGATCGTGAGCACCGAGCGGTTGTGCCACGCGTCGCTGTGGACGTCGAGGAGGGCGGGACCGGCGGATTCGGCCAGACTCCGGACGACCCCGGCGCGAGAGCCTTCGGCGACATTGACGACCGCTTCGAGCACGACCGGTACGGCTACTGCGTCAGGACTGCGCTCGGGAACGCCCCGATCTGCACGATGCGACTGATCACGATGCGACTGATCACGATGCGATCGGCAAGTCGCCTCAGCGCAAGCTGTGCAGGCTGAGGTGACGGCGTTGGCGCGCGATGCGCCGGCGCTCCCGCTCGGACGTACCGCCCCAGACGCCGTGGTCGATGTGGTTCTCCATCGCGTACTCGAGGCACTGTGCCTTGACCGGGCAGTCCGCGCAGATGCGCCGTGCGACCTCGACGCCCACGCCGTCGCTCGGAAAGAACGTCTCCGGTGGGAGCTCCCGGCACTTGCCTTCTGCCATCCACACCGTATCCATCGCACCACCCTCCTCAGGCAACGACATCGAGCCTGCTACCTGCAATGTTGCGAGGCTACACCCGGTTCCTGTGAGCAGGCTGTTAGCACGCAGTTAACACCGAGTGCACGAGGCACCGGGCGCACTGTGGTGGTGGCACCGGTGCCGCGCGGGCCCCGCCGGTACAGTGGGAAGGCCGTGCCCGGCTCGGGCGCCGCGACCAAGGAGCTTCCCTATGACGACGATGTCCCCCGGTGAGGCCGCGGCGCCGAGTGAGCCCCCACGGGGCCACGTGCGCGTCGTCTACCTCGGACCGGTGGCACCGCACTGGGAGGTGGACTCCCAGTTCGGCGAGCGTGCGGTTGTCGAGGCGTTCCGTGAGCGAGCTCTCGCGCGCCTCGTCCTGCTGCCTCCGCACGATCCGCAGTTCCGTCGGAACCGCGAGCGTGTCGTGCGCGACGCGGAGCGCGAGAACCTCCTCCTTGAATGGGATCTCGGCATCCCCGAGGAAGATGCCGCCACCGGGGCTTGAAGAGCGTCCAGACGCTCAGCGGCCGGTCGGCTCGCTCTCGCCGTCTCCGAGCGCCGGGAGGTTGACCCTCTCGATCCATAGCCCGGGAGCGTCGAGCTCGGCCGGTGTCGGGAGATTGCGCTCGTCGCGCCACAGCTTCATGAGCTCCGTCTCGCCTCCGCGCTCGAGGATCCCGCGGACGAAGGACTCCCCCCGGTCCACGGCGTCCTGATCGAGGTGGAGGCCGAAGAGCGACTCGGCGACGCGCTCCTCGTCGCCGCGCTCGACGCGCCTGCGGCGCAGTGCCTCCCGGATCGCGCTGCGGGCGCCGACGGACCGCGCGGCGACAGTGTCCGTCACCCATTCCGCGTAACCCTCGACGGCGGAGCTCAGTGCCGAGAGCTCCGAGCGCACTTGGCGGAGCTCTGGGCTGTCGTCCAGCTCGCCGAAGGTGCCGGGGTCGCCGAGGAGGCGTGTCAGGTCGCCGAGATCTGGCATCCCGCCCGCCGCCGCCTGGCCGAGGCGCTCCTCGAGGGCCGCCGGATCGGGCCGGAAGCCCGTGGCTTGGCGCCTGAGAAGCGATTCGAGTCGGGTCCGTACATGGGGACGGGTCAGTACGGCATGCATCGCGACGTCTCGTACGCAGAGCCACAGGGCGAGGTCGGCTGGTGGCAGGCTCCAGTCCTCGGCGAACTGGGTGGCGTTGGAAGGCACCACGAGGATCTCTCCGTCGTCCCGGCGGGGCAGTGGCAGGTCGTACTGGCCGAGCGCGCGCTGAGCGAGATGGCCGACGACCGAGCCAACCTGCATCGCGATCATCGCGGGAGCGACTGCGCTCGTCCATCGACCGAGGAAGGCGGCCAGTGCCTCGTCGCCACTCTCCTCGCTCGCGAGAAGATCCGCCGTCGCGTCCGGCCCGTCCGCAGCGGCCCCGGTGTCGCGTGGAGCGAGTGCGGCGGCGATCTGCTCGATGACCGGCCTCCAACCCTCGAGGCTGCGCCGTGCCCACTCCGCGCGGCCTGTGGTCACGATCGACAGGGGTCGCCCTCCTGGCGAGGTCGTCATCCCGGTGACGTCGGCGACGTGCAGCTCGGCTACTCCGAGAAGACCTTCGAGGCGGATCCTCTCGGAGGGGTCGACGTTGCCCTCCGCCTGACCCTCGGCGGCGACAGTCTGCGCGAGCTGGAGCGCGAGATCCCACTGCAGTGGTGAGTCCGTCTTCAGCATGCGGAGCAGGTCGCCGATCATCCCCTGGAAGAAGCCACCCATGCCGGGGGGGATGTCGGGAGCCATGACACGAATCTAGGCGCGTCCCACCGTGACCGGCCGGACGGGCAGGAGTGGCTCAGCCGTGCTGCTCGCCCTCGAGGGAGACATGCAACACCACCGGGTGCCCGTCACGCACGACTCCCACGGACAGCTGCTGGCCCGGTCTCGACAGGTAGAGCAGGCCCTGCAGCTGCGCCATGCTCGTGACGGAGTGGCCGTCCACCGAGACGATGATATCGCCGCGCAGCAGCCTGGCTGTGCTTGCGGCGCTAGATCGGGCGACTGCTCCCACCGCCACACCGCCGCCGACACGGCTAGCTGTGGTGCCCTCGATCCCTAGCCACCCGTGGACGACAGCGCCCTCGGAGGCGAGCTTCGCTGCGACGTCCGTTGCGATCCAGGCGGGAGTTGCCAGCGCCTTGCCTCCCGACGAGCCGGTCACGATGCCGAGGACGCGTCCGTCCCCGCCCAGCAGCATGCTGCCGGGCGGGGCTGCGGCCGTCGGGAGGTCGGTCGACATCGCGTCGACGAGGACGGTGCTGCCGGCCGGCGCGCTGCGGGGAGTGGTGGCGACCGAGCCGACCGAGAAGCTCGAGCCGCCGGGTCCGCTCACGGCGACCGCGAGGACCTGCTGCACTGTCAGCGGCGCCGTCGAAAGAGGTGCGACCGGGAGGTCGGTGACGCCGCTCACGTGGAGGAGCGCCAGGCCGCTCGACGCGGCCCGAGGGGCGAAGTCGGTGCCGACGACGTCACCGATGTAGGAAGCGCCGTCCGGGAGCACCACGACGATGCTCGTGGCTCCGGCGATCTGCGCCGCGGGGGCGAGGAGCATCCCGTTCGCGCCGATTCCGATGCCGAGGGTCCGACTACGTGTCCCCTGCCGGGTGACGTCTACGTAGAACACTGCCTTGCCTGCGGCGGCGATGTGGGTCGCGAGGGTCGTGCCGATGGCCTCCATAGGGTGTCGGCCGCTCGCTGCCGAGGGTGTGGCGGCGGCGCCTGCAGAGGTGGTGAGCAGCTCGACTCCGCTTTGGCCAGGTCTTGCGGTGATTGCCGATGCGAGGTGCGTCCCGAGTGCCACGAGCCCCGTTGCGAGCAGGGCTCCGACGAGTCCGGCCGTCCATGCGCTCGCCCTCGATGGTTGGCTGGCGAGCCAGCGGCGCCGGACTGTGATCGGGTCGAGAGGAAGGGAGCTGCCGAGCGAGCCGAGCTCGGACGGGTGGCGCCACAGCCTGTCCTCGGCCGGCAACGGCTGCGCGAGGGGGTCCTCGTCGGGGAAGTCGTCGAAGCCGTCGGCGAACGCTGCCACGGCGCAGGAGGATATCCCCAACAACGGCCGGGCGGAGGTCGGCTGCGGCCGCACTCCGCCTACGATGCCTGCGTGGGTGGCGACGACCAGTGAGCTCCGATCTCGCGATCGACTTCGGCTCCGCGACGACACGGGTCGCGGACTCGCGTGGGGCGCTGCTGCTGGAGCAGCCGACAGTCGCGGCGGTCGACGCTGATTCCGGGCGGCTGCTCGGCTTCGGTGACAAGGCGCTCGCAGTCGGCGTCGGGACCGCTGGGCGGGTGCGCCTCGTCCGGCCGGTGCGCCACGGCCAGCTTGTCGACATCGCGCTCGCAGAAGAGGTGCTGGGCGAGGTCGTGCGCTTGGCGGGCGTCTCCCGGCTATCGCACCCGCGTGTTCTCGCATGCGTGCACGTCGGTGCAACCCACGTCCAGCGCCGCGCACTGGACAGAGCGCTCCGCCAAGCCGGCGCACGTCAGGTCCGCTTCGTCGAGCAGCCGGTGGCGTGCGCCATCGGCGCCGGCCTTCGCATCGAGGAGCCCGAAGGGATCATGGTGGTCGACGTCGGCGCCGGCACCACCGACATCGGAGTGCTCGCTCTCGGAGGCATTGTGACCTCGGCCTCGTTGGCGGTCGGAGGTGACGACCTCGACGATGCCGTCCGCACCTCGATCGCACGCCGCTTCGCCCTCGTCATCGACCAGTCCGCTGCGTCCGAGGTGCGCAGGAGGATCGGGACCGTCGAGCCGGCGGGCAGCCGCCCCCGCCTGGAGGTCCTCGGGCGGGAGTCCGCGACGGGCCGACCAGCGTCGGTGGTGCTGTCGGAGGCGGAGATCATGCCAGTGCTCGAGGAGCTCATCCGCCCGATCCTCGACGCGACGATCGACTGCATCGCCACGGCTCCACCCGATCTCGCGAACGACCTCCTGCGCTCCGGCGTCCACCTGTGCGGCGCCGGGTCGCTGCTCGACGGTCTGGACAGACGCTTGGCGAGATCCACAGGTCTTCCCGTGCGGGCCGTGGCGGAGCCGGGACGATGTGCCGTCGTCGGGGCGTCGCGCTGCCTCGCGCAGCTCGATGCCGTGAGGTCGGGTGTCAGCGCGGCTCTTCGTCGTTGAGGCCGAGCACGTCCTCGGCGGCTTGGCGCACCTGCCAGTCGCGATCGCCAAGGCGATCGCGGAGCGCGGTGTCGACCTCGTTGCCGTCGAACGCTGCGAGCGCTACGACCGCTCGGCGGCGGACGGCGGGCACGTCAGCGAGCGCCGCGAGCACGGCGTCGCGTCCACGCTCATCGCCGATTGCGCCAAGAGACGCCACGGCGGCTTCCCTGCAGAGTGCGTCGTGGTGGTGCCGGGCGATCTCGCACAGGCGCGGCACGACACGCCTCTCGGCCAGCTCGCCGGCTGCGAAGGCTGCAGCCTCGACGACTGCCGCAGAGTCGTCGTCGAGCGACCGACCGACCGAGGACCCGGGCACTGTCGCTGCTACCTCGCAAGCGCCACGGCGGACACCTGGATCGATATCCGCGAGCAGGCGGGCGAGGTCGGCGACCGAGGCCCGCTCGAGCCGTGTGAGCGCGACGAGCGCGGCGAGACGGACCTTCGGCTCGCGGTCGTCGAGGGCGGCCCGGACGAAATCCTCGTCGCCCGCGCGACCTGCGAGGGCAATGGCGGCGCGCCGCCTCGCCGCCGCAGTCTCGCCATCGGAGCCCGAGCGGCTGGGCCGTGTCATGCGAGCGACGTCCCGACCGTCGCGGTGACACGCGGCGCGGTGGCACACGGCACACGGCGACCGACTCCTCGGCTGCTCGGGTGGCATGGCAGGCTACGTCCCGTGAGACGCCGACGAGCGGGAGCCCACACGTGCAGTGCTCCACTGTGGCGAGGGCCCAAAGCTGCCATCCGGCGGGCCGCTAGAAGATACGTGCTCGGGCGTGCGTGGCAGGCACAAGGCGTTGCACGGTGAGCCAGGAGCACGCGCAGTCGACTCTATACCTCGCTGGAGAGCCGGGCGACGGAGGAGGGCCCGCGGATCGGCGTCCTCGAGCGAGGCGCCGCTGGGCGCGCCGGACGGTGCTCGGAGCGATCGCCACCCTCGGGCTGCTCGTCGTGGCCTCGGCGGTCGCTGCGTACGTGCCGGTGCAGTACTACGCGATCACGCCGGGAACGGGCGTCCCGGTGTCCGGGCTCGTCACCGTCCCCGGAGGTCTGGCCGAGCAGCACCTCGGTGATGTGATGCTGACGGACGTCGAGCTCGTGCCGCTCCATGCGCTCTCCTACCTCTTCTACAGTCTCCAGGCGAGCGACAGCGTGGTGCCGGCGTCCGCCGTCGTCGGCACAGCGAGTACGTCGCAGTACGAGCGCGAGGGCAAGGTCGACATGATCGAGGCCCGTCAGGCGGCGACCGTCGTGGCGCTCCACGAGCTTGGCTACCCGACGCGGGCGGTGCCCGACGGCGTGATCGTCTACCAGCCGGAGGCCGGCTCTGCCGCCGCGCACGGGCTGGCAGTCGGGGACGTCATCACAGCGGTCGACGGCCGTCCGGTACGGACGATCGCGGGCCTGGCGTCGCTGATCGGCGACGAGCGTCCCGGTGTGTCGGTCACTCTCCAGGTGCGCGGGATGTTCACGACGCGCCGCCGGAGCGTGCGGCTCAGGCTCGGGGAGGAGCGGGTCGCTGGCACGGGATCGAGCGTCACGGAGGTCTGTGCGGGCATGGGCACCGACACGGCGCTCCAGCCGGTCGAACAGAACGGCGTGCCAGCGGCCTGTCTCGGCGTCTACCCCGAGCAGTCCTACGCGACGAAGGGGCTGCCGTTTCGCGTCACGATCTCGAGCGACGGCATCATCGGGCCGTCCGCCGGGCTCGCGTTCACGCTCGGTCTGATGGAGAAGCTCGACAAGAGCGACCTTCTGGCGGGCCTTACGGTCGCGGCGACCGGCACGATGTCCGTCACCGGACAGGTCGGTGAGGTCGGAGGCGTGGCGCAGAAGACCGTCGCCGTCCGCGACGCCGGAGCGTCGGTGCTCTTCGTCCCGCTCGGCGAGCTGCACCAGGCTCTGCCCCATGCCGGACCGCACCTGACGGTCATGGCAGTCTCATCCGTCGCCCAGGCGGTTGCGGACCTCGAGCAGCTCGGCGGACGCCTGTCGCCACCGTCGGACGCTCGATCGCGGCCTAGGCTCGCGCACCGTGCCTGACCCGAAGCTCGACGTGGTCGCCAGCGTGCTCGGGCCCGACGACGTCGCGAGCCGGACCTTTCCGGCCACACGCCGCGGTCTCGACCCCGAGGCGGTTCGACGTTTCGTCGAGGAGGTGGCGGCCACTCTGCGGATTCGACTCGCCCGAGAGGACGACCTGGCTCGACGGTTGGAGGAAGCGGAGCGTCGCGCTGCGACGCCGGTGCTCGACGAGGAGACCCTTGCTGCAGCGGTCGGTGCCGAGACCGCGAAAGTGTTGCGCGCCGCTCATGACGCAGCGCGCGAGGTGGTGGCGCGCGCTGAGGCACGTTCCGCCGAGATGCTTGCCGACGCGGGGTCCGTGCTCGCGGACCGCCGGCGCGAGGCCGAGCAGGAGGCGACGCGCATCGGCACGCGTGCGGCCTCCGAGGCTGCGTCGCTCCTCGCGTCCAACACCGCGCAGTGCCGTTCGATGGTCGAGGAGGCGCGCGAGGCGCGCCGTCGCATCCTCGCGGATCTCGCCGAGCGCAGGCGTGGTCTTCACGTGCAGCTAGAGCAGCTCCGAGCTGGCAAGGACGCGCTCGCACAGGTCGTCGAGACGACGGCCAAGGCGGTCGAGGACATCCGTGCCGATCTCGCGGGCTCCGAGGAGAGCGCCCGCTCGGCGGCCGACCGGGCAGGCTATGTCGCAGGGTTCGAGCGTGACGTGGAATCGCTCGAATCGCTCGTCGCCGAGGCGAGCGACCTCGTCTCGCCGGCGGCGGATGTCCACGTTGACGTCGCCAACGACGAGGAGAGCGACCTCTCGGGAAGTGACGTGAGCGCAGTGACGGACCCGGGCGCGGACGCGTCTCGGGGAGAAGGCGACGGACCGGAGCCGGAGCCCGCGCCCGGCGGGCATGCGTGGCCGGACGACCCGGACGACCCGGACGACCCGGACGACGCAGCGGGGGTGCCGACCTCGGACGCACGTCCGGACGTGGACGCACGTGCTCCCGAGAGTGCGGCCGGGTATGTGGACAGCCCTCAGCAGAGCGGGCCGGGCGTCGCGAGCGTCGTCGACGACCTCTTCGCTCGGCTTCGCGCTGCGAGCGTGGTCGACGGAGCCGAGGGACCGTCCGATGCCGATGCCGATGCCGATGCCGATGCCGACAGGACCCCGGAGCGCGACGCCTCGATCTCCTTGGCACGGCGCGACGAGCTCCTCGCCCCGGTAGTCGCCGAGCTGGCGCGTGTCGTCAAACGTGAGCTGCGGTCCGAGCAGAACGAGCTTCTCGACTCTCTCCGGAACAGGCGAGGCGCTCCGGGCTTCGAGGTCGAGCTGCTCGTGCCGGGCGACGCCGCAGGGGCGCGTCTCGCCGCAGCGACGACAGCAGCCCTCGTCGGAGCGTGGCGAGCTGGAGTCACATTCGGCCTACGTGACGGGCAGCCCGGGATCGAGCCCGGCGCCGAGCCCGCG
>DAHXNN010000105.1 GCA_027365385.1 Acidimicrobiaceae bacterium | reverse complement strand
CTGAGGACGCCGGGGGGGGCGTACGACGACGTTTTCCTACCACTTTTCGGCCCCCACCAAGGGGACAATGCTGCCGCTGCGCTCGCCGCGGCAGAGGGTCTGCTCGGTGCACCACTCGCAGCCGACATCGTCGCCGAGGCGTTCGCGGCGACGACGGTGCCCGGCCGCCTAGAGATCGTCGGCAGACGCCCGCTCGTCCTGCTCGACGGCGCGCACAACGCGGCAGGAGCCACTGCGCTCGCGACTGCGCTCGCTGACGACTTCGCGGCATTGCCACGTGTCGTCGTCGTCGTCGGCTGCCTGCGCGGTCGCGACCCGGCCGAGCTGCTCGGGGCGCTCGGGGCAGATCGCGTAGCGCTCGTCGTCGCGTGCGCGCCGCCGTCGCCGCGCGCCCTTCCTGCTGCCGCCGTCGCCGAGGCGGCACGAGGGCTCGATCTCCCGGTCGAGCTGGCTGGCTCCGTGCCGGAGGCCCTTCGACGCGCCCTCGAGCAGGTCGGTCCTGACGACCTCGTGCTCGTGACCGGCTCGCTCTACGTGGTGGGTGAAGCGCGGGCCGCTGCGCGCAGACTAGGGTGCTTCCCGCCATGAACAGGACACTCGTGATCTGCAAGCCCGACGCCGTAGAGCGCGGTCTCGCCGGGGAGATCCTCGCCCGCATCGAGGCCAAGGGCCTCCGCCTCGCTGCTGCAGAGCTGCGAGTCATCGAGCCCGACGTCGCGGAGCTGCACTACGCCGAGCATCGGGGGCAGCCTTTCTTCGACGGCCTCGTGAAGTTCATCTCGCGCTCACCGTCGCTCGTCATGGTCGTCGAGGGGCCCGAGGACACCTGGAGGATCGTCCGGTCCCTCATGGGCGTTACCAACCCCGTGGATGCTGCCCCTGGCACCATCCGGGGGGATCTCGCAACGATGACCTCGGAGAACCTCGTCCACGGCTCGGACGGACCGGACTCGGCGCGACGGGAGATCGCGCTCTTCTTCCCGACGTTGCGCTGACCGGTCACGCCGCGGTCCGCCGCGCCGCGGCCGTCGGCGACCTTGCCACGGGAGGGCGCCTTGTTGCGCCCGCGGCGATCTCCTAACCTTGCGCGGTCGACCTGCATGTGACCTTGGAGCTGACGCCATGAGCGACAAAATGTTCGGATTCGGCGGTCGCGACATGGCGGTCGACCTCGGTACGGCCAACACCCTCGTCTATGTGCGCGGAAAGGGCATCGTCTTGAACGAGCCCTCGGTCGTCGCGATCAACGTGAAGGACGGTCATCCGCTTGCCGTCGGCGCAGAGGCGAAACGGATGATCGGGCGCACGCCGAGCAACATCCAGGCCATTCGCCCGCTGAAAGACGGGGTGATCGCAGACTTCGAGATCTGCGAGATGATGCTGCGGTACTTCATCCGCAGGGTGCACCCGCGGCGCTTCTCGAAGCCGCGGATGGTCATCTGCGTGCCCTCGGGGATCACCGGCGTCGAGAAGCGCGCCGTCCAGGAGGCAGCCGAGTACGCGGGTGCCCGGAAGGCGTACATCATCGAGGAGCCCATGGCAGCGGCCATCGGTGCCGGCCTCCCGGTCCACGAGCCGACGGGCAACATGGTCGTCGACATCGGTGGCGGCACGACCGAAGTGGCGGTGATATCGCTCGGCGGGATCGTGACGAGCCAGTCGATCCGCATCGGTGGCGACGAGCTCGACGAGGCGATCATCTCGTTCGTGAAGAAGGAGTACAGCCTCGCGCTCGGCGACCGGACGGCCGAGGAGATCAAGATGGCGCTCGGCTCCGCGTGCGAGCTCGAGGAGGAGCTCCACGCGGAGATCCGCGGCCGCGACCTCGTGAGCGGCCTGCCGAAGACGATCGTCACGTCGACCAGGGACATCCGAAAGGCTATCGAGGAGCCGCTCGCCGCGATCATCGACGCCGTCAAGGTGACTCTCGACAAGACTCCTCCGGAGCTCTCCGCGGACATCATGACCCAGGGCATCGTCCTCACCGGTGGTGGGGCGCTTCTCCACGGGCTCGACGTGCGCCTCCAGGCCGAGACGAGCATGCCGATCGTCGTCGCCCCCGACCCGCTCAACTGCGTGGCGCTCGGGAGCGGGATGTGCCTCGAGGAGTTCGAGGCGCTCAGCCAGGTCCTGGTCTCCTCGACCAGCCGCTGAGCAGGCGGGGCAGCGCCCGTGGCGTCGGCTGCACGCCGGGGGAGCCAGCGCGTCACGCTGCTGATGCTCGTGCTTGCCTCGGTCACCGTCCTCACCCTCGATTACCACGGCGAGGTCAGCCGGGGAATATCCCACGTGCGCCGAGGGGTGCTCGACGCGCTCGCGCCGGTCCAGCGTGCGCTAGCCGCAGGTCTGCATCCGGTCGGCGATGTCGCCGCAGGTGCTTTCCACTATGGAGCGCTCGTGACGGAGAACGGGCGCCTCCGGGCGCAGCTCGGAGCGGTGCAAGCCCAGCTCGCGGAGAACCATTTCGCGGTGAGCAGGGCCGAAGGCATCCTGTCTCTCGAAGGCATCTCGTTCGTGCAGAACATCGCGACGACGCCGGCCCAGGTGATATCGTCGCCGACCTCCAACTTCGCTTACACGATGGAGATCGACCGCGGGACCGCTTCCGGTGTCGCTCCCCGGATGCCCGTCGTCTCCGGGCGGGGCCTTGCCGGAACGGTCGTCGACTCGGGGACGTCGACCGCCGTGGTGCGGCTCGTCACGGACAACCAGTCGAGCATCGGGGTGACGTTCGGCACCGGGGCTCGTGCGAGCAGCGCGATCGCTGTTGGCCAAGGCGTCGGCCAGCCGATCGCCGTCGACGAGATCGCCGGTCGCACGCCGCACGACGGCGAGACGCTCTACACGAGCGGGACGGACGGAGGGGCCTACCCGGCCGGAATCCCTCTAGCGGTCGTGACGTCTGTCCGGACGTCTGCCGGGGGCCTCACGACGACGGTGACGGCCCGTCCCCTCGTGGACCTGGCGGCTCTCGAGTACGTCGCAGTGCTCGAGTGGCTGCCCCAACCGTGACGCCGAAGGCCTGGGGCCGCGTCGCCTTCGTGGCCTTCGTCGCGCTCCTTGCACAGGTCGGGGTGCTCGACCAGATCGTCGTCCTCGGTGCCCATCCAGACGTCATGGTCGTGCTGGCGGGCGCGGCCGGCGCGGTCGGCGGCCCGTCTCGGGGCGCGATGATCGGGTTCGTGCTGGGTCTGGTCGCGGACCTCGTCGTGCCGACGACGTACGGTCTCTCCTCGCTCACCTTCGTCCTCGTCGGCTTCGCGGCCGGCCTCGTCCGGTCGTTGCCCGGCGACCGGGACGGGCGAAGCGTGCAGGTCGCGACGTGCGTCGCCGCGTCTGCGGTCGGCACCCTGCTCTACGCGCTGCTCGGGGCGCTCCTCGGCCAGTCGGTGAGCCTCGGGCAACAGGTGGTCTACGCCATCCTCGTCGTCACCGTCGGGGCCGTCGTGCTCGGCGTCGTGGCGTCGGGTGTGATGCGGTGGGCTTTGCGCGGTGCGGATCGCGGCGAGCCCGGGCACCCGGTGCCGAGCGGTGGGAGCGCGACGCGTTGAGGTTCCGGTCCCGGCGGTCGCGGCGCCGACCTCAGCGACGGGTCCGTGCCTTCGAGCGAGCGGACCTGCCGGTGCGCAAGACGAGCAGGCGAAGGGCCCGGGCAGCACGAGCGTCCAAGCGCACGACAGGGTCCGGTGGCGGGGGTGGCGCTCATCTCGGGCTCCGGCTCTCCGTGCTCGCGGTCGTCGTCGCGGGTCTTTTCGCCGTCGTGCTCCTCCGGCTGTGGTCGATCCAGGTGATCGGCGCGACCGCGGCGCGCTCGCGAGCCCTCCAGACCGTCACCGACACCGTCGCGATCCAGCCGCCACGCGGGAGCATCGTGCTGCGCGGCGGTCAGGTGCTCGCCGAGGACCGCGCGAGCAACGACGTCCTGCTCGCCTGCCCGACCTCGGATCGGGCGAGCTGTCCCGCCGCCGACAGTGGCGTGATCGAGCGCCTCGCACCGCTGCTCGGCACGAGCATCGGCCAGATCGACGCGGCGGTGCAGAGCAACCAGATCGCCCCGTTCGTCCCGGCGCCCGTCGCCACCGGAGTTCCCTACTCGGTCGTCGCCTACCTCGCGGAGCACCAGTCGGAGTTCCCCGGTGTCAGCGTGTCACGCGCCTACCAGCGCACCTATCCCCAGGGAAGCCTCGCGTCCCAGGTGGTCGGCTACGTCGGGAGCATCACGTCCAGCGAGTACGCGCAGGTCAGCAAGGCGCGCTACGCGGCCTACGGATACACGCCACAGGACCCCGAGTTCGGCCAGAGCGGGCTCGAGAGCCAGTACGAGCTCGCGCTCCACGGCAAGCCCGGGGTCTCGAGGATCGAGATGAGCAACGTCGGTCAGGATGTCGGCACGCTCTCGACGACACAGCCGACACCCGGCGACACCCTCGTGCTCAACATGGACTCCGGCCTCGAGAAGGCGGTGACGAACGCACTGGCCTCGCAGGTACAGGGCTTGCGGAACGGCACGTTGCCTGGTGGAGCCCAGCCAGCGCCGTGGGCAGGAGCGGTCGTCATCGATCCACGCGACGGCCACGTGCTCGCGATGGCCTCGTACCCGTCGTACAACGCGAACCTCTGGATCCCGGGGATCTCGCAGAAGGCATACGACCAGCTCGTCACCGAGACCGGCGAGCCGCTCGAGAACTGGGCGATCGACGGCACCCAGCCTCCCGGGTCTACCTTCAAGATCGCAACGGCGACCGCTGCGCTCCAGGACGGCCTTATCACCCCGAGCACCATCATCGTCGACACGGGCACCTTCACGATCGGCAACAAGACGTTGCACGACGCCGGCGGAGAGGTGCTCGGACCGGTGAACGTCGTCTCTGCGATCGCCGAGTCGAGCGACATCTTCTTCTACACGATGGGCGCGTGGTTCTGGCAGGACCAGGCAAAGTACGGCGTGACGCCGATCCAGCACTACGCGGGCCTCTACGGCCTCGGCGAGCCGAGCGGGATCGACCTGCCGAACGCCGCGATCGGCCAGGTCGACAGTCCCGCGTTGCGCAAGCGGCTCCATGCCGAGTACCCGGCGAGCTATCCCAGCGCGACGTACTACGCGGGCGACAACGTCGAGCTGGCCTTCGGTCAGGGCGAGACGCTCGTCACCCCGCTCGAGGTGGCGAACGCCTTCGCGACCTTTGCGAACGGTGGCACACGCTACGCACCAGAGATGGCAGCGGCGCTCGTGAGCCCGGCGGGCGCGGTCCACCGCATAGCACCCAAGGTGATGGACCACGTCACGTACTCGCCCTCGACCTATCAGGCGATGCTCCAAGGCTTCGAGGGGGCGGTCCGGGACCCGCTCGGCACCGCATACGCGGCCTTCCAGGGCTTCAACTTCTCGAAGTGGCTCGTGGCGGGGAAGACCGGGACCGCGACGATCACGCACACGTCGGCACCGACGTCGTGGTTCGTCGCCTTCGGCGGCCCGAAGGGACAGCCCCCGCGCTACGCGGTCTGCGTCGAGGTCGACGCGGCCGGGTACGGCGCGCAGGGCTCCGCCCCCGCAGTCCGCAAGATCTTCGACTACCTCTACGCGCACGGCGTCGGACCGGTGCACCTGCCGGTGGCGGCGAGCACCGCCGGCGGATGACCTCACGCTCCGTCATGGGAACGCAACGTTGCGTCGCAGGTCGGAGGGTGCGGGTACACTCGCCGGCAGGATGACGACGATCTGGCACCAGCGGGCGATGCGCCGTGCGAGGTGCCGTGTCCGGAGGGCCTGTGCCCCCCTCTCCTGGAGTGCTGCCGTCTTGTCTGCCGGCCAGCGCGACCTCTTCCTCACCGCCCTGGATCGGCAGGCGACGATGTCGCCGCGTGCCCGGTGCGGTGCTTCCCACACGCCGTACGGCACGGCCGTGCGCCGCGGGGCCCTTCGTCCTGCGGCGGCGCACCGCCTGCCACCAGCGCGTCCCGCTGGCGCGCGCCCGAGAAGGGACCGTTTCGATGTCCGACCCCACGACCGGCCAGGTAGCTCCTGGCCAGCACCTGAACGGCGCGGGCGCGAGCCCGGTCCCGGCAGGACTGGCGGCTGACAGCCGCGCCGACGAGGCGCCGTCGCGCCCGAAGATCGGCGACTCCCGGCCGGCACCCGTGCCGCGCCGCCGGTCGGACGCGCCCTCGACCTCGGACGATTCCCCTGGTGGAGTCCCCATCGACGGGACGAGAGAACAGCCAGCGGCCCGTCGACGCCGTCGCGGGGGGCGTGGTCGGGGCGGCGGCGGCCGCTCGGCGGTCGCCGGAGGCGGCGCGTCGCCTGGCGCGTCGACCAGCCGCTCTCCCGACCCGGCACAAGATCCGCGGACCCGGGGCCGGACGCCGGCTCGCGTTGCTGCAGACACCGCGGATGACCCGGCGCCCGTGCGGGCACGCCAGCGGCCCGCGCCGGCAGAGCCGAGAGCCGCCGGCTCGAGCGGCGATGCCGACGCGCCCGCGCCCTCCCGCCGCCGGGGCGGCAAGGAGCGCAACGGCCACCCGGTCGGGCGCTACCTGATGTGCGTCCACGTCCGGCCGGAGGCGACCCAGATCGCCGTGCTCGAGGGGCGCTCGCTCATAGAGCACCACGTCGCGCGGAGCCAGGACGACGTCAACCAGATCGACGGCAACCTCTACCGCGGGCGCGTGAAGAACGTGTTGCCCGGCATGGAAGCGGCCTTCATCGACATCGGGACGCCGAAGAACGCCGTGCTGTACTGGGGCGACGTGCAGTTCGACCGCGACGACGCAGTGGAGCGCGAGCCCGGTGCGACCCGGATCGAGCACCTGCTGCGTCCCGGGCAGACCATCGTCTGCCAGGTGACGAAGAATCCGATCGGTCTGAAGGGCGCGAGACTTACCGAGGAGGTGTCGATCCCGGGTCGGTTCGTCGTCCTCGTGCCGAACTCGAGCGCGTCGGGCATCTCGAAGCGCCTCGACGACAGCGAGCGTAAGCGACTGCGCAAGATCCTCGAGGAGATCCGCCCCGAAGGCCACGGCGTGATCGTCCGCACGGCCGCCGAGGGCGTGAGCGCGGACGAGCTCCGGCGGGACATCGAGCAGCTTCTCGGGAAGTGGGCCGAGATCGAGGAGAAAGCGAAGCGCCTCCCAGCACCAGCGTTGCTGTACTCCGAGCCGCACCTGGCGCTCCGGGTGATCCGTGAGGAGTTCACCGACGAGTATCGCGGTGTCGTGATCGACGACCGCGAGCTGTACGAGCTCGTCCGCGCCTACGTCGCCGACATCGACCCGGCACTCGCGGACCGGGTCGAGCTGTACGACACGAATGTCGAGCCCCTGCCGCTTTTCGAGCGGCACCACGTCCACGAGCAGCTGCACAAGGCTCTCGATCGCAAGGTGTGGCTCCCGTCCGGGGGCTCGCTCATCATCGAGCGGACCGAGGCGCTGACTGTCATCGACGTGAACACGGGGAAGAACGTCGGCTCGTCGAACCTCGAGGAGACGGTCTACCGGAACAACCTGGAGGCCGCGGACGAGATCGCCCGGCAGCTTCGCCTGCGTGACATCGGCGGTATCATCGTCATCGACTACATCGACATGGAGGTGCGGTCGAACCGCCAGGAGGTCATGTCGACCCTCCGCTCCGCCCTTGCGCGAGACAAGACGCCGACGCAGGTGTTCGACATCTCCGAGCTCGGCCTCGCGGAGATGACGCGCAAGCGTGTCGGAGAGGGTCTCGTCGAGGCGCTGTCTGAGACGTGCCCGGTGTGCAAGGGCAGAGGAATCGTCTTCCACGACGAGACGGCGTGAGCCGGGTCCCCGTGTCACGGCACGACGACGGTGACCCTCCCAGGGCTTGCTAGGATGCCCGCACTATGTACGCGGTGATCGCAACGGGTGGCAAGCAAGAGCGCGTCGAGGTCGGCATGCGTGTCGACGTCGAGCTGCTTCACGCAGATCTCGGTGACGAGGTGCAGTTTGTCCCCGTCCTTGTCGTGGACGGAGACTCCGTGCACGCCGCGCCCGCCGCGCTGGCCGCGGCCTCGGTCTCGGCCCGAGTCGTCGGTGACGCAAAGGGTCCGAAGATCACGGGGTTCAGCTACCGGCCGAAGGCGCGTGGCCGGCGGCGCTTCGGGCACCGCCAGCACTACACCACCGTCGAGATCACGGCCATCGCTCCGGGTGCAGAGGCGTCGGCGCGACGCGCTGCGAAGAACGGCTGAGGAGGCCCACACATGTCGAAGACCAAGGGTGGCGGGTCCACGCGCAACGGTCGGGACTCGAACGCTCAGCGGCTCGGGGTCAAGGCGTCCGACGGGATGCTCGTGCCGGCGGGCTCGATCATCGTCCGTCAGCGCGGGACGCACTTCCACCCGGGTGAGAACGTCGGGCGTGGTGGCGACGACACGCTGTTCGCAACGGCCACCGGCCGCGTGAGCTTCGGGACTCGTCGAGGCCGTAGGCTCGTCACGGTGCACGCGGAGCGGGCCTGAGCGCAGCGTCGTACGGCGGTCCGCTCGTTCGGCATCGTGTCGCGCCCTGCGGACCGGTACGTGACGACAGGCGTGTGACGCCGAGGAGGCGTTGATGGCGAGCTTCGTCGACGAGGCACAGGTCCACGTCAAGGGCGGGGACGGTGGAGCAGGCGCGGTCGCCTTCCGACGGGAGGCCCACGTCGCCCGGGGAGGGCCCGACGGGGGCGACGCGGGTACGGGTGGTGACGTTTACCTCGAGGCGAGCCGCTCGGTGGTGTCCCTCCTGTCGTTTCGCGACCATCCCCACAGGCGCGGCGAGGACGGCACCCATGGAGGTGGCGGTCGTCGGCACGGTCGTAGCGGCGCAGACCTCGTCGTCGAGGTGCCCGAGGGCACGGTCGTCCGCTCGCTCGACGGCGCGGTGGTGGCAGACCTGGCGCGTCCTGGAGACCGGCTCCTCGCGGCGCGCGGTGGGCGCGGAGGACGGGGCAATGCCAGCTTTCTCACGAACAAGCTACGGGCACCGTCCTTCGCTGAGCAGGGCGAGGTCGGGGAGGAGCGTTGGCTCGATCTCGAGCTGAAGCTCGTCGCCGACGTGGCGCTCGTCGGCTTCCCGAACGCTGGCAAGTCGACGCTGATCTCGAGGGTCTCCGCTGCGAAGCCGAAGATCGCGGACTACCCGTTCACGACGCTCGAGCCTCACCTCGGCGTCGTGCGCGTCGGTGGGCACGGACCTGGCGGGCGGGGCGCTGGAGCAGCGGAGTACATCGTCGCCGACGTGCCCGGCCTCATCGAGGGAGCGAGCGAGGGCAGAGGGCTCGGACACCGGTTCCTGCGTCACGTGGAGCGGGCGCGCGTCCTCGTCGTCCTCGTCGACCTGGCGCCGAGCGAGGGCCGATCGCCGTCGGAGCAGGTGCGGATCCTGCTCGACGAGCTCAGTCGCTACAGCCCGGACCTCGTCGCCCGCCCGAGGATCGTGGTCGGCTCGCGTGCGGACTGCGTTCCGGAGACGGAGCTCCCGCCGCTGTCCAGCTACTGCGGCGAGCTCGCGATCTCCTCGCTCACTGGCGCAGGCCTGCAGGAGCTCACGCGCCGGCTCGCCGTGCTCGTCGGCGAGGCCCGGGCCGCGATGCCTGCGCCGGCGACTGCACCCGTGTTGCACCGACCGGAGCCCGAGGGTGTCGTCGTCGAGCGCAGCGGCGAATGCTGGATCGTCCTCGGGCGGGAGGCAGCTCGCGCTGTAGCGGTCTCGGACCTCACGAACGCCGACGCGCTCGGGCACGTGCAGCGTCGGCTCAAGCGGCTCGGCGTCGACCGCGCGCTCGTGCGTGCAGGTGCCCGCGAGGGAGACGCGGTGCGCATCGGGGGGCTGTCGTTCGAGTTCTCGCCTGACCGTTGACCAGGGCGACCCGGAGCCGATGGCCGTGACGGCACCACCCGGATCTCCGAGGGTGCCGCGTTGATCGTCGTAGTGAAGATCGGCACCTCCTCCGTGACGACGGTCGACGGCTCGGTCGACGAGCGTGCCGTCGTGAAGCTCTGCTCAGAGGTCGCGGCGCTGCGCGCATCCGGAGTCGTCGTCGTCGTCGTGACCTCGGGGGCCGTGACAGCGGGCGTCGCAGCGCTCCAGCCAGCAGGAGGGCGGCCCGCGGACCCGATCACGCTCCAGGCGCTCTCCGCGATCGGCCAGCACCGGCTGATGCGTGTGTACGACGAGGCGCTCGCGCGTCTCGGGCTCCTCGCCGGCCAGGTGCTGCTCGCCCCGCTCGACTTCGGCGAGCGGCGCCAGTATCTCCACGCGCGGGCGACGATCCTGCGCCTCATCGAGCTCGGCGTCGTACCTGTCGTCAACGAGAACGACGCCGTCGCCGACGACGAGATCCGCTTCGGCGACAACGACCGCCTTGCCGCGCTCGTCGCCAACCTCCTCGGCGCGGAGGTGCTCGTTCTGCTCACGGACACAGCTGGACTGTTCACCGCGGACCCGAGGACGGACGACGGTGCGTCGCTCGTAGAGGACGTCGGCGAGATCGGTGCCGAGCACGAGCGCGCGGCAGGTGGCCCGGGGTCCTCAGGTGGCAGCGGCGGGATGGCGTCGAAGCTTGCAGCGGCCCGAATGGCGTCCTGGTCCGGCGTGCGCGCCGTGATCGCGGCAGCACACCGCCCGGGTGTCCTGTCCGACGCCGTGTCGGGTGTGGCGGGGGTCGGCACGGTCGTCCAGCCGCGGCCGCGCACGCTCGGCGCACGCAAGCTCTGGATCGCTTTCGCACTCGACCCCGCTGGCAGGGTCGTGGTCGACGACGGCGCGCGGCGTGCCCTGGTCGAACGCGAGGCCTCGTTGCTCGCCGCCGGGGTCGTCACGGTGGAGGGCGACTTCGTGCCCGACGACGCCGTCGAGATCGTGGGACCGGACGGAGTGGTGTTCGCAAAGGGTCTCGTGGGACTTAGTGCCGCGAACGCCGCCGACTGGGTAGGTCGCTCCTCGTCCGAGCTCGCGTCCGGGCTCGCTCGTGAGGTCGTCCACCGCGACGATCTCGTTGTCCTCGTCGGTGCACCTGCTCGGGGAGCGCGTCGCTGAGCGCCGCCCGTCCCGTCGGGTCGACGCCGGGTACTCCGTCGGGCCGATCGACGAGCCGTGACGCGTGGACGCCGTGCCGCTAACTTTGGGCATGACCACCACCTCGTTGTCGGTGCTCGGCTCCCGGGCCAAGGTTGCGGCGCGTGCCCTCGCGGTGGCGTCGAGCAGGGACAAGGACGCAGCGCTCCTCGCCGCCGCGCGCGGTGTGCGTGCTGCAACAGCGCTGGTGCTGTCTGCCAACGCCGCGGACGTCGCACGCGCCGAGGACTCCGGCGCCGGTCCGGCGGTGGTCGACCGGCTCCGCCTGGACGAGGCGCGAGTCGAGGCGATGGCGGTCGGCCTCGAAGCGCTCGTCGCTCTCGAGGACCCTGTCGGCACGGTCGTCGAGGGTTACGTGCGCCCGAACGGCCTGCGGGTGCGGCGCGTGCGGGTGCCGCTCGGCGTCGTCGGCATCGTCTACGAGAACCGTCCCAACGTGACCTCGGACGCGGCCGGTCTCTGCGTCAAGTCCGGGAACGCGGTGATGCTGCGTGGCTCGGCGGGAGCGCTCGAGACGAACAAGGCCGTCGCTGCTGCGCTACGGGCAGCCCTCGCCGCGACCGGTCTACCCGCGGACGCGATCCAGCTCGTCGAGG
The DNA here is from genome assembly GCA_027365385.1 of Acidimicrobiaceae bacterium. Lineage (GTDB taxonomy): Bacteria > Actinomycetota > Acidimicrobiia > Acidimicrobiales > Bog-793 > JAJZCK01. Next base: position 24,653 of record DAHXNN010000105.1, on the reverse strand, counting down.
ACACGAGGCACGAGACGGTCGAGGAGTTCGTGACACTGCGTGGTGTCATCGACTGTCTGATCCCGCGAGGCGGGCCGGGTCTCGTCGAGCTCGTGCGCGAGCGCGCGACGGTCCCCTACGTGGTCGACGGCGACGGCAACTGCCACGTCTACGTCGACCAGTCCGCCGACCTCGACGTCGCCGAGCGGATCGTCGTCAACGCGAAGATGCAGCGGCCGAGCGTCTGCAATGCAGCCGAGACGCTCCTCGTCCACGCCGCTCTCGCGGCCGAGGCGCTTCCGCGACTCGCGGTGGCGCTCGCCGGGGTCGAGCTCGTCGGCGACGAGGAGGCACGGGCGATCCTTCCCGGCATCGCACCGGCGACCGAGCAGGACTTCGCGTCAGAGTTCCTCGGCCTCCGCCTCGCCGTCGCAGTCGTCGAGGACCTCGACGCGGCTATCGGCCATATCGCCCGTTACACGACCGGCCATTCCGAAGCGATCGTGACCACGGACTACGCGGCGGCGTCCCGCTTCGTCCGGGAGGTCGACGCAGCAGCGGTCCTCGTCAACGCGTCGACGCGCTTCGTCGACGGGGGCGAGCTCGGCCTCGGCGCCGAGATCGGCATCTCCACCCAGAAGCTGCACGCACGCGGGCCGATGGGGCTGCGGGAGCTCACGTCGGTGAAGTACGTCATCGAGGGTGACGGCCAGGTGCGGACGTGACGCGGGTGGTGTCGGACCCCCGCGCCGGGGTGCACCGCTTCTCCTCGGGCGCGGAGGTCGGCACGCGTCTTGCGGAGGTCGGCTACCTCGCCGACGAGCAGATCGCCACGGTCGTCTACCTCGCCGACCGTCTCGCGAAGCCAGTGCTCGTGGAGGGACCCGCCGGCACGGGCAAGACCGAGCTTGCGAAGTCGCTCGCGACGGCCCTCGGCGCCCGGCTCATCAGGCTGCAGTGCTACGAGGGCCTCGACGAGGCGAAGGCGCTCTACGAGTGGGACTACCGCAAGCAGCTGCTGAGGATCCAGGTGGCTCGCGCCGACGTGAGCCCGTCTCGGGGCGAGCCGGGATGGGCCGAGATCGAGGAGGACATCTTCTCCGAGGCGTTCCTCCTCGAGCGCCCGTTGCTCCAGGCGATCCGTGCCACGGATCCCGTCGTGCTCCTCGTCGACGAGGTGGACCGGATCGAGGTGGAGACCGAGGCTCTCCTGCTCGAGGTGCTCTCGGACTACCAGGTATCGATCCCGGAGCTTGGCACGGTGCACGCGAACCAGGTGCCGCTCGTCCTGCTCACCTCGAACAACACGAGGGAGCTCTCGGAGGCCCTGAAGCGCCGGTGCCTGTACCTGCACCTCGACTATCCGAGCCTCGAGCGCGAGCGAGCGATCGTGCTCGAGAAGGTCCCGGGCATCGCCGCGTCGCTCGTGGACGAGGTCGTGCGTGTCGTGCGCCTGCTCCGTCAGATGGAGCTCGAGAAGCTCCCGTCGGTCTCGGAGACGCTCGACTGGGCACGCACGCTCGTCCTGCTCGGCATCGAGCACGTCGACGCGAAGACAGCCGTCTCGACGCTCAACCTGCTGCTCAAGCACCAGAGCGACATCGACGAGGCCACACGAGCGCTCGCGGGCGCAGCGACGTGACGCTCCGCGGTGCTGTCACGGAGCGTGGTCTGCTGCTGCTGCTGCGGGCGGGCTGAGCCGCCGTGCTCGACGTGCTCACCGGATTCGTCGACGAGCTGCGTGCCGCGGGTCTGCCGGTGTCGCTCACCGAGACGCTCGACGCGGCGACGGCGATCGGCGAGATACCCCTCGGTGACAGGTCGGCGCTCCGGAGCGCCCTCGGAGCGACGCTCGTCAAGTCCTCAGCGCACGTCGAGGCTTTCTCCACGGTCTTCGACGTCTACTTCTCCCTCGCAGCGGCCACGGCCGGCGACGGACACCTGCACCCGGGCTCAGGTGGCGAAAGCTGCTCCGCTCCTGCGGGCTCGGGTGGCCGAGACCCCGGAGCCGCCGATGGCGAGGCGGGCTCGGGGGGCAGCGAGGAGGAGCTTCGAGGGCTGCTCGACGCGGCGCTCGGGCACGGCGACCTCCACGCGCTGGCACGGGCTGCCCGGCTCGCGGTCGCGCTCCACGCCGGCATCCAGCCCAGCAGGCCGGTCGGCGTCTCCTACTATCTCTACAAGACGCTGCATGCTCTCGATCTCGATGGCCGGCTCGCCGACCTCGTGGCACGCGCCCATCGCCCGACGGCGGACGGGCGCGTCCTCGACCTGCCGACGGACCATCTCGGCGAACGCCTCGTCGCCGACGAGCTCGCGTCGCGAGCGCAGGAGCTACGGCGACGCATCGAGGCGGAGATACGTCGGGCGCTGGTCGAAGAGCGGGGCAGCTCGGCGGTCGCTCGAACGGTGCAGCGGTCGCTCGTCGAGGACGTCGACTTCATGCATGCGACCGGAGACGAGCTTGCGCGGATGCGTCGGGCGCTCTACCCGCTCGCCCGCTCGCTCGCCGCCCGACTCGCGAAGCGTCGACGGCAGGGACGGACGGGGTCGCTCGACTTCCGCTCGACGATCCGGCGTTCCCTGTCCACCGGAGGCGTGCCTGTCGACCCCAGGTTCCATGCCGTGTGCCCGGCCAAGCCAGAGATCGTCGTGCTTGCGGACGTCTCCGGCTCGGTCGCTGCCTTCGCTCGGTTCACCCTGCACCTGGTCCACGCGATCGCGTCGCAGTTCTCGAAGGTGCGGACGTTCGTGTTCGTCGACGGGATCGACGAGGTCACGGCGATATTTGCCAAGTCCGCGACCATCGGCGAGGCCATCGAGCGCGTCGGCACGGAGGCCGACGTCCTCCACCTCGACGGGCACTCCGACTACGGGCACGCGTTCGGCGTCTTCGCGCAGCGCTGGGGACGCGAGGTGACGTCGCGCACGAGCATCGTCGTGCTCGGCGACGCGCGGAGCAACTACCACCCCCCGCAGGTCGAGGAACTGGCGTCGGTGGCCCGGCGAGCCCGCCATGTCTACTGGCTCAACCCCGAGCCGCGCGCGTACTGGGGAAGTGGTGACTCGGTGGTGGGCGCCTACGAGCCCGTCACCGACGGCATGTTCGAGTGCCGCAACCTGCGCCAGCTGGAGCGGTTCGTCGAGCTCCTCGAGACCTAGCCGCCGCTCGATTCCGGGCCGGTCCGCTAGCGTCGTGGAATGGACGGCATCGCTCAAGGGACCCGTCTCGTCATCGTCCGTCACGGCGAGGCGGTCTGCAATGTCGAGGAGTACATCGGCGGTCACGAGAGCTGCCGGGGTCTTACCGCTCAAGGAGTCCGCCAGGCCGAGGCGTTAGCGGACCGCCTGGAGCGGACCGGCGAGCTCGCAGGTGCGACGGCTTTCTACACGAGCATCCTGCCCCGGGCCGTGCAGACGGCGCGGATCATCGCCCCGGCACTCGGCAGGTGCTCGCCTGCGCGGCGGGTGCCGTCGTTCGTCGAGACGTGCGCGTTATGCGAGCGTCATCCCGGCGAGGCGGACGGGCTCTCGTGGTCGCAGTACGTGGAGCGCTACGGGCGTCGCTCGCTTCCCGGTGACGAGCCGGAGGAGCCGCTTTCGCCGGGTGGGGAGAGCTGGGCCGGCTTCCTCGACCGCGCCTCGGTGGCGCTCGAGCAGGTCGCGTACGATCACCCCGGCGAGCTCGTCGTCGTGGTCGCTCACGGTGGAGTGGTCGACTCGTCCATGATCCGCTTCCTCGGGCTGGGCGATCACGGCAACGCAGTGCGCCTCCACCCGCACCACACCTCGCTCACCGAGTGGCAGCACACCGGCTCCAAGTGGCGACTCGTGCGCTACAACGACGCCGCACACCTGCTCGACTGGTCAGGCTCGTCCGGCGCAGGAGCGTCCGCGGGGCTCCTGTCGGCGCCACCGGAGTGGGTGATCGCAGATCCCGCAGCCGTCGCTACCCAGCAGGAGTAGTCAGCAGGAGTAGTCGGGGTCGAGGCCGTAGGGCGAGGCCTCCTGCCCGGGTGTCTCCTGGAGCAGCCAGGGCACGCCACCAGCGAAGACGTCCGTCGTCTTCGTGCCCGGGTAGACGGCAGTCCCAGCGCACCAGCTGGCGAGCACCGACACGCGGTAGAGGCCGGGCTCCGCGTAGGGAGGGTGAGTCCACGGGACGCCTGCGACCCAGAGCGGGACGGTCGGACCGCTCGGCACGAAGCGTCCTGCGATCGTCGCGAACTGTAGGCTCGTCGAGTAGATGCCTGCGACGACCCCCGCATGGCGGAGAGCGTCGAGCGCTCCTTGGATCGTCTCCGCGTTGAGCTTCTTCGAGTCGGACCAGTACGAGACCGGCAGGTTGCTGAACGCGTTCGCGGAGAGGTTCGCGTTCTCGACGTCGAGCCACCACACCTTTGCTGCGACTCCCTGGCCGTCAGCGTACGCGAGAGCATTCTCCGCCCCGTTGTAGCCGTAGTTGTACGCAGCGCATCTACGCCGCGCTGCTCCTGTGACAGCCGAGCAGATCCCTGCCGGGCCGCTCTGCTCGAGCAGGCTTGCGGCTGTCGTCGCACCGGGCGAGTTCACGAAGAGATAGAGGCTGTAGGTGCCGGAGGTGCCGCCGGAGGCTCGCTGTGCCCAAGCGGCTTCCGACGCGAGGCAGGAGTTGAAGCTGCTGTCGAGCCAGCCGACGACCTGGAGGACGGTGACCCCGGACCGTCGTGGCACGTTCGCCTGGATCGACCTGCTCGCGCCTTTCGCGCACTGGAAGTTGCTCACGTCGAAGCCGAGCTCTCCGGGAGGGAAGGGTGAACGAGCCGGTGAGGGCACTCCTGGCGAGGCACGCACGATGTCGGAGACGGACACCGATCTCGGGGGCGGGCTGTGCAGGAGCGAGCCTGCGTAGTGCGCGTCGCCGAAGTGGAAGACACGTCCGGTCGCCGTCGCCAACCAGTAGCCGGCGCCATCTGCAGTCGTGGCGATGGCGACGACCGGTAGGGGGAAGTGCAGGTGCACAGCTGATCCGTAGAGCTGCGCGTCGCCGTAGTTGTAGACACCACCGTTCCCCGTGACGAGCCAGTAGCCCTTCCCGTCCGGAGTCGGCGCGAACGCGACGACCGGGCTGCGCGGTGCGGCTCGACCCTCCGACCCGAAGTGACCGGCGTCGCCGTAGTTGTACACGATGCCGCTCGCCGTGACGAGCCAGTACCCCTGGCCGTCGGGAGTCGCCGCGAACGCGACGATGGGGCTCGAAGGCGTCGCACTTGCCCGGGAGCCGCAAAAGGGAGCGTCGCCGTAGTTGAACACATTGCCCTTCGCCGTGACGAGCCAGTAGCCCTGGCCGTCGGGCGTCGAGGCCATCGCGACGATGCGCGCCTTGCCGAGCCCGTGTACCGGCGAGCCGTAGAACCGGGCGTCGCCGAAGTGGTACACGTCGCCCGACACAGTGGCCATCCAGTAGCCGCCGCCGTCGGGAGTAGCCGCGGCGGCGACGACGGGAGGAAGGTGTGTCGACGCCGTCGAGCCGAAGTCGTCGGCGCCCCCATAGGCGACGACGGCTCCGTCGGTCTCGAACAGGTAGTACGCGGCCGTAACCTTGGTACCGACCGTCGTCGTGGTGGTCTCACCCGGGTACGTCGTCGTGGTGGAGGCCGGGACCGTCGTGGTGGTCTCACCCGGGTACGTCGTCGGCACGGCCTGTGTGGGCGCAGCCGAGGTCGGTCCGACCGTCGTCGTGGTGGTCTCGCCCGGGTACGTCGTCGTGGTCGTCTCGCCCGGGTACGTCGTCGTGGTCGGGTACGTCGTCGTGGTGGAGGCCGGGATCGTCGTTGTCGTCGTCGTGGTGGGTGGCACGGGTCCGGGCGCACACGATCCCGACGCTTGGGCCGGCGCAGAGGAGAGAGCGCGCACCGTCGCCGAAGAGCGGATCTCCGGCGCGCGGTGAGCGGCGGCGCCCGAGGCGACCAGCCCGGACGCCAGCGCGACGAACGCCACCAGAGGGGCTGGACGGCGCCCGCGCCTCCTCGGCGCCATCAGGTGCGCAGGAGCTCTGCCACCCGGAAGGCGAGGTCGATCGACTGGCGAGCGTTTAGCCTCGGGTCACAGGTCGTCGTGTAGCGCAGTGGGAGCTGCTCCTCGAGGATGTCCTCGACGCCACCGAGGCACTCGGTCACGTCGTCGCCCGTCAGCTCGACGTGGACGCCTCCCGGCCAGGTTCCCTCGCTCCGGTGCACCGCGAAGAAGCCCCGGATCTCTCCGAGCACGTCGTCGAAGTGGCGTGTCTTGCGCCCCCCTTCGGCCGCGAAGGTGTTGCAGTGCATGGGGTCGCACTCCCACACGACCGGATGACCTGCGTCTGTGACTGCCCGTACGACGGGGGGGAGCAGAGAGGTCACCTTGCCGACGCCGAGCCGGGAGATCAAGGTGAGGCGCCCCGGGACCCGCCCCGGATTGAGCAGCTCGCAAAGCTCCACCGCCTCGTCGGGAGTGGTGCCCGGTCCGAGCTTGACACCGATCGGGTTGCCGACACCCTGGAGGAAGGCGACGTGCGCTCCGTCGAGCTGGCGCGTCCGCTCGCCGATCCAGAGCATGTGCGCCGAGCAGTCGTAGTAGTCACCCGTCAGCGAGTCCCGGCGGGTCATCGCCTCCTCGTAATCGAGCAGGAGCGCTTCGTGGCTGGTGTAGAGGTCCACCTGCTGGATCGGCGCGCCGTCCGAGAGGTCGACACCGCACGCTCGCATGAAGCGCAGCGTGCGGTCGATCTCCTCGGCGATCGCCTCGTAGCGACGACCCTCTGCGCTCGTCGCCACGAACTCCTGGTTCCACGCGTGGACCTGTGAAAGGTCCGCGAACCCTCCCTTTGTGAAGGCGCGCAGCAGGTTGAGCGTCGAGGCCGAGTGGTGGTAGGCCGTGAGCATGCGCCGGGGATCGGGTACGCGCGCGGACGGGACCGGTGCGTCGTCGTTGACGATGTGACCGCGGAACGCCGCCATCTCCGTGTCGCCGACACGTTCGACCGGCGACGACCGCGGCTTCGCGTACTGCCCGGCGATCCGGCCCAGCTTGACCACCGGGACGCCGGCTGCGTAGGTCAGGACCACCGCCATCTGGAGGATGACGCGGAGCTTGTCACGTATCTGGTCGGCCGACTGGTCGCTGAAGGACTCTGCGCAGTCTCCCGCCTGCAGGACGAAGGCGCGACCGTCCGCCACGCTGCCGAGCGCCCGGGTGAGGGTACGAGCCTCGCCGGCGAACACGAGGGGCGGGAGAGTCCTCAGGTCGTCTACGACCGCGCGCACCAGATCCCCGTCGGGCCAGCCTGGAGATTGCGCCGCGGGGTGCGCGTGCCAGGATGCGGGCGACCACGGCGCGGCGGCGTCGTGCGGAGGTGAGGACGCGGAGCTCTCGGCGTAGGTGCGCTCTGCCATCGCACAAGAGTAGGCACGAGAGCGGGGTCTGCGGATCCGCAGTCCTTAGGGCTTCGTTAGGGCCTGCGCGGACCGGCGCTGTGCCCGGCGCGGCACCGCCAGAATCCGGCGCGTCGGGGCAGCGCCTACGCTGCAGCGGTGCGTATCGGGATCTTCGGGGGGACCTTCGATCCGATACACGTCGGTCACCTCGTCGCGGCAGTGAACGTCCGCCACGCCCTTCGTCTCGACAAGGTGCTGATGGTCGTCGCGAACGAGCCGTGGCAGAAGGTCGGCGAGCGTGCGGTGACCCCGGCGCGCGACCGCCTGGCGGTGGTCGAGGCGGCAGTCGCATCCTGCGAGGGTATCGAGGCCTCGTCGATCGAGGTCGACCGGGGCGGCGTCTCCTATACCGCCGACACCGTCGAGGAGCTGCGCCGTGCCAGCCCCGACACCCATCTCTACCTCGTCGTCGGCGCGGACGTCGTCGGCGGGCTCGACAGCTGGGAGCGCCTCGACACGGTGCGCTCGACCGTGACGCTCGTCGCCGTGAACCGCCCGGGCGCACGCTCGGTCGAGCTCGGGCCTGACGGCCCGCTCTCCGCCTGGCGAGCCGTGTCGATCGAGATGCCCGCGCTCGAGATCTCGAGCACCGACCTTCGCGATCGCGCCGCCACGGGCAGGCCGCTCGACTTCCTCGTGCCCGACGCGGCCATCCGCGTCATCCGGGAGCGCGGGCTGTACGCTCTGGACAGATGACAGACCACATGCTGGGCGACGGCGAGCGACGTGTCGGAGAGTCGGGTGCGAGTCTCCGCTCGGGCGCCGGCGGCAGCCGTTGACCCTGCGAGTCCCGATCCTGCCGGGCCACGTCGAGTCGGCTGGAGGTACCGCTCCATCGTTGTCGCGAGCGCACGAGCTCACAGGGTCGCGGGCGCCGGTGTACGACCTTGCCGTAGCGGCCGCGCGGGGCGCGGCGTCGAAGACCGACGAGGAGATCCGGCTGCTCGACGTCGGGAGTCTGCTCGGGATCACGGACTACTTCGTCGTGAGCGCTGGGCGCAACGACCGCCAGGTGCGCGCGATCGTCGACGAGGTGACCCGCCAGGTCGCCTCCGCGGGCGGTACGTCGACGCGGCGGGTCGAGGGTCTCGCTGCGGCGGAGTGGGTCCTCGTCGACTACGGCTCGTTCGTCGTGCACGTCTTCGACATGGAGACCCGGGAGCGCTACGGGCTCGAGCGGCTCTGGGCCGACGCACCTACCGTCGCATGGGAGCCTCTGCGCGAGCCGCACGCCGTCGAGGGCTGACAAGGCGCTCGGACTAGCGAGACCTCCGGCCCGGTCAGCCTTCCGATAGCACGCCGGCCGACGTGGTGCTGGTCGCAGACGTGACGTGCCCGACCTGCGGGGCAGGGGCGAGCGCGGAGTAGTCGGACCGCCCGACCGGGTACTGCGTGTACTGGCCGTCGGGCAGGTACGCGAGCGCTGGTGCGCCCGAGTAGGTGAACTGGACGGCGTGCACGCCAAACTGCGGGTCGGTGACCGTGTAGACGATCTGTGCGAGCGCCTGGTACTCCTGCGACCCGAGCAGGTAGTACGTAGCGGCATCGAGGGCGACGACGGCGATCCCGGTCTGACGGTCGATCTTGACTCGGGGCGTGGACTGGGGCGAGAGCCCGGTGCGCAGGCCGCGCTTGCTGTCCGAGGCGGTCGGCCCGTACGCAAGCAAGTCGAGTGCCTCGACCGCCGTGGGCGGGGGCTGGACGCGTGCGAAGGTCTCGACGAGGCGGGTGCCGGCGCCGTTCATGAAGTAGATCCCGATCGGCACGGCGCGCGTGCTGTCCTCGGGCAGCGTGGTCGTCGTCGTGGCCGGCGCGTCGAGCAGCCCGCCAGGGACGCGCGAGCGTGGCACCGGCTCGGCAGAGTGGTCGAGCGGGATCCCGCAGGCGCCGAGGAGCACTCCGGCTACCGCGACGGCCACGACGGAGAGCACCGTCCGCCGCGTGCGCGGCGCGTGGCTCACAGCCGACCGGCCCCGGTCGTTCGTGGACGCGTGGTGCGTGCGCGGCCGGCGCGCGGGTTGCTCTCGAGCCCAGTGGCATCCGCGTCGTCGCCGCCTTCGTCGAGAAGCGGGAGCTCGACGACGAACCGCGCGCCACCCTCGTGTCGGCCCTCGACCCAGACGCGCCCGCGGTGCAGCTTTACGTGCTCGGCGACGAGAGCGAGCCCGAGGCCGGTGCCGTCACCTGCGCCCCGGCTGCCCGCCGCGGCGGAGCCGCGAGCGAAGCGCTCGAACACCCTCGCCCGCTCGGACGCGGGGATTCCCGGCCCTTCGTCGTCGACGAGGACGCGCACCGATCCTTCGTGCTCGACGACGGTGACGCGCGTCGCCCCTCCCGCGTAGCGGCGGGCGTTGTCGAGCAGGTTCGCCATGATCCGCTCGAAGCGCCGCTTGTCCACCGCGAGGAAGCGTCCGGCGGTCGCGGGGGGCACGTCGACCGCGACGTCGCCACCTGTCGTGGCTACTGCGTTACGCACGAGCTCTCCGACCTCGACGACGCTCGTCTCGAAGTCGGCGGAGCCGGCGTCCAGGCGGGATATCTCGAGGAGGTCGCCGACCATGCGCTGGAACCTACGGATCTCCGCTGCGAGAAGACCTAGTGCCTTCTGCGACCTCTCGGGGAGATCCTCTCGGCGGGCCTCGAGCACCGAGAGCGAGGCGGCGAGCGTCGTGAGCGGGGAGCGGAGCTCATGGCTCACGTCGGAGGTGAACCGGGCGTCACGCTCGATCCTCTGCTGGAGGCGATCGACCATCCGGTTGAACGACGAGGCGAGAAGCGCGAGGTCACGCACGTCCGCCGTCTCGAGGCGGGTGTCGAGTCGACCGCTCGCGATCGAGAGCGCAGCCTGGGAGACGTCTCGCAGCGGTCGCAGCGCGCGGCCTGCCGCCCATCGCCCGAGGATCGTCCCTGCGACCGTCGTGACGATTCCCGCTGCGACGAGGGCGGCGAGGATGATCTGCAAGGTGCGTGCCGTCGGCCTGAGCGGGAACACCTCGAAATACGTCGCTCCGGCAGCACGGATGGGGACGCCGACCGCGATGCGCGTCGAGCGGTCGAAGCGGATGATCTGGACGGCCGCGGTCCCGTCGATCGCCATTGTCCGTAGGCTGCGCGGGAGCGCGCTCGGGCTGTGCAGCGTCGGGTGCACGAAGATCCAACCCTGCCCGCTCACATAGAGGGCGGACTGGGACTGCGAGCCCTGGTCGATGCTCGCGATGGTGCTGATCTCGGTGCCGTAGCCCTGCGAGATCGAGGTCCGTAAGCTCGCCGCGTTCGCGAATGCCGCGGACTCGATCGCCGACTGCTCGTCGTGCAGTATCGAGGAGCGCGCGGCGAAGTAGGTGATCGCGCCGAGCGCGCTCGAAAGTGCGAACGCGCCGAGCGCGAAGCTGAGCGTCACGCGGTTGCGCAGGCCGAGGCGCGGATGGCGGGGTGCCCGCACCGCACCGGTGGCGTCACGGCGGTCCTTCCGGGAGAGCGCTCGACCCCGGCGTCGAGCGCTGCCGCCCGGCCCGGGAGCGAGCCCGGCGGGTCTCGGCGAGCTCCTCGTGCGCATCGACTGCCTAGGGGGCGAGCTTGTAGCCGAGGCCCCGCACGGTGAGCACGTGGCGCGGGTTCGCCGGATCGGGCTCGACCTTGGTGCGGAGCCTGCGGACGTGGACGTCGACCAGGCGACCGTCGCCGAAGTAGTCGTAGCTCCAGACGCGCTCGAGCAGCTGCTCGCGTGAGAGGACCTTGCCCGCGTTCGCTGCCAGCTCGCAGAGTAGGAGGAACTCGGTCCTCGTGAGGTGAACCTCGTCGCCCGCGAGACGGACGACGCCGGCCTCGGGGAGGATCTCGAGCTCGCCGAACGTAAGCGATGCAGCGGACCCGTCGGTCGCTCGCGCCCGGCGGAGCAGGGCTCGGATGCGCGCGGCGAGCTCCTTCGGCTCGAAGGGCTTCGTGACGTAGTCGTCCGCCCCGGCCTCGAGCCCCGCGACGACGTCGTGGGTGTCCGTGCGAGCCGTCACCATGATGATCGGCACGGCGCTCTGGCGGCGGAGCTCACGGCAACAGGCAAACCCGTCCATGCCCGGAAGCATGATGTCGATGATCAGCAGCTCGAAGGGTTGACCCGTCGCGGCCTGGGACGCGAGCTCGAGCGCCTCCTCGCCGCTTCCGGCCTCGGAGAGCTCGTAGCCCTCGTCCTCGAGGGCTAGGCGCATCGAGGTCCGTATGCGCTCGTCGTCTTCGACGAGCAGGATGTGGCTGGACATGTCCCTATCTTCTCGCGCGTCGGAGCGCCGCGCGGGCAACTGGCCCCCGAGCAGGCCCGCAGCTGCCCCGGTGACGATCCGTCGCTACGATCTTGGGAGTGAGCTGGGACGTCGCGGGATTCGAGCGGTCGCTTGGCGGCGCGTCCGGCGCGACGGTCGTCGCGTACCTCGGAGACATCGACGCTTTCGTGGAGTGGGCCGGCCGGTCGGGCGTGACGTCGCCGTCCGGTGTCGACCGGCTCATGCTCCGCCGCTACCTCGCCTACCTGGCGACGCGCCGCTACGCGCGCCGGACGATCGCCCGCAAGGCGGCGGCTCTCCGCCGCTACTTCGCGTGGGCGCTGCGGGCCGGGCTCGCCGAGGCGGACCCTGCGTCGCGCCTGTCGGCGCCGTCAGGGGAGTCCCGACTCCCACGTGTGCTCTCGGGGACGGAGATCACCGAGCTTCTCGAGCCGTCGCCACGAGCGACGGCCGGGACGCAAGGCGCCGCTGGCATGCGCCTTGCGTCGGGCGGGCGGCGCAACGCGCTCGAGCTGCGAGACGACGCGGTCCTCGAGCTGCTCTACGGGTCCGGTCTCCGGGTCGCCGAGTGCTGCTCGCTCGAGCTCCGAGATCTCGAGGTCGACGCCGGCGCGTTGCGCGTGTGGGGCAAGGGAGGCAAGCAGCGACGCGTGCCGATCAGCCGCCCGTCGGCGACCTCGCTCCTCGCCTATCTCGACGGCGGCAGGGACGCGCTCGTCTCGCCGTCGTCGCCGCCCGGGGCGGTGTTCCTGAACGCCCGAGGCTCGCGCCTCGGCACCCGGGACGTGCGCCGGATCGTCGACCGACGCTCCCCGGTCCCGAGCCACCCGCACGCCCTCAGGCACAGCTTTGCGACGCATATGCTTGACGGCGGCGCAGATCTGCGTGTGGTCCAGGAGTTGCTCGGTCACGCGAGCCTGCGGACGACCCAGGTCTACACGCGCGTGTCGCGTGAGCGACTCGTCGTCGCGTACCGGAGCGCTCACCCCCGGGCCTGAGCGGCTAGCATCTCGCCGGGCCCGACCGGGTCCGTCGAACGTTCGTCCGCGCCCACCCACGGTCGTCCCACGGGACGCTGGGCCCGGATCAGCCCAACCGTCGGGAAGGATCCACAATGGCCGTCGTCACGATGAAGCAGCTGCTCGAGGCAGGTGTCCACTTCGGGCACCAGACGAGGCGCTGGAACCCGAAGATGAAGCGCTTCCTCTACGGCGAGCGCAACGGCATCTACATCATCGACCTGCACCAGACTCTCGCCCGTGTCGACACCGCGTACTCCTACGTGCGCGACCTGGTCGCCGACGGCGGGACGGTGCTGTTCGTCGGGACGAAGAAGCAGACCCAGGACCCGGTGGCCGAGTACGCGAACGACTGCGGCATGCCGTATGTCAACCAGCGATGGCTCGGCGGGATGCTGACCAACTTCGAGACCATGGCGGGACGTGTCCGCAAGCTCACCGAGCTCGAGGCTGCGCGGGAGTCCGGGGAGTTCGACGCGCTGCCGAAGAAGGAGGCGCTGCTGCTCAGCCGGGAGCTCGAGAAGCTCGAGCGGAACCTCGGCGGCATCCGCCGCATGAACCGCCTCCCGAAGGCGATCTTCGTGATCGACACGAAGAAGGAGCACATCGCGGTGACCGAGGCGAACAAGCTCGGGCTGCCGGTCATCGCTGTCGTCGACACGAACTGTGACCCCGACGTCATCGACTACGTCATACCGGGCAACGACGACGCGATCCGCTCGGGTCGCCTGATGTGCCGCATCATCGGCGATGCCGTGAAAGAGGGCCGATACATGGCCTCCCGGCGTGCCGCGCACAAGCTGGCGCGTACAGACGATGCCCCGGTGGCTGCGGCCCGCGTCACGGTGCCCGAGGCCGTGGCACCTCCGGTTGCCGCGGTGCCCGAGGCCGTCTCGCAGGAGACGACGAGCCCGGAGACGGCCGACCAGGCCGACCACGCCGTGGCCGGTTCCGCGACGGAGGCATGATCGTGGCCGACATCACAGCGAAGGACGTCCAGGCGCTGCGCCAGGCGACGGGCGCGGGGATCCTCGACGCGCGGCGGGCTCTCGTCGAGGCCGAAGGGGACCAGGAGAAGGCGAAGCGCTGGCTGCGCGAGCAGGGCCTCGCCGGAGCCAGCAAGCGGAGTGACCGCGAGCGTGCCGAAGGAGCGGTGTCGGTCGTCGTGCTCGGCGATGCGAAGGTCGGTGCGGTCGTCTCGCTCGAGTGCGAGACAGACTTCGTCGCCAAGTCGGCGGATTTCGTCCGCCTCGTGGACGAGCTCGCCGAAGCGCTTGCCGTCGACGGCGAGGCCGGTGTCGTGTCCCGAGTGGACGAGATCGACGTGCTGAAGGTGACTTTGAAGGAGAACATTGCCGTCGGCCGCCAGGTCCGGTTCGACACCGGCGAGGGCAGTGTCCTCGGTAGCTATCTCCACGTGCAGAATGGCCGGGGTGTGAATGGCGTGCTGGTCGAGCTCGCCAGTGGGACGCCGGAGCTCGCGCACGACATAGCGGTCCACATCGCCTTCGCGCGGCCGGAGTACCTTGCGCAGGCAGACGTGCCGGAGTCGGCCGTCGCGGCCGAGCGCGAGACGATCGAGGCGATCGCCCGCAACGAGGGCAAGCCGGACTCCCAGATCGGCAAGGTTGTCGAGGGACGGCTCCGCGGATGGTTCAAAGAGCGAGTCCTGCTGGACCAGCCCTATGCCAAGGACGAGAAGATCACCATCGCCCAGCTCCTAGCGGGAGCGAAGGTCACCAGGTTCGCCCAGGTCGTCGTGGGTGCGTGAGCCCTGCGGTGGCTGATCTGGCCGGTGGGCCGCGTCCGCTCTCCCGTCAGGGAGCCGCGCCGCGGTGGCCGCGCGCCGTCCTCAAGCTCTCAGGAGAGGCGCTCGCGAGCGCCTCGTCGGACGAGACGATCGACGCCCGCACGGTGCGCAGGATCGCCGCCGAGATAGCGGAGTCGTGCGACGAGCTCGGGGTCGAGCTCGCCGTGATGGTCGGCGGCGGCAATATCTGGCGCGGGACGACCGGTGCCGGCGAGGGGATGGATCGGGCGGCCTCGGACACGATGGGGATGCTCGGGACTGTCATCAACGCACTGGCGCTCCAGGACGCGATCGAGCGCGAGGGGCGTCCCACCCGGGTGCTCTCCGCGATAGCCATGGCTGAGGTGTGCGAGCCCTACATCCGGCGCCGTGCTATCCGCCACCTCGAGAAGGGCAGAGTGGTCATCTTCGCTGCCGGGATGGGCAACCCGTACTTCACAACGGACACGCCTGCCGCCTTGCGAGCGGCCGAGGTGGAGGCCGGGGTCATACTCAAGGGAACGCACTCCGGCGTCGACGGGGTGTACAGCGCGGACCCGCGCATCGACCCGGACGCGACGCGCTTCGACGAGATCAGCTTCGCAGAGGTCGTGAGCCGTGACCTGCGCGTGATGGATATGACCGCGATCACGTTCTGCATGGACAATGCTCTACCGATCCTCGTCTTCGACTTGATGGAGCCTGGCAACATCCGCGGTGCCCTCATGGGTGAGCCGATCGGTACGCTGATCAGATGAACGACGAGTCGCTCATCGACCTAGCGCTCGTGGACTGCCGCGAGAAGATGCACCGTGCGGTCGAGCACGCGAAGACCGAGTTCGCGAGCGTGCGCACCGGACGTGCGATGCCCATCCTGGTGGAGAAGTTGCGCGTCGACTACTTCGGGAGCGAGGTGCCACTCCAGCAGCTCGCGGGCATCACCGTTCCCGAGGCACGTGTGCTCGTCGTGCATCCCTACGACAAGGGTGCGCTGAAGGCCATCGAGAAGGCGATCCAGACCTCCGACCTCGGCCTCAACCCGTCGAACGACGGTCAGGTCATCCGGCTCGTCTTTCCTCAGCTGACCGAGGAGCGCCGCAAGGATCTCGTGAAGCTCACCCGCCAGCGCGCCGAAGACGCGCGGGTGGCGGTCCGCAACGTGCGACGTGCGACGCGCCAGGAGCTCGAGGCCCTCGAGCACGACGGCGAGATCTCCTCGGACGACCTCGAGCGCGCGGAGAAGGATCTCGAGAAGGTGACCCACGAGCTTGTCGCAGAGGTGGACCGACTTCTCGCCCACAAGGAGCAGGAGCTGCTCGACGTCTGATCATGGCGGGCCCCGCGTGTGTGCCCGCCGCTTTGCAGGGCGAACGAGCGACTGGAGGGGCAGTGGACGACCGAGACGACCGGGCACTCGGCCCGGACGGGGAGCTGCTCGAGGAGCGTGGGAGCGGCGATTCGGGAAGCGCGGGTGGGGCGGTGGGCGCAGCCGGACCTTCCGGGGACGCTGCCCTCGCCGGAGTCGAGGGAGGTGGCGTGGCTACGACGGAGCCGTTCACGGCTTCGCAGGGCGGGACCGACGGGGTCCGGATCGCAGCCGTGGAGGCAGCTGTGGCAGCTGGTCTCGTGCCCTCGACGTCGCGTCACAAGGAGGCGCGCTCTAGCCAGTCTGACGACGGAGCGGCACGAGGAGAGCGCTTGCCGGTCCTCGAGCTCCCGGACTGGAGCGACCCGCCGACGGGCCAGGTGCCGAGGATCCTGCTCGGCCCCGACGAGGAGGCCTCCGGAAGTGTCGCCGCCGTGCGCGGCCCGACGTGGCGAGAGGACCGAGCGGACTGGGATGACGCGGTCGACCTGTCGTTCCTGGTCGAGCACGAGGGCGAGACAGGCGAGACCGGCGACGAGGTCGAGGGCGCTCGGGGCAGCGGTGATGGGGACGACGCATGGGCTGCCCTGCTCGGGGAGATCGACGAGCAGGGTCCGCGCCGGGCCGCGCCGGCCGGCACACCCTCCGCGGGCGCCAGACGGCGAGCGCGTCTGCGTGTGGGCGAAGCTGGCTCCCACGGGCGGCGTCACGGTGCGCATTCTGGTCATCCAGGCGACCGCCCGGACGCCCCGGCGTTCGACGGCGAGCCCTCCACGAGCTGGGCGAGGCGAGACCGGTCGCGCCGCCGAGCCTCGAAGAGCCCGAGGCTGCAGGGCACGACGACGTCAGCTGCGACGGCCACCGCGGGCGCGCCGCCTCAGCACCGAAGCGTCGCGGTCGCGACCCTCACCGGGTTGGTGGCAGGAGGGATCGCCCTCGCCTGTTTCGTCGCAGGCCCTCTTCCTGCGCTCGTGCTCGTCTCGGTCGTCGTGACGCTCGCTGCCGGCGAGGCGTTCGGTGCGCTTCGCCGGTCGGGGCGCCGGCCTGCGACGCCGCTGGGGCTGGTCGCCGTGCCGTCCCTCCTCGTTGCCGGCTACCTGCGCGGGCCGCAGTCGGTCCCGGTCGTCCTCGGGACCGCCGTCGTGCTCGCTTTCGTCTGGCACCTCGTGGCGAGCGGACGTCGTCCAGCCGGCGAGAAGGGACTGGTCTCCGACCTCGGTAGCTCGCTCCTCGTTCTTTGCTGGGTGGGGTTGCTGGGCTCGTTCGCCGGGCTCCTCCTCGACCCCACTGCGTTCCCGCACCGGCACGGCGTCGCCTACCTCGCCGCAGTCGTCGCCTGCTCTGCGGCTGCGGACGTCGGTGCGTACGGCACCGGGTCCCTGCTCGGCCGGCATCTGCTCGCGCCACGGGTGAGCCCGCACAAGAGCGTCGAGGGTCTCGTCGGAGGGACGGTCCTCGCGCTCGCTGTCGCAGGGCTCGCGATCGTCCACCTCCACCCCTTTGGCGTCACCGAGGCGTTGCTGCTCGGCATCGCGGTGGCCATCCTCGCCCCCGTCGGCGACCTCGCCGAATCGCTCGTCAAGCGAGACCTCGGCCTGAAGGACATGGGCTCGCTGCTCCCGGCCCACGGCGGGGTGCTCGACCGTGTCGACGCGATGCTGTTCGTCCTGCCCGCTGCCTACGCGCTCGTGCGGGTGGTCCACGCGTGAGCGCGACGGCGACCCGTGTCAGCCTTGCCGGTTCGACGGGCTCGATCGGCACACAGACGCTCGACGTCGTGCGTGCCGATCCCGATCACCTGAGGATCGTGGCTCTCGGTGCCCACAGCTCTGTCAGGCTGCTCGCGGAGCAGGCTGCCGAGATGCGCCCAGAGGTGGTCGCGATCGGCGACGACCGGCTCGCCGGCGATCTCGCGTCCCTCGTCCCGCCCGGGACGGAGATCCTGTCGGGACCCGGCGCGCTCGAGGCGATCGCGGGCATGGGCGACGTCGTCGTGAACGCCGTCGTCGGCTTCGCTGGCTTGGCTGTCACGGTGAACACGTTGCGCACGGGGCGGCGCCTCGCCCTTGCCAACAAGGAATCGCTCATCGCGGGCGCTCCTGTCGTCCAGGCCGCACGGGCGACACCCGGCGCCGAGATCGTCCCGGTCGACTCGGAGCACTGCGCGATCCACCAGTGCCTCGCCACGCGCGCGTGGCGAGGCGAGGAGCCACGTCCCCGCGACGGGGGAGGCGTCGAGGCCGAGGAGCAGCCCGACGTCCGGCGCCTCGTCGTCACGGCGAGCGGGGGGCCGTTCCGAGGCAGGAGCCGGATGGAGCTCGCAGATGTCACCCTCGCGCAGGCGCTCGCGCATCCCACGTGGACGATGGGTCCGAAGATCACGATCGACTCGTCGACGCTCATGAACAAGGGCCTCGAGGTGATCGAGGCCCACGAGCTGTTCGGAGTCGGCTTCGACCGAATCGAGGTCGTCGTCCATCCGCAGTCGATCGTCCATTCCATGGTCGAGTTCTGCGACGGGGCGACCCTCGCGCAGCTCTCCCGGCCGGACATGCGCCTGCCGATCGGGTACGCGCTCCGCTACCCGGAGCGCCTCGGGGAACCATATGGCGTCATCGACTGGTCACAGCTGTCGCGCCTCGACTTCGCCGCGCCCGACCTCACGACCTTCGTCTGCCTCCGGCTCGCCTACGAGGCAGGCCGCGCAGGCGCGAGCGCACCCGCGTGGTTGAATGCAGCGAACGAGGTCGCGGTCGCCGCGTTCCTCGACGGTCGGATCGGCTGGCTGTCGATAGCGGATGTCGTCGCGGAGACGCTCGACAGCCACGACGAGACGAAGCTGCTCGAGGTGGGAGACGTGCTCGCGGCAGATGCCGCGGCGAGGCGAGTCGCCGCCGGGGCGGTCGAGCGCAGGGAGCGCACAGGTTGAGACCCACGGTGGCGACGGGCGACGAGGCGACGGCGACGCCCGCGGCCCGAGAGGATGTGCCGGGCCGAGGTGCGAGCTCGGGTCGGTTTGCGGTCGCTCGGCTCGTCCTCGTCGTCGGTGGCGGGCTGCTCCTCGCGATAGCTCTCCACGGTCTGCCCGTTCTCGTCGTCGTGCTCGCTCTCGTGGTCATGGTCATGGTCCACGAGCTCGGCCACTTCGTCACGGCGAAGCTGTCGGGGATGAAGGTGACGGAATACTTCCTCGGGTTCGGGCCACGCATCTGGTCGTTCCGGCGAGGGGAGACCGAGTACGGCGTGAAGGCGATCCCCGCCGGTGGCTACGTACGCATCGTGGGTATGACAGCCCTCGAGGAGGTCGACCCCGGCGACGAGGCGCGCAGCTACCGCCAGTCGAGCTTCCCGAGGCGGCTGCTCGTCTCGATGGCCGGCTCCGCGATGCACTTCGTCATGGCGTTCGTCCTGCTTTGGGCCATGTTCGCCGTCGCCGGCATGCCGGTGCTCGCGACGCCCGAGATCACGGGTGTCACGAGCTTCGCGAGTGGGCCGAGCCCCGCCCAGCTTGCGGGGCTGCGCCCGGGCGACGAGATCCTCGCGGTCGACGGCCGGCCGGTGACGCAAGGGGAGCAGTTCGTCTCGTACGTCCAGAGCCACGCCGGGGACGAGCTGGCCCTGCTCGTCCGTCGGGGGAGCCGGGATATCACCGTGCACGTCCGTCCTGCGAACAAGCGCAAAGTGGAGGTGATCGTCCACGGAAAGACGGAGCCGCTGCTGAAAGCAGCTGGGCCACCCGTCGGAGTGATCGGCGTCGACCTCGGCTTCCTCACGCGCAACGAGACGGTCAACCCACTCGTCGCCGTCGGGCGGGCCACGACGACGCTCGGGTCGGTCACGGCAGCCACGGCGAGTGGCATGGCGAGGGTCTTCTCCCTCCACGGCCTCAGCACGTTCGCCCACCAGGTCGCGACGGCCGGCTCGACGGCCAAGCCCGCCACCACGGCCAGCGGAGCGCCGTCGAGCGCGTCGGCGGGCTCGTCCGGCAGCAGCTCGTCCGGTCAGCTGCTCTCGATCCTAGGTGCCGTCGAGATCGGCGCTCAAGCTGCCCGCCAGAACGTCTCCGAGCTCCTCTACATCCTCGTCGCGATCAACATCTTCGTCGGCATGGTCAACCTGTTCCCCATGCTCCCGCTCGACGGCGGTCACGTCGTCATCGCCGTCTACGAGCGCATCCGGTCACGCAGGGGTCGGCTGTACCACGCGGACGTCGCCAAGCTCATGCCTGTCGCGTACGTGTTCCTGCTCTTCATGGTCGTGCTCGGCGTCGGTGCGCTCTACGCGAACATCGTCCAGCCGGCGTCGTTGCCCGGCAGCTGAACGGCGCTGCGGGAAGGCGGGGTCGCACGGACCGGGTGGCCGCCGTAGGCTCACGGTGGCTGCCGGGCACGGGCGCGGGGCCGTGTGGAGGTAGCGCGACGATGGCAAGTGCGGTGGTCAGCGTGGCGACGAGGCGTCCTACCCGCCAGATCCACGTCGGTCCGGTCCTCGTGGGCGGCGGTGCGCCCGTGAGCGTGCAGTCGATGACGACGACGAAGACGGCTGACGTCGAAGGCACGCTCCAGCAGATCTACGCGCTTGCGGGCGCGGGTGCGGACATCGTGAGATGCACCTGCAACGAGCAAGAGGCGGCCGAAGGTCTCGCTCGCATCGTGCCGCGCTCGCCCGTGCCGATCGTCGCCGACATCCACTTCCACGTCGAGATGGCGCTCGCCGCGCTCGATGCAGGCGTCCAGGGCCTTCGCCTCAACCCGGGCAATCTCCGCAAGCCGGAGGAGATCAAGCTCGTGGCGGCGGAGGCGCGCGACCGCAACGTGCCGATCAGGATCGGCGTGAACGCCGGTTCGCTGCATCCCGCGCTCTACGAGCGCTTCGGTGGGGCGACGCCCGAGGCGCTCGTGGAGTCCGCGCGGATGGAGCTCGCCTACTTCGACGAGGTCGACTTCCACGACGTGAAGATCTCCGTCAAGGCGTCGAACGTCGCGCTCATGATCGCCGCGTACCGGCTCGCGTCCGAGTCGTTCGACTACCCGTTGCACCTTGGTGTGACCGAGGCGGGTCCGCCGCCAGGTGGCCTCGTCAAGGCGACTGCGGGCATCGCCACCCTGCTCGCTGAAGGCATCGGCGACACGATCCGGTACTCGCTCACGGCCGATCCGGTGGAGGAGGCGCGCGCCGGCCGGCAGCTGCTCGAGGCGCTCGGGCTGCGCGAGCGCAAGGGGCTCGACCTCGTCGCCTGCCCGTCCTGCGGGCGCGCCGAGATCGACGTCATCAAGGTCGCGAAGGAGGCCCAGCAGGCTCTCGAGGAGCGCAAGATCCCGCTCCAGGTCGCCGTCATGGGCTGCGTCGTGAACGGACCGGGCGAGGCCCGCGAGGCCGACATCGGCATCGCGGCGGGACGCCACCGGGGGCACCTGTTCATCAAGGGCAAGATCGTGCGGGTCGTGCCGGAGGACCAGATGGTCGAGGCGCTCGTCACCGAGGCGGAGAAGATCGTCGCAGAGGGGATCGAGGCGCGCCTCGCGCTAGCGGACGAGTCCGCCGAGCGCGAGGCGGCGGAGGACCGCGCCGCGTTGTTCACCGAGAAGGGTGCCGACGCGAACAACGCGGAGGAGGTCGTCCTGCGCATCCGCAAGCACATGGCCGAAGGCGCGGCGAGCCCCGAAGGCAGCGGCAGCTCGGCGGAGCTGGGCCCGACCTGAAGGTCCCGCCCAGCGGAGGTCCGTCGATGCGCCCGGCCCTCGTGGAGGTTCGCCGTCTGGGAGAGCACGACCTCGACGCCTTCGCTCGATGCGTCGAGGCCAGCTTCGCCGTCCGCTTCACGCAGGCGAAGAGCGACGAGCTCGTCGCGGGTCTCGACCGGGATCGCTCGCTCGGCGCGTTCGACGGGTTGGAGCTCGTCGGGACCCTCGCCGGGTACGAGGCCGAGCTGACCGTCCCGGGCCCGCTTTGCATCCCGGTCCTCTCGCTGGCGGAGATCGCCGTCCTCCCGACGCACCGGCGTCGTGGGGTCCTGACGTCACTGCTCCGGCAGGCGTTCGACGCGGGCCACGCGCGTGGCGACTGGCTCTGCGTGCTCGCCTCGAGCGAAGGTGGGATCTACGGCCGCTTCGGCTTCGGTGTCGCGACGACCTACCAGCGGTACGCGCTCGAGCGGAGCGTCGCGTCCCTCGTCGAGCCTGCCGGCCCGGCTCTGCAGGGACGGGTCGTGCTCCTCGAGCCGTCGGAGGCAGCTGTTGCGCTCCCGCTCGTGTTCGACGTGGCGCGCCGCGCGCGCACCGGCGAGCTCGGGCGGCCCCCCGCGTACTTCGAGGAGCTCGTCTCGACCGCGAGCGACGCCGGAGGACCAGTCCGCTTCTTCGCGTTCTACGAAGAGGCGGGAACGCTCGACGGCTATGCGGTCTACGACATCGGTCCGAGCGTCGGCCTGGACCTTGCCTCCGGTGCCGCGCAGCGGGTCGCCACGCTCGAGGAGTGCTGCACGACGAGCGACGCCTCGTACTCGGCGCTGTTCACGTACCTTCTCGGGCTCGACCTCACGAGCGGGCTGCGCACGGGGGACCGTCCGGTGGACGAGCCGCTGCGCTACATGCTCGCCGATCCTCGAGCGCTCCGGACGACAGGGCGGGGCGACGGCCTCTGGCTCCGCATCCTCGACGTGCCCGTCGCTCTCGAGGCCCGCCGCTACAGCTCGGACGGTCGGAGCGTGATCGAGGTCGTGGACGCGACCTGCCCCTGGAACGCCGGCCGCTACGCAGTCGAGGTGGCGAGAGGAGCGGCCCGGGTCGAGGCGACGCGCGCTGTCGCGGACCTCACTCTCGACGCCGGTGCGCTCGCGACCTGCTACCTCGGCGGCGGGAGCGTGACCGGGCTGCGGACGGCCGGTCGCGCCGTCGAGCACGCGGCCGGCGCCGCTGCACGGCTCGACGCACTCCTCGCCTGGCGTCCCGAGCCTTTCTGCAGCACAGCGTGAGCCGGCGACGCAGGGTTTGCCAGCGTGCTCAGGGTCTTACCAGGCCGGACAGGTAGACTCGAGCGCCATGAGCCGAGGGGAGCAGCAGGACCGATGAGCAGCTCGAAGAGCAAGGGACCGTCGCGCCCGCCGGCTGGGGAGAGACCGAGCCAGTCCGGATCGGGTCCACGACGGCTCGGAGGCCAGGCGCCGCCCGCCCGCCGTCCCGCCTCGTCCGGCGCCGCCCGCCGCTACGACCGCAGCCACCAGAAGCGACCGGCGTGGATGGGCTGGGCCGCGGTCGGTGCCGCGGTGGTCCTCGTGGCGGTGCTCGTGCTCGTGAAGGTGACCGGTGGCACGCCGTCCACTGCGTCGGCGTCCGACGCGGCAGGTCGGCATCCCGCGCCGGCCCCGGCATCTCTCGTGACGGCACTTGCGACCATCCCGGCGGCGACGTACGACTCCGTCGGGACCGACGCGCAGCCGGCACCGTTCACCGTGACGTCCGGACAGGCGCCGCTCGTGCTCGACGGCAAGCCGCAGTTCGTCTACGACGGCGGGGAGTTCTGTCCGTATTGCGCGCTCATGCGCTGGTCGATGATCTCCGCGCTCAGCCGCTTCGGCACCTTCTCGGGCTTGAAGCTCATGTCCTCGGCGACGACCGACGGCGACATCCCGACGTTTAGCTTCGTCGGAGCGACCTATACGAGCAAGTACGTCTCCTTTACGCCGTACGAGGCGGAGGACCGGCTCCAGCAGCCCCTGCAGAGCCCGCCGGCCTACGTCGACAAGCTCTACGCGAAGTACGACGGCAACGGGACCACCCCGGCTGCTCCGTTCAACCCGTCGTCCTCGGCGGGGATCCCGTTCCTCGACATCGGCAACAAGTACGTTGCTGCCGGCGACCCGAGCTCGATGGCGGCGATATTCGCGCAGTACGGCGTGCTCGACAACGGTGGCCCAGGGCGTCCGGCGATCGCCGCGGCGCTGCGCGACCCGTCCTCGTCGGTCGGCAAGACCATCTACGCGAAGGTCTTCGTCGCCCAGGCGAACTTCATCAGCGCGGCGATCTGCTCCCTCGACGGCGGCAAGCCAGCGTCGGTGTGCAGCACGCCCGGGGTGAAGGCGGCCGCGAAGGTGCTCGCCGCAGCGAAGACCGTGAGCTGACACGCCAGCATGTCGAAACCGCCGACGTCCGAGCGGGGACGAGCTTCGCGTGCCGGCGTCGCCTCGCCCGCAGCCGTCGCGAGCCGTGCGCCTCGCGCAGCCCGTGGAAGGGCGCGCCGGGACGACCGGCGGCCGCGCGCCTCGGGGAGCATCAGCCACGCACGGCGCGGCGAGGTCCACGAGCGGCCAGGCCGGCCACGGACGAGCTGGCGCAGCATCGTCGCGACGGTCGTCAGCGTCGCGGGGACAGGCGTCGCGAGCTACCTGACTCTCGCCCACTACTCGACGGGCATCCCCTTGGCGTGCCCGGACACGGGCGCGATCAACTGCGAGGCGGTGACGACGAGCGCCCAATCGGTCGTGCTTGGCGTGCCGGTGGCCGTGCTCGGCCTCGTCTTCTTCCTGCCGATGCTCGCCTTGTCGCTGCCGTGGGCGTGGAGGACGCCGAGGCGGCTCGTCGCCCGCGCTCGCCTGGCGATGAGCGTCGTCGGGATCGGCTTCGTCTTCTATCTCGTCTACGCGGAGCTGTTCGAGATCCAGAAGATCTGCCTCTGGTGCACCAGCGTCCACGTCCTCACGTTCCTGCTCTTCGTCGTCGTCGTCACGGGATGGGACGACGCGACCGCAGGGTGGACGTACGACGACGCCGA
>DAHXNN010000059.1 GCA_027365385.1 Acidimicrobiaceae bacterium | reverse complement strand
TGGTGGATCGGGCGCAGCGCGGGCCGGACGATCGTCGACCGGTACGGCAAGTACGTCCTTCTCACCCATCATGACCTGGACCGCGCCGAGGCGTGGTATGCCCGCCACGACCGGTGGGGTGTGCTCGGCGGGCGCCTCGTCCCCGTCATCCGCAACTTCGTCGCCCTCCCCGCCGGTGTCGCCGAGGTGCCCGCCCTCCCCTTCGGCGTCCTTACCGCCGTCGGTAGCCTGATCTGGGACGGAGCGATGGCGGGCATCGGCTACGGCGTCGGGAGCCGCTGGCACGAGATCGTCCGTGCCTTCAGCGACGCCGGCTACGTGCTCGGGGCGCTCGCCGTGCTCGTGCTCGTGCTGCTATTCGTCCATAGATGGCGCTCGTACCGCTTCCAGTCGGCGAGCGGCGGAGCCGGCGCCCCGGATGCCTCTGGCGCCCCGATCGTCCCGGGGGACGAGCTCGTCGCGCTGATCAGGCGGCTCGCAGCGCCGGGTGCGGTGGAGCCGGAGAGAAATGGGGTCTCGATCAACGAGCGCCTGACAGCAGGTGCGGCTGCGGTGCTCTTCGTCCTGCTCGCTGCCGAGGGCGTCACGATCCCCACCATCCACCACTTCCTGACGCTCCACGTCGTCATCGGCCTCGTCCTCATCCCGCCGGTCGTCGTCAAGATCGGGAGCACCTCCTGGCGATTCCTCCGCTACTACACGGGCCATCCCGACTACATCGCGAAAGGCCCGCCCCAGATGCTGCTCCGGGTGCTCGCGCCGCTCCTCGTGCTCACGACGGTGATGCTCTTCGCCTCGGGGGTCGCGCTCGTCGCCGTCCACCGCCCGGCCGGATGGATCTACGTCGTGCACCGGTACGGATTCGTCCTCTGGTTTGCGATCCTCGCGGTGCACGTGCTCGCCTACGTCTGGCGGGTGCCCGGCCTCCTTCGGCCCGACTTCCGGGTCTCCCGCGGGCGCCACGCCCTACGGTCTCCCGCGCGCTGGACACGGCTCGGGTTGCTGTGCGTCTCGATCGTCGCGGGAGTGGTCCTCGGAGTGGAGCTCTGGCCGTCGATAAGCGGGAACGTCCACACCTTCCTGTTTCGCTGATGCTCCGAGGGCGCTGCGCCAGCGCCCGGCCGAGTACCTGCTGCCGGTCTGCGAAGCTGTCCCCATGCACGATGGCATGGCAGTGTCCCGGTGAGCACGGGCTTCGATCTCGAGCGGTACTCGAGGGCGGACCTCGAGCGTCGTAGCGGGACGAAGTGGCGGCGTCACGGCGGCTCGGCGATAGGGGCTTGGATCGCCGATATGGACTACCCCGTCGCTCCCGAGATCACCTCCGCTGTCCGGGCTCTCCTCGACGCCGACGATCTCGGCTATCCCGACCAGTCGCTCGAGGAGGAGGTCCGCGAGGCGTTCTCGGAGCGCGCGCGTAAGCGCTACGCAACGGTCGTCGACCCGCGCGATGTCGTCGTCGTGTCCGACGTCGTGCAGGCGATCTATCTTTCCCTGCTCGCTTTTACCGAGCCCGGGGACGGCGTGGCCTTCCTCACGCCGGCCTACCCGCCGTTCTTCGGCGCCGTCTCCGAGACCGGTCGCACGGCACTGTGCTGCCCGCTCCTGCGCGGCGCGTCCCGCTACGAGGTGGACCTCGACGCGCTGGGATCCGTGGTCCGGGAGGGTAGCGCCCGTGCCCTGCTTCTCTGCAACCCGCACAACCCCACGGGTCGTAGCTTCACCCGCGCCGAGCTCGACGGGATCGCCGCGATCGCGCTCGACGCGGGTCTCGTGATCGTGAGCGACGAGATCCACGCCGACCTCACGCTCCCCGGCGCGGCTCACGTCGCCGTCGCCTCGCTCGGGCCCGAGGTCGCGAGCCGGACGGTCACGCTCTTCTCCGCGAGCAAGGCGTTCAACGTCGCCGGGCTGCGCTGCGCCGTGGCGGCGTTCGGCGATCCGGCGTTGCGCGAGCGCTTCGAGCGCTTTCCTGCACACGGACGGGGGAGCGTCTCGGTGACCGGGATGGTGGCCGCTGTCGCGGCGTGGGAGCGCGCCGACCGATGGCTCGACGCGGTGCTCGCGGTCCTCGCGGACAACCGCGATCTCGTCTCGGACTTCGCTGCCGGGCACCTCGATGGTGCCCACTTCGCCGCGCCGGAGGCGACGTACCTCGCTTGGCTGGACCTGCGGGCCTACGACCTCGGCGAGGACCCGGCGGCATGGCTGCGCGGACGCGCGCGCGTCGCTCTGTCGCCGGGGCCGGATTTCGGGATCGAGGGACGCGGCCACGCCCGGCTCAACTTCGCTACCTCGCGGTCGGTCCTCGAGGAGATGCTCGACCGGATCGCCTCGGCTCTCGAGCACGGGCGTCCGGCGTCGGCCTGACCGTCCCATCGCTATCCGGCGAAGCGCGCCGTCCACTGCTCGCGGGTCTGGGGGAACAAGACGGGGTTCGCAGTCACGAGCGTCTCGAGGGACGCGCTCGGCGCGGGGTCGTAGGCATGGCCTGGCATGACGACGGTGGAGGGAGCGAGGGCGGCGAGGCGATGGACGAGGCTGTCGTAGAGCTCCCCGGGGTCGCCGCCCGGTAGGTCCGTCCGGCCGCAACCACGCAGGAAGAGGGTGTCACCTGTGAGCAGCGTGCCGCGTACGAGTAGGCACTGGCTTCCGGGCGTGTGCCCGGGAGTGTGGAGGAGCTCGACCTCGACCGAGCCGACACACAGCACGTCGCCGGCATCGTGCGCGACGAGCGAGCCCGGTGCGACGCCGGTGGTCCGCTCGACCCAGGGCCGCTCGGCCTTCTGGACGTGGACGGGGACGTCGACCGATCCGAGGAGCTCGGCGATCCCGGCTAGCGCGTGGCCGGCCATCGATCCCCCCGCGTGGTCCGCGTGGTAGTGCGTGAGCACCGCGCCGACGACGCGCATGCCGTCGCCGGCGAGCAGCTCGACGAGCTCGTCCGGCGCGTACGCGGGGTCGACGAGCAGCGCCTCACCTGACTCGCGGTCGCCGATAGCGTAGGCGTAGTTGCGCATCTGCACCGCGAGCTCGTCATCCCTTGCGAAGTCCCGGCCGGAGAGGAGCTGGCGGAGGTAGACCTCGGTGGCGGGAGGCGGGTGCTCGCCGACGGCGTGCCTCACCGGGCCGCTTCGGCTCCGTCGCGAGCCGTGCGGACCCAGTCCGCGAGGTCCTTCAGGCGCGGGTCGTTCGAGAAGACCTCGAAGGCACCGAGGTCGAGGCCGAGGCGTCGCTGCAGCCGCTCGAGCGCCAGCTGCTGGTCCCAGAGCACGAGGGTGACGACGATACCGCTCTCGCCGGCACGAGCAGTCCTCCCGGAGCGGTGGAGG
Organism: Acidimicrobiaceae bacterium; assembly: GCA_027365385.1. Lineage (GTDB taxonomy): Bacteria > Actinomycetota > Acidimicrobiia > Acidimicrobiales > Bog-793 > JAJZCK01. Next base: position 16,998 of record DAHXNN010000059.1, on the reverse strand, counting down.
TAGGCCTTGTGGTCCTCCGGCGGGTCGTAGTGGACGACGATGTCGACACCGTCGATGTCGAGCCCGCGCGCCGCGACGTCGGTGGCGACGAGCGTGGCGAGCTTGCCGCTCGAGAAGTCGCCGAGACCGCGTTCGCGCAGACCCTGCCGGAGGTCACCGTGGATCGCTGCCGCGTGGACGCCGTTCTCGCGCATGTCGGCGACGAGACGGTCGGCTCCGCGCTTGGTACGTACGAAGAAGAGCGACTTCTCGGCTCCTAGCGCGATGGAGGATGCGACCTTTGCCTTGTCGAGCTGGTGGACCTTGAAGAACAGGTGGTCCATCTGGTCGACGGTGACGTTGCGGGACAAGATCTCGTGGAAGACGGGATCGCGGAGGTAGCGCTTCACGAGCAGGTCGACCGCCGAGTCGAGCGTCGCAGAGAAGAGCAAGGTCTGGCGCTCGGCGGTCATGTGGCGCAGCAGCCACTCGACCTGCGGCATGAAGCCCATGTCCGCCATCCGGTCGGCCTCGTCGACCACGAGGGTCGTGACGTGGGACAGGTCGATCGCCCCCCGGTCTGCGACGTCGATCAAACGGCCCGGCGTCGCGACAACGACGTCGAGTCCGTGAGTGAGCTCGCGGACCTGCTTGTCGAGGTCCATGCCGCCGTAGACGGCGCCGACCCTGCGGTCGATCGAGGCACCGAGAGGCTCGAGTACCTCGGTGACCTGGACGGCGAGCTCCCGCGTCGGGACGATGACGAGGGAGAGCGGCTGGCGTGGCAGGGCGCGCGGCGTGCGCATGAGCATCGGTAGGCCAAACGCAAGGGTCTTGCCGGAGCCCGTCTTCGCCTTGCCGCACACGTCGTGGCCGGCGATCGCGTCGGGGATCGTGAGTGCCTGGACCGCGAAAGGGGTCTCGATCCCGGCCGCCTTCAAGCAGGCGACGAGGCTCGGGTCGACGCCGAGCTCGGCGAAGGAGGGGAGGTCGGTCATCAGACCAAGTCTGCCACCTCGCAGTGATGGCCGGTCGGCGTGTGTATCCTCCGTCCGCGGAGCACGTCGCGCCCGGCGCCGAGGAGGAAGACCAATGGCCAAGCTCGTAGACGGAGACGAGGCGCCCGGCTTCAGCCTCCCGGACCACGACGGAGCGACCGTATCGCTCGCGGGCTTCGCCGGGCGGAGGGTGGTCCTCTACTTCTACCCGGCCGACGACACGCCTGGATGCACGAAGGAGTCGTGCCAGTTCAACGACCGCCTCGCCGACTTCGCCGGAGCTGGCGTCGAGGTGCTCGGCATCTCGCCCGACGACGCGGAGTCGCACCGCAGGTTCCGGGAGCGCTACGACCTCGGTGTCCGCCTGCTCACCGACACGGATCACGCGGTGATGGAGCGCTACGGCGCCTGGGGGGAGAAGACGCTCTACGGCCGCACGTCCGTCGGTGTCATCCGCTCGACGTTCCTCGTCGGGCCCGACGGTCGGGTCGAGCGCGCCTGGTACAACGTGCGCGCCGACGGCCATGCCGCCAAGGTGCTCGACCTCGTGCAAGGCTGAGCGAGATGCCTCCTGAGAAACCGCAGTGGAGAGAGCTGTTCGCCGAGGTCGTGACGACCGGCGCGTGCACCGGCTGCGCCGCTTGCGTCGTCACGTGCCCGTACGACGTGCTCGGCTACGACGACGCGGACGGCATCTACAGGCCGTTCCACGTCGCCGAGGACGGCGGGGTCGAGGACTGCACGCACGGCGTCCGGGGATGCACGCTGTGCACGCGAGCATGTCCGCGCTTTCGCACCTGGGAGCCGGAGATCGACCAGCACCTGTTCGGGCGGGTGCGACGCGAGGAGGAGGTTGCGGGGATGACCCGCGAGATCGTGCTCGCACGAGCGACCGACCCAGAGCTGCTCGCTGCCGGGCAGGACGGTGGCCTCGTGTCGGCACTGCTCGTCTACGCGCTCGAGCACGACCTCGTCGACGCCGCGCTCGTCTCGTACCTGGAGGGTGACGGGACGACCTGGAAGGCCATCCCCGGCGTCGCCCGCACGAGGGAGGAGGTGCTCGCCTCGGCGGGCTCCCGGTACACCTACTCGGCGAACACCCTCGCCTATTCAGAGGCGCTAGCGGGCGGCGCGGAGCGCCTCGCGCTCGTCGGGATGGGTTGCCAGGCCTCGGCGCCGGGTGCGATGACCGCCCGCAAGGCGGGCAAGGTCGCACGGAGGTTCCAGCTGACGATCGGGCTCCTCTGCTCGAAGACGTTCGACGACGCGATCTTTCCCGAGCTTTTCGAGGCCCGCTACGGGCTCGAGCGAGCCCAGATCGCGAAGATGAACATCAAGGGTGTGTTCCAGGTCTGGACGCGCGACGGCGGCTACCACGAGGTGCCGCTGAAAGAGGCCCGGGACTGGACCCGCGAGGGCTGCATGAAGTGCCCCGACTTCGCGGCCGAGCACGCCGATATCTCGACCGGCGGGATCGGTGCCTACGGGGACTGGACCCTTGCTCTCCTGCGGTCCGAGAAGGGTGCCGATCTCCTCGCCGCGATGGTGCGGGACGGGGCGGCCGAGACCCGACCGGTGACGGACGACCCCGGCGTTCTGCCACTTCTCGAGAAGCTGTCGAACGCGAGCCGCAAGCGTGGGCCGGGCACGACGCGCCGACTGATCCCTGTCGCGCCTGGCTGACGGGCCGCAGACCGAGACGTCGCGCCACGCTACGTTGGGCGCCATGGCCACCCGCTCCCCGGAAGGCGCGAGACCGACCGTCGTCTGCTTCGTACGGCACGGCACGACACCCACCACCGGCAAGGTCCTTCCCGGGCGGGCGAAGGGACTCCACCTCGCGGAGAGCGGGCAGGGCGAGGCAGAGCGAGCCGGAGAACGGCTCGCTGCTCTCGGCGCGGTGGAGGCGCTCTACTGCTCCCCGCTCGAGAGGGCCCGGGAGACGGCGAAGGCGATCGCCGGCCATGTCGGCGTGCGTGCCGTCGTCGATCGTGGTCTGCTCGAGTGCGACTTCGGGGAGTGGACGGGCGCCGAGTTGGCCGCGCTGCGCAAGCTGCCCGAGTGGGATGCCGTCCAGCACCATCCGGCCGGCTTCCGCTTCCCCGGAGGCGAGTCCTTCACGGAGCTCCAGGCGAGGATGGCGGCGACCGTCGAGCGGCTCGTCGCCCGCCACCCGGGCGGGGTCGTCGTCGCCGTGTCGCACGCCGACCCGATCAAGATCGCCGTCGGGGACGCGATGGGCGTACCGCTCGACCTCGTGCAGCGCACCGTCGTATCGCCCTGCTCGGTGAGCGTCGTCGCGTACTCGCCGGGTGGCCCGGCGGTGCTCGCGGTGAACTCGACCGGGGACCTTGCAGCGCTCGGGATAGCGCATGGACCGGGCGGAGGTCGCTCATGAGCGTCTCGTACGAGTTCGACGCCCCGGACAAGGTGACGGTGGGCACGATCGGCGATGTGGGCGCCCGGGTCTTCCTCCTCCAGGCCCGCGAGGGCTCGTCCGTCGTGACGATGAAGGTGGAGAAGCAGCAGGTCGGTGCGCTGGCGACCCTTCTCGGCCGGCTCCTGCAAGACCTCGCGCGCCCCGGCGAGCTGTCCGAGGACGATCTCGAGCTCGACGAGGACGACGAGCCGTCGTTCGTCGTCGGGGCGCTAGCCGTCTCCTACGACAGTGTCGGCGACAGGGTCGTGCTACTCGCCGAGGAGCTCGTCGGCGAGGACGACGAGCCGGGCGACGACGCCCGCCTCGCGCTGACGCGCGAACAGGCCGCTTCGCTCGCGATCCGTGGAGCGCGCCTGGTAGACGCCGGTCGGCCGCCGTGCCCCTTGTGCGGGTACCCACTCGACCCGAGAGGCCACGCGTGCCCGAGGACGAACGGACACCACGCTCCGCTGACGTGACGAGCGCCTCAGGCGAGGCGGGCGACGCGTCCGAGTGGCTGGCACTGCTCGAGGGAGGCGACGTCGAGGTGGAGGGCCGGATGCCGTGGAGCTCGAACGCGACCCTCCTCGTCACGGTCAGGCTCGCCGGGCGCGAGACGAGAGCTGTCTACAAGCCGGGCGCGGGGGAGCAGCCGCTGTGGGACTTCCCCGACGGGCTGTTCCGCCGGGAGGTGGCCGCGTACGAGCTCTCGGTCGCGACCGGGCTCGACGTGGTGCCGGAGACTGTGCTGCGCGCCGAGGCGCCCTACGGGGTCGGCTCGCTGCAGCGCTTCGTCGACGCCGACTTCTCCGAGCACTACTTCACGTTGCTCGACGAAGCTCGGCACGGCGAGGCACTCCGGCGGGTTGCCGGCTTCGACCTTCTCGTGAACAACGCGGACCGTAAGGGCGGTCACGTCCTCCTCGGCTCCGACGGCCACATATGGGGCATCGACAACGGTCTTTGCTTCCATCCGGCCCCGAAGCTGCGAACGGTCATGTGGGACTTCGCCGGCGAGGAGGTTCCCCGCGCCGTCCTCGAGGCCTGCGAGGCCGTCGTACGAGAGGTGCCACCCCGGCTCGAGCCGCTGCTCGCGTCCGAGGAGGTCGACGGTCTCGTGCGGCGGGCGGTCGATCTGCTCGAGACGCCGCGCTTTCCCGAGCCGGACCTCGACGGCAGGCCGTACCCGTGGCCGCTCGTCTGACGCGACGCGACGCGACGCGGCATGACGCGACGCGACGTGACGCGACGCGACGTGACGTCGCGCGGTAGGGGCGAGCGCGACCGTCGGCGGATGACACCGCTGCCGGACGCTCGAGGCGTCTTCGAGGACCACGCGTACCTTCGCCCCGAGGATGTCGCCTGCGTGGTCCAGGTGCTACTCGCCGTCGGGCGACGGCGCACGGGTGCGCTTCGCCGGGTGGCCGGGTCGCCTCGGCGTCGCCGCGCGGCTGACGTCTCGGAGGGTGGTGCGCGCGAGGGCTCCGTGGTGGCGTCGATGACGAGGACAGAGGCAGTCACGGTGCGCGCCGGGGCAGCCCGCGTCGCGCGCCGTCTCGCCGCGTCGGCCGGCCTGCCGACGTGCCGGCGCGGCACGCCGGAGGGGGCGCCGGTCGTGCTCGCTCGCGGCGAGGCGCTCGACCTCGTCGCAGACCTCGCGGACCTCGCTGCGCGTCTCGCGCTCGAGGGTGCGCCGCTCGAGGCGCTCGCGCTCGAGGGAGCCGGTGGCCGGGTTCTCGAGTCCCTGATCGGAGCCGGTCCGTTCGAAGCCGGCTGGCACGCGAGGTCGGCGCCGTAGCGGCTGTTCGCCTGAGTCGTCCCGGTCGAGCGCTGCCACCCGGGATCTTCACGCGACTGCAACCCGGCCGCGTTGGGGTCGTCGTGGGGGTCGGGCATGATCTCGGTCGTGGAACTGCGAGAGATCACCTCATCAGGCTCTGGGCCGTCGCACGTGGCATCCGACGGTGCCGAGCCGGCCGCACGCGCGCGCGCCCGATCCGCGCCGGGACGGCCAGGTCCTGGGGCGCGCGTCGTCACGGCGTCGCACCTCCTCGCTGCGGCTGTCGACGCGCCGGAGTTCGTCGTCCTCGAGTCCTGCCACAGCACCTGGATGTTCGATCCAGAGCACCACCGGTTCTGCCGCGTGCTGAAGGGTCCCCTCGTCTCGTCGTCCGTCGCCACCGGCTGGCGCCCCTACCACCGTCTCGTCCTGCACCCGGACTCCGACGCGTTCGTCGTCTTCCTCGACGCCTCGGGCACGCGGCTCCTCCGGTCGTGGCGCCACACCGCACACTGCGACCAGTGCGGTGGGGAGGTCACGGCGGAGCTGTCCCTAGCGGACCTGCGCCGCGTCGCGCGCGCCTGAGCGGCATCCCCCGGCCGCCGCGCGCCTCTCCCGGCGCTCCTCGGGGAGCGCCGGGAGAGCCCTGTGACCGAGCGTGACGACCGAGCGTGACGACCGTAGGATCGGGGATATGAGCGACCTCGGTGAGCACGCGCCCTACCTCCTCGTTCCCGGCGACGCGAGCGATCCTCGTGGTGCCGAGGAGGGTGAGCCGCTCGGCGGGACGAGCGACCGCGGCACCGAGTCCGTCGAGCAGCCGGCGAAGGTCATGCGGGTCGGCTCGATGATCAAGCAGCTCCTCGAGGAGGTGCGCCAGGCACCCCTCGACGGTCCGAGCAGGCAGCGAATGAAGGAGATCTACGAGAGCTCGGTCCGCGAGCTCGCGGACGGGCTGTCGCCCGATCTCGTCGACGAGCTCGACCGCCTCGCCCTGCCCTTCTCCTCCGACGAGCCGAGCGACGCCGAGATCCGGCTCGCCCAGGCCCAGCTCGTGGGCTGGCTCGAAGGACTCTTCCACGGTATCCAGGCGACGCTCTTCGCGCAGCAGATGGCCGCGCGGGCTCAGCTCGAGGAGATGCGCCGGCGCAGCCTTCCCGCGGGGGGGAGCCCGGACGTCGCCGGGCGGGCAGGTCCGTACCTGTAGCCCTACGTGCCTGCAAGCTCTACGTGCCTGTAGCTCTCCACATCCGTACGCTCGTCTGGCTTTACTGCCCGGAGCACCCACCGGGTAGCTAGCGCGCCCCGGCCCTCGAGCGGCGGTGCCGCGCTATCCTGCCCCGAGGGCGGATCACAGCGATGTAGTTCGTCCACAGCAGTGGATGACGCATGTGGACGAGCTGTGGAGGCACGTGGATGAGTGGGCTCGGAGCAGGACGCCCGGCGAGGTCTTTCGCCCACCTGCACCAGCACACCGAGTACTCGATGCTCGACGGGGCGGCGAGGATCAAGGACGCGGTGGCGCTCGCCGTCGAGGACGGCCAGCCGGCGATGGCGATCACCGACCACGGCAACATGTACGGCGTCCTCGACTTCTACAAGGAGTGTCGTGCCCAGGGGATCACACCCGTCATCGGCACCGAGGCCTACATGGCCGGGAGCTCGCGCTTCGACCGGCCGGTCCGCCGTGGCCGCCTCGACGACACCGGCGGCGAGGGCGAGCGCGGGGAGAAGCTCTACTACCACTTGACGCTGCTTGCGGAGACGACGCAGGGCTACCGCAACTTGATGCAGCTCTCGTCGGCCGCGTACCTCGAGGGCTACTACTACAAGCCCCGGGTCGACTGGGAGCTCCTCGAGACCCACCACGAGGGGCTGATCGCCACGACGGGATGCCTCGGTGGGGTCGTCCTGCAAGCGCTCCTCGCCGAGCAGCCGGACGAGGCCAAGCGTCTCGCCGCGCGCCTCCAGGACATCTTCGGGCGCGACCACCTGTTCGTCGAGCTCCAGGACCACGGACTCCAGGAGCAGCGCCGGACCAACCCTCAGCTGCTCGAAATCGCGCGTACGATCGGTGCACCGATCGTCGCGACGAACGACAGCCACTACTGCCGCCGTGAGGACGCGGTCGCGCACGACGCCCTCCTGTGCGTGCAGACCGGCGCGACGATCGACGACCCGAAACGCTTCAAGTTCGGCGGCGAGGAGCACTACCTGAAGACGGCCGCCGAGATGCGCCAGCTCTTCGCCGAGCTCCCCGAGGCGTGCGACTCGACATTGTGGATCGCGGAGCGTGCCAGCGTCGAGATCGAGCTCGGCAAGCCGACGCTTCCGGAGTTCCCCGTGCCCGAGGAGTTCCGCGGGGCTACCTACGAGGAGTCCGCGCAGCGCTACCTGCGCCACTTGACGCTCGAGGGCGCCCGGCAGCGCTACGGGGCGGACCTCACGTCAGAGGTCGCCGAGCGGATCGACTACGAGCTCGGCGTCATCTCTGCGATGGGGTTCCCTGCGTACTTCCTCGTGGTGTGGGACCTCATCGCGCACGCCCGCCGCTCGAGCATCCGGGTCGGACCAGGGCGCGGCTCGGCCGCGGGCTGCTGCGTCGCCTACTGCCTGCGCATCGTCGACCTCGACCCGATCCGCTACGACCTGTTGTTCGAGCGCTTCCTCAATCCTGGGCGCAAGCAGATGCCGGATATCGACATGGACTTCGACGAGCGCTACCGCGGCGAGATGATCCGCTACGCATCCGAGCGCTACGGATGGGATCGCGTCGCGCAGATCGTGACCTTCTCGACGATCAAGGCTCGGGCGGCGGTGCGCGACGCAGCCCGCGTCCTCGGTTACCCCTACGGTCTCGGCGACAAGGTCGCGAAGGCCATGCCGCCGCTCATCATGGGGCGCGACACGCCACTCAGCGCGTGCCTCGAGAAGGCCGAGGGATTCGAGGACGGCTTCGCTGCCGCGGCGAGCCTCCGCGACATGTACGAGGCAGACCCGGACGCCCGCAAGGTCATCGACGTCGCCCGCGGCCTCGAGAACCTCCGCCGTCAGGACGGGATCCACGCCGCGGCTGTCGTCATCACGAACGAGCCCCTCACCCAGTATCTGCCGATCCAGCGCAAGCCCGAGCCGGGCGCCGACCCGGCCGACGCGCCGATCGTCACCCAGTACGAGATGCACGGCGTCGAAGAGCTCGGCCTCTTGAAGATGGACTTCCTCGGGCTGAGGAACCTCTCTGTCATCGAAAGGGCGCTCGACCTCGTCGAGGAGCGGACCGGGACGCGACCGGACATCGACGCGATCCCGCTCGACGACGAGCGCACCTTCTCGATGCTGCGTAGCGGCGACTCGATCGGGGTCTTCCAGCTCGAGGGTGGGCCGATGCGCTCGCTCATGCGCTCCCTGGCGCCGACGAGCTTCGACGACGTCGCCGCGCTCGTCGCCCTCTACCGCCCCGGGCCAATGGCGGCGAACATGCACCGTGACTACGCGGACCGCAAGAACGGCCGCAAGCCGGTGACGTACCTGCACCCCGATCTCGAGCCGATCCTCGCGGACACCTACGGGCTCATGATCTACCAGGAGTCGGTGATGCGTGTCGCACAGCGCTTCGCGGGCTACACGCTCGAGGAGGCCGACAACCTCCGCAAGGCCTGCGGCAAGAAGAACCGCGCCCTCATCGCCGCGGAGCGCGAGAAGTTCGTGAAGGGCTGTGCCGACCAGGGCTTCGGTGAGCGGATCGGCACCGAGCTGTTCGACATCATCGAGCCCTTCGCCGACTACGCCTTCAACAAGTCCCATTCCTACGGCTACGGACTCGTCGCCTACCAGACGGCCTGGCTGAAGGCGAACCACCCCGTCGAGTACCTCGCCGCCCTCTTGTCCTCCGTGAAGGACGACAAGGACAAGACGGCGGTCTATCTCTCCGAGTGCCGAAGCCTTGGGATCGCAGTGCATGTTCCTGACGTCAACGTGTCGATGTCGAACTTCACCGCCCGTGCGCCCGCGCCGGGGGAGAGCGGCATCGGGACGATCCCGTTCGGTCTGTCGGCCATCCGCAACGTCGGCGAAGGCCTCGTCGCCCTCATCGTCGCCGAGCGCGACGCACGCGGGCCGTTCGCCGACTTCCACGACTTCTGCTGTCGGGTGGATCCGTCCGTGTTGAACAAGCGGACTGTCGAGTCCCTCGTCAAGGCGGGCGCCTTCGACTCGCTCGGCCATCCGCGCAAGGGGCTCTGCCTCGTCTTCGAAGAGATCATCGACCGGGTCCTCACGAGGCGCCGGGAGGAGGATCTCGGCATCTCCACGCTCTTCTCGTTGCTCGAGCCTGCTCCTTCCGAGCCCGGCGCCGGTGCCTACGAGGAGGCACGCGTCACCCTGCCCGACCTCGAGTTCTCGAAGTCGGAGCGCTTGGCCCACGAGAAGGAGATGCTCGGCCTCTACGTCAGCGACCATCCGCTCCTCGGCGTGGAGTCCGCACTCCGGCGCCTGTCCGAGGGGAGCATCCGCGAGCTGCTCGACCAGGCAGGTACCGGGGGAGACGTCGGGGCGGGCACGGGCGGGGACTCGGGCGGCACGCACCTCGTCGGAGGCGTCGTCACCGGGCTCTCCAGGCGCTACACCAAGCGCGGTGAGCTCATGGCGACCTTCGTCCTCGAGGACCTCGAGGCCGCTATCGAGGTGTTCGTCTTCCCGAAGGTGATGCTCGAGTACGGAGCGCGGCTCGAAGAGGATGCGATCGTGCTCCTGCGCGGCCGTCTCGACCAGCGTGACGACCAGGCGAAGCTCGTCTGCTCCGAGGTGCGCCGCCCCGAGCTGGTGGCCGACGACGCCGCGCTGCCGATCGAGGTGAGCGTCCCCGCCGGCGCTCTGACGGAGTCGACGGTCCGGCGGCTACGGGAGCTCGTCGTCGAGCATCCCGGCCCGGTCCCGGTCCACCTGCGCCTCGGCGCGAAGATCCTGCGCTTGCCGTCGGAGTTCAACGTCGACCCCCGAAGTGGCTTCGTAGGCGCACTGAAGGAGCTGCTGGGGGCACATGCAGTCGGTTGAGCCGCCCTGCCGGAGAGGGGCGCTGCCGAGGGTCCGAGCGGGCGTCCTCGACGCTCGCGCGCCAGCTCGCCGGGCGGCCGCTTGGCGAGGATGCCGGCTGGTCCCGTAGACTGGCGTAGGTCCCGCTCCGCTAGGAGAGCCGAGCTGCCCCGTCAGGCCTGGTGCAGACGTCGGAAAACCTCGAGCGGACGGCGAGGACCGGCCACGCGCCCAGGCCGAGGACGCGTCCGGCTGGACAGGCGAGCACGCAAGGGGTCATTGCCAACGTGATCGACGTCGCGACGAAGGACTGCACGGCGCTCAGCGACTCTGAGCTGGCAGAGATGGCGGACATGTGCGCCAGTGGCGCATCCGGATTCGAGGTCGGGCTCTTGTCGAAAGAGCGCGAAGAGTGGGTGCTCGTGACCCATGTGCGCGCGGACGGGCAGTTGATCGGCTTCGCCTTCAGCTCCCTCGAGCGCATCGGTGGCACTCCGAGCCTGCTCGTGGGGGTCGCGTCGTTCGCCCGCAGGGACGACTCGCTGGACGCCCTCCGTGCGGTCATGGGGGACCTCTACCGCAGGGCGCTTCTCGCCTTCCCCGACGAGGACGTGCTCGTCGGTACCCGACTCGCAGACCCGGCGGCATTCCGCGCGTACTCCGGCCTGGCCGACGTCGTGCCACGGCCCGGCCACAAGGCGAGCGGCGAGGAGCGTGCCTGGGGGCGCCGCCTCGCGAAGCGCTTCGGAGCGGACGGCCAGCTGGACGACCGGGCCTTCGTCGTCCGCGGGGACGGCGGACCGTGCGGTCTGCTCGACTACGCCCTGCCACCCGCGGCACTCGACGACCGCGGAATCGACGACGTTCTGGTCGACGGTGCCGGGGATGGCGCTGGCCTCGGAGAGCTCTTCGCTCGCCTCGACGGCGAGAGGTGCGATGCGCTCGTCGCGTTCGGCTGGGCGATGGCGGAGGACCTCGCTTCCTCGTCGCTCCCGCGTTAGCCACCCGCAGGGCTGCGCCCTGGCGACGGGCCGGCTCAGCGCGGGAGGACCGAGAGCACGGCTTTTGGCGCGTGTCCGGCCCGGACCGCTGTCAAGCCGACGAGCAGGAAGCCGGGCTTGCCTCCGATGGCGGTGCCGATGCTCGCGCTGTCCGGCGGACGAGGCGACCTCTCGAGCACCGCAGCACGCACGAGGGCGTCGAGGAGCGGGAGCGACTGCGTCGTCCCCGCCCAGGAGAACGAGCATGCGACGCTGCCGTCGTCGCGGAGATAGCACTCGAGCAGGCGTGGAGACGTCTCGACGACGACGAGCGACGGTGTCGACACGTCGAGGTCGACGTACGCGATCGACGGTCCCCGCGTGCCCAGCACTGTCCGACCCTGCTGCTCGGGTGCGGAGAGCCGGCGTAGCAGGCGCCGAGCCGCACGTCTCCGCAGCCGGCCGGTGCGCTCGACGGTGCCGGTGAGGGCGACGACCTCGGGTCGGGCGGGGTCGGGCGGCTCTGTGTCCTCGCCGATCTCGAGAACGGTGACGTCGAACGGCGACCACTCCCCGGGCACGGCGGGAGCGCCGATCGCCCCAGGTCGGGCGCGGAGGAACGCCCCGCTCGCGAGGTCGACACCCACCCACTCTTCGGGGCCGGTCGACAGCACGACGCAGTTGAGCCGAGCTCCGGGCGCGCGATCAGCTCGTGCACCAGGTTGGATGCGGTGCACGGTGCGCACTCTCGACTGTCTCGCCACGGTCAGCGGCTCCCCGCTCCCGGCGTGATCGCAGCCGGTATCCCCGGCGGGGTCGCCGCGTCGAGCCGGGCGTCACCGATCGACGCGAGTAGGTCACGGGCATCCGTGACGGGGGCTAGGCAGGCCCCGGCACGACAGACGTAGCCCCGGCGGTCTGCGGGGTCGTCTCGCCCGAGCCAGAGAGGGCTCGGCGTCGGCTCTCCCCAGCAGAGCACGACCTCGGGCAGGAACGCCTCGCGCACCGTGTCGAGCAGGCTGCGGTCGGCGGCCATCCCGAGGACGACCTCGACAAGCCCGCCGTCGAGGAGGAGGGCTGCGGTGACGAGGCCCGGGAACGCGAAGGGCGATCGGGAGAGCGACGCGCCCCCCGCGTCGACGCTCGCAACCGCCCTTGCGACGAGGACCTCGTCACCGGTGAGCGCTCCGAGGCGTGCGAGCGCCGTGGCTGCGACCGACGCGGCGGACGGCGTCGCACCGTCGTAGGTGTCTCTCGGTCGCACGACGAGCTGCTCGGCGTCGGACCCCGTCGTGTACCAGCCGCCGTCCGGCGCGGAGAACAGCTCGACGAGCCCGGACGCAACCTCGGTCGCGTCGGCGAGGTAGCGGGCCTCCCCGGTCACCTCGCCGAGACGCGTGAAGCACTCCACGAGCCACGCGTAGTCCGCCGCGACACCGAGGTGGTTCGCCCGGCCTTCGTGCCAGGATCGCATCCAGCGGCCGTCGGGCCGCCGCAGATCGCGGCGGAGCATCGCCGCGATCTCGACAGCGGCGCGGATCCAGGAGCCGTCTCCCGTCGCGGCACCCGCCTCGGCGAGGACGGCACAAGCCATCGCGTTCCACTCCGTGAGGATCTTGTCGTCGAGGCCCGGCGGGACGCGTCGCCGGCGGACCGCGAGCAGGGCGGCGCGTGCCCGTTCGACCGCTGCAGGTCGCAGCAGAGTGGCACCAGGCTCCCGATGCAACACCGACCGGCCCCCCTCGAGGTGCCCCTGTGCGCCGACTCCGTACCAGTCCGCCGCGACGTCCGCCTGGCTGGCGCCGAGCACCTCCTCGAGCTCTGCGGGAGTCCAGGTGTAGTAGCGGCCCTCCTCCCCGTCGGAGTCGGCATCCTGCGACGAGCAGATGCCGCCCGAGTGGTCCCGGAGCTCCCGCAGCACGTAGTCGAGCGTCTCGTCGAGCACCTGGCGGAGCTCAGCCAGTCCGGTGAGCTGCCACGCGTGCAGGTAGGCCCGTGCGATGAGCACCTGGTCGTAGAGCATCTTCTCGAAGTGGGGCACGTGCCACCGGGCATCGGTCGAGTACCGCGCGAATCCGCCCCCGAGATGGTCGTAGATCCCGCCGGCAGCCATCGACGCCAACGTCGTCGTGGCCTTGTCGAGCGCCCCGGAATGTCCTGCGAGGTGGGCTCGGAGCAGCAGCTCGACGAGCAGGGGCTGGGGAAACTTCGGAGCCCCGCCGAAGCCGCCGTGCTGCTCGTCGAACAGCATCTCCGCCCGGTCGAGCGCGTCGGCGAGCAGCTGGCGGGCCGGCGCGCGGGTAGCGCTCGGGTCGGGGCGCAACCGTGCCGCTACCGCGTCCGTGAGGTCGCCGGCCTGCTCGACGAGCTCAGTGCGCCGCTCTGTCCACGCGGTCGCGACTGCCTCGACGACGGAGCTGAACGACGGCGCCCCCGGGCGGCTCACGGGCGGGTAGTACGTCCCGCCGTAGAAGGGCTTGCCGTCTGGCGTCGCGAACACGGTGAGGGGCCAGCCGCCGCGGCCGTCGTGGAGGGCCTGGACCGCCTCCATGTAGACGGCGTCGACGTCGGGGCGCTCCTCCCGGTCGACCTTCACCGTGACAAAGCGGGTGTTGAGCACGCGTGCGACGTCTTCGTCCTCGAACGACTCGTGCGCCATGACGTGGCACCAGTGGCAGGCCGAGTAGCCGATGGAGATCAGTAGTGGCCGGTCGAGCTCGGCCGCCCTCGCCAGGGCCTCGGTTCCCCAGGGGTACCAGTCGACCGGATTGCCGGCGTGCTGGCGCAGGTAGGGGCTGGTCTCCCCTGCAAGGTGGTTGCGCGTCGTCACCCCCCCCAACCTAGCTGTCGGGCGCCTCCCGGCACCGGGTGGAGACCTACAGGCCGACGAGTCGGTCCGCCAGGCGACCGCCGTCGAGCAGGGTCGGTCTTGCAGCCGCGGACACCCGTTCCATCCACTCGATCGCGTCGGTGAGCTGGCTGTGTGGTCGAGACTCGCGGCCGGTGAGCGTCGAGCGCTCTACCAAGTCACAGCAGCGTGCTACATGCCGCTCGAGCGCGAAGATGGAAGAGAAGAGCAGCGAGATCTCTCGTTCGAGCTCGAGTGACACGTTTTCTCCTGTCACCTCTGGTCGGTTCACGGCGATGTCAGGTCGGTCCGGGGGCGGGCAAGTGCGGCTGGCGAGGCAGTCCGACTTTCCCCCCGTGCCGCCCCGGGTGGAGGGGCGGCTGTGCCTGGGAAGCTTGCCCGCTGTGTCCAAGGTCTCGTCGGTGCCCATGACCTCTCTACGGCTGTCTCGAGGCAGCGGTGCATGGTTCAATTGCACTGATTGTCGAGGAAAGACCGCTGCCGGGTACCTCGGTAGCCCTGCGAGTGAGCTTCGTCGTTCGCGTCACCGTCGACCTGGCGATGCGACGACGTGTCCCGACGCATCAGGCACGTGCCGTGCGTCGTCGAGTGTCGCTGCCTGGCGACGTGGAGACGTGGCGTCCAGCAGGATCTCGGGGTTCCCCACTCAGGTGTGTCAGCTGGCTCGTGCCGTCGAGTCCGTGCCGTTGGCGACGAGCAACCGTCGCAGCGCCTGCATTGCGCTCGCTTCAATCTGGCAGACGCGGGAGTTGCTGACGCCAAGCATGGACCCGATCTGCTCCTGTGTGAGCCCGCCGAGAAAGTGGCACGCGACCACGGTCCGCTGGCGATCAGGGAGCTTCGCCATCGCGGCTCGGACTTCCTCGAGACGCTCTTCGCCGATCACGCGGCTCTCTGGCTCGAGGCTGCGGTCGGAGACGAGCAAGTCGATCAACGACGTCTCTTCACCCGATGGCGCAGCATCTACGTGTCGATCGAGGTGGAGGATCTGCGACGACTGGACCGCAGCGACGATCTTCTCGCGCTCGGTGTCGTCAGCCCCCATCTCGGCGAGGATCTCGTGCCTCTCGGGCGTGCGCCGAAGCCTCCCGGAGAGGTCGTCCCCTGCGGCCTGGTAGTCGACCACGCGGCGTCGCTCACCTCGGGGCAGCCAGTCGAGCCTGCGCATCTCGTCGAATATCGAGCCGCGTACCCGCTTCGTCGCGTACGCCTCGAACCTGGCACCAGGCGATGTGGGTGCCCATCGGCCGATCGCCTCGATGAGCCCGAGAAGGCCGAAGCTGCGGAGGTCATCTATCTCCCAGTAGGTGCGCACGCTCGACGGCAGCCGTGACGCGACGAGCTTGACCAGTGGCTGGTTTTAGAGGATGAGGTCGTTACGTGCGACGCGTTCGCGGCAGTGCCAGTAGCGCTGCCAAAGAGCGTCTTCACCGGCGTGGCTCACGGTGCGGCTGGCCTGCAGGAGAGGTGGCAGCTGGGACGTCGTGCCTGCGGTGACGCGTCGGGCAGTCAGTGCCGTCATCTCGGTACTCCTTGGCCACGCGGAGAAGGCCTGGTCGGCGCGGCGGGTACGTCACGCTGAGTGCTTGCACGACCACGCTACAGGCAGGTGCGCGCGGACAGGGCGCGGCACGACCTGGTGGCTCTCGCCGGATGCCGGTCTAGTCCTGCCGGCAGGATCAGCTGAGCTCGCCTCGGCGGGATCGAGCACCGACGACGACTAGAGAGGCATGCTCGACGGCGTCAGCCACTGCGGTTGCGACGCGTCCGGCGACCCGCGTCCGGCTGTTGCTCCCCCGCAGAGGACACGACGTCCTCCGCGCGCTCGCGCAGCGGTCTACCGGACTCGATCGCGTAGCGACGCAGCAGCGCGTATGCGGAGACCTCGCCGATCTGGTCACGCTCCATGAGCACCCCCTCGGCTTGGGCAATGGTGCGTCGTGCCCGAAGCGCCTCACGGAGCCGGCTGGCGAGGCGGTCGTCGGTGACGTCGGCTCCGGCATCGTCGAGCACGTTGGACGTCTCCTCGGCAAAGCGCGCCGCGAGCTGTTGACCTTCCGGGGTGAACGCACCGGCGGTACGCGAGTAGATGTTGAGTGCACCGACCGCTCGCTCGCCGGCGAGCAGCGGCGAGGACAAGATGGCGTTGATCCCGAGAGCGCGTGCTCGAGGCGTGAAGGCCGGCCATCTCGTCTCCGACTCGAGCGCACCCGCGTGGAACCACCGTCCCCTCACCGACGCGTCGACACAGGGGCCCTCGCCGGTCGCGTACTGGCCAGCGTCCATGTCCAAGACGGTATGGTCGCTCGCCGCCACTGTTGCGAGGCGGCCGTGGCGGCGGAGCGAGACGCTCACTCCGTCTGCGCCGCCGACAGTGCCTCGCGCCAGGCCGACGACGAGGCGGAGCGCGCTGTCGACGAGGTCGTCACCTGCCGGGACGAACGTGACCCTCCTCGGCAGGGCACGGCCGCCGTTGGTGGTGATCCTCACCCCGTTGCGTGGTTGGCGGACCGGCTGCTCGGGCCCGAGCAGCCGGTCCTGATCGCGTTGCAGGTGGTCCACGGGGACGCCGAGCCCGCCGGCTTCGAGGACCCCGAGGACTGCGGTCGAGGCCGCGCGAATCGTGAGGGCACCGCCGAGCGATGCGAGCCTGTGGCGGGCGTTCGCGACCACTGCGATCTCTGCTGGGCCGATGGCATCGAGCGCGTGGAGATCCAGTGCGACGGAGAGGCAGCCGGTCGCGATCGCTGCGTCGAGGAAGGCGCCGAGCTTTACGGCGCTGGCGGGACCTCCGACGTGGATCGTCGCCTCGTCACCGTCGAGCTCGGCGGTGACGGCGTCGTGCGTCGTCGAGTCGTCAAGGCTTGTCATGTGAGCTCCATGCCCGGGCGAAGGGCTGGCGGCCGCCACACCACGAGAAGACCACAGGTCGCTCGCCGCGC
>DAHXNN010000003.1 GCA_027365385.1 Acidimicrobiaceae bacterium | reverse complement strand
GACCACCTGACCATCGGGACTTCGTCCCGAGCGGGGCTCTGCCCCGCACCCCTGGTCCCGCGCGCCCACACCGGTGCACTACTCACGCAAGTATTTTCGGTTCAGGGGACACGGGGACCGGGGCGCGCATCTCTGCCTCGGATCCCTGTGCTCCCTCGCTCGCCGAGAGAGCGCGTGAGGAGGGAGACCTGCGAGCCCATCGGGTCACGCCAAGCTCGCGGTCGGCAACGAGACGTACGTGCGACACGGGTGTGCGACAGATTTGTGACTTTAGACTCTGTGAGCCAAATGACAGGCACGCGTATGTTCAGGATCATGCAGGACATGCAACGCCAGAGGCAGAACGTGCAACACCTGGTACCTACGCGCGAGCTTCTGTCCGCCGAGGACGTGGGACGTTTGCTGAAGGTGGACCGATCCACCGTCTATCGAATGGCGGAGGGTGGAAGGCTCACTGCGGTGAAGGTCGGCCGACAGTGGCGCTTCCCCGTTGGCGCCATCGAGCGACTGTTGCGGACCGGCGAGGCAGCCGCCTCAGCCGCCAGGGATGACCGTGAGATCATGGTGCGCGCGATCGGTTCGTCTCTGCCTCTGATCGAGCTCTCGGCTCAGTTGCTGGGCGTCATGATGATCGCAACCGATATGGACGGCCGTCCCGTGACCGAACTGATCAACCCCTGTCCGTGGTTCAGTGACCACGCTGACGACCCAGACTTCGTGACCACGTGTCTGGGCTACTGGAAGCAGCTCGCTGACGACCCGGACTTCGACGTGGGCTTTCGTCTTGGCCCGCTCAACGTGGAATGCGCGCGAACGTTCGTCCGCGTTGGCCCGCGCCTCGCGGGGATGCTGTTCGCCGGTGGAATCGACCCGACGGGCCAGGACGAGCGATCCCTCTACCGCCTGAGCGCCGAGGGCCGATCCCGGGTGCTCACGTACTTACCCGCAGTCGCCGCCGCGGTGTCGCGCACTGCCGCGAGTCCTCCCTCCGGTGTCGAGACAAGGAGATTTACATGAAGCGGATAGTGATACTCGGTGGGGGAACCGCCGGCACGATGGCGTCCAACCGCCTACGCAAGCGGCTCGACCCAGCCGAGTGGGCGATCACGGTGGTCGACCAGAACGACGCGCACGTTTATCAACCGGGGAACCTTTTCGTACCCTTTGGCATCTACCAGCCAGCCGACCTGGTTAAACCCCGTCGGCGTTTTCTGCCCGAAGGGGTGGAGTTGGTACTGAGCGAGATCGACCACGTAGAGCCCGAGAAGAATCTCGTGGTACTCGCCGACGAACGCACACTGTCCTACGACTTCCTGATCATCGCGACAGGCACCTCGCCCCGTCCCGACCAGACGCCCGGCATGATCGGCCCCGAGTGGCGTACGAGCATCCACGAGTTCTACACACTGGAGGGCGCCACCGCACTCGCCAACACGCTGGCCGACTGGCAGGGCGGCCGCATGGTCGTGCACATTGTCGACATGCCGATCAAGTGCCCTGTGGCACCGCTGGAATTCACATTCCTCGCCGATTCCTACTTCACTGAGCGGGCCATGCGAGACCGCGTGGAGATGGTCTTCGTCACGCCGCTCGACGGCGCCTTCACCAAGCCGATCGCCTCGAAGCACCTCGGCGGGATTCTCGACGATCGCAAGGTCTCCCTGGAGAGCGACTTCTTGGTCGAACACATCGACACCGACGCCAAGTCGCTCGTTTCCTTCGACGAGCGACAGATCCCCTTCGACCTGCTGGTCACTATCCCGCTCAACATGGGCGCCGACTACGTGGCCCGTTCGAAATTGGGCGATGACCTTAACTACGTACCGGTCGACAAGCAGACTCTGCTCTCCAAGGCGCACGACAACATCTTCGCGATTGGTGACGCCTCGGACATCCCGACGTCCAAGGCCGGCTCGGTGGCCCACTTCTCGATCGAGCTCTTCGAGGACAATTTCATCAGCTACATCCACGGGCGACCAATGACCAAGTTGTTCGACGGCCACGCCAACTGCTTTATCGAGTCGGGCCACGGCAAGGGCATGCTCATCGACTTCAACTACGACACCGAGCCGCTACCCGGCAAGTACCCGCTGCCCGGCTTCGGCCCGTTCAGCCTGCTGCGCGAGTCCGAGGCGAACCACTGGGGCAAGATGACCTTCCGCTGGGTGTACTGGAACCTCCTGCTGACCGGCAAGGACATGCCGTTCGAACCGCTGATGTCGATGGCCGGCAAAGAGGTCGAGGCACGCTCATGACCGTCACGACCACGCCGACAGTGGAGGAGCGCCTGGACCGCATGGCCGAGCAACTCCAGGAGATCACCAACGAGATTCGCCACCAGCGCGAGACTCGTGAGCGTTGGAAGGAGTTGCTCGACGATCTCACCCCGCTCGCCGAGCACGCGATGTCGAGCACGATCAGCAAACTCGACGTCGACTCGCTGGATGTCGACGATCTGTTCAGCCTGGCCCACACACTGGGTCGTAACGCATCGGTCCTCGAGGCGTGGATCAGCCCACTGCGGTCGATGTCGGCGCTCGTCGACGAACTCGCACCCCTCGCCACGCCCGCCGTCGCCAGTCTCAACGCCCGACTTCAACAGCTGGACGAGCGCGGATACTTCGCGTTCGCTCGGCGCAGTGTCGACGTCCTGGACAACGTCGTGACGTCATTCAGCGAAGAGGACGTCAAGCTACTCGGCGACAACATCGTGCTGATACTCCAGACCGTCAAGCAAATGACCCAGCCCGAGATCATGGGCATGCTGCGCCGCACCGTGCTGACGATGCAGCAAGAGGAGTCCCGGGTGACGACGCCATCAATCCGCGACCTCATGCGACAACTCCGCGACCCGCTCGTGCGTCGGGGGCTAGCCCGTGCGCTGCTCGCTCTGCGCTCGATGGGCGCGGAGGCAGGCTCCGAGGCCCCGCCGGGGGGAGCAGTGACGCGCGGTGGATCACCCGGTAATGAAGCGTCAACCGGTGGCGAAGCCAGCGGCGGTCAAGAGAGAGCAGGGAGGTAGCAACCATGACCACCGCCATCATCAATGGCACCCAGGTCCATGTGAACGAAGAGGGCTTCCTCACCAACTACGACGAATGGAACGAAGAAATAGCCAAAGTGCTGGCCGCGAACATCGGGATCGACTTGACCGACGAGCACTGGAAGGTCATACGATTCCTGCGCGACGACTTCCCCACGCAGGGCGAGACCGCGACCATCCGACGGACCTCGACCGTGGGCGGGTTCGATATCAAGCAACTGTTTGCGCTCTTCCCCCAGAAGCCGGCCAAGAAGATGGCCTACATCGCCGGCCTACCCAAGCCGAGGGGCTGTGTCTAACAATAAGAGTGAAAGGTAAGGCTATGAACGAAGTAACCGGCGAAGTAACCGGGCCAATGCCGAATTTCGATAATGCCGCGAGCGATCGCAAGTTCGTCGTCATCTGCTCCAAGGGCAACCTCGATATGGCCTACCCCGGACTAGTGCTCGCGAACGCAGCCCTCGGCGAGGGTCTGGAGGTGCATCTGTTCTTCACCTTCTGGGGCTTGGACATGATCACCAAGAAGCGAATGGAGAGCCTGCAGTTCACCACGATCGGGAATACGGCTGCGCACATGCCCCCGGGACCCGAGGGCGCGCCAGTGGACGACACCGCGGCGACCGCGATGTTTCGAAAGCAGATCGCCGACGTCGGTGTGCCCGAGGTGCCGGATTTCCTGGAGCAGATCGTGGCCTCCGGTGGACACCTCTGGGCCTGCAAGATGTCGGTGGACATGATGCAGCTCAACAAAGATGACCTGTACGACGAGGTCGAGGACATCATGAACGCGAGCGACTTCATCGTCATGTCCGAGGGTGCACAACTACTCTTCATCTGACGCTACGGCGGCTGCGCCCATCCGCGTGATGGGCGCAGCCAACTACTTGACCAGGGTATCTACCCGTGAACATTCGAGGTCCCCTCGATGACCTCGGGTCCTCGGGGGACACACCGAAGGTGACGTGGGGGAGGCGGCCGACCATTTGATCGAGCAACACCGCGACGGTGCCGCAATAGAGTTCGTGCACGGTGCCGGTGTCGCCCCGCATGCACTGGAGCTTGACCCGGCGGTCGAGACGGATGCACGGAGCGAGCACGAGCCGAGCCATCGATGCCTTCGTTCGGCGGCGATCATCTCCTACGGAGGTTGATCGCGTCGAGCAGCTCGGAGAGGTCGCCGTCGAGGGATCCGTCGGAGATGGCGCGACAAAGCGCGGCCGGGCTCGCAAAGGGCCAGGTGGGATCGGCCGAGGGCTGTCGGGGAGTCGCTGCACCTCCGGCGCTATCGCGGGGATCTCTCCCCGGCGTCGTTTGGCTTTTAGGTTTTCATGTAGAGGCATCCAGGCGTCGCCGCGGAAGAGGAGCCCGAGAACTTCGAGAGCCCCGACGTCGTGCTTGCGTGCGGTGCCGAGGTAGGAGCGGATCGCGGCAAAGTGCCTGGCGTGGTCGTCGGCCTGGAAGCAGCCGCTCACCTTATTGTGCAGCTTGGCCATGCGAAGTGGTCTTTCGGCATCGTTGTTCGTAAACGGTACCCGCAGGTCCTTCGCGAAGCGACACGGGCCGACAGTGGAACCAGCTCGCTCCTCGATGAGACGGAGCCGTACTCGAGCAGTTGACATCCTTCCCCTGCTGAAGCAGGGGGATTCCAGGCATCGTCACGCGACAGCCCTGG
The DNA here is from genome assembly GCA_027365385.1 of Acidimicrobiaceae bacterium. Taxonomy (GTDB): domain Bacteria; phylum Actinomycetota; class Acidimicrobiia; order Acidimicrobiales; family Bog-793; genus JAJZCK01. The sequence goes on along the minus strand of DAHXNN010000003.1, from coordinate 1,403 downwards.
GGGTTCGCTGTTCATCGCAGGCGCCGCCGACCAACCTGGCCGGATCCTTTCAAGCATCTCCGAGCCGCCCCCGCTGGAACGACCTCCAGCGGGAGGCGCACCGACAAGTGCAGCTTCGTCGAAGCCGAAGGGCGGAGGCGAATCGAGCCCGGAGTAACGCCACGAACCAGGCCACGACGTGATCTGTCGTTAGACCCCGGAAGCCCCGTCCGTAAGGGCGGCGAGGTTCACCTGAGCTCGAAGCTCGAGACATTCTGTCGAAACTGTTGGCTCGCTCTCATCTGAGTCTCATGTAGGACTGCTTGTCTGGTGCATGCGAGAGTCCCGGCGCCTGTCGTGGGATGTGACGCCGGGGAGCCGGGTATCTCGTCCAATCTCGGAAAAGGAGAGGGCACATGACAATCGACGAGGGCACAATCAGCCAGGGGACCTCGAGGTCCCGGGTTGCCGGGAGAAGCGGTGCGAGGCGGAGGATGGCCGTGGGGGCCTCCGCGTGCGCTGTGTCTGGGCTTGCGGTAGCAGGTCTCGGTGTCGGCTTCGCAGGTCCCGCGGTCGCGGCGACGGCCCAGCGTGTCGTGGCGGGCACCGTCCAGTCGGTTGGGACAGGCAACTTCACGATCAAGAGCGGCGCTGCGACGATCACCGTCGAGGTGACCTCGACGACCAAGTACCTCGACCACGGTGTGAGCGCGCCGACCATCGCGAACGTGACGGCAGGTGAGCGCGTGAAGGTCCGTGGCACCGTCGCGGGGACGAACACCGTGGACGCGACGCGGGTCCGGGTGCTCCCTGCGCTCCCGGTCGTCGTCGGGAAGGTCGCGTCGATCGCATCGATCTCCTCGGGGAGCTTCACCCTCACCCGTGGCACGGCGACGATCACCGTCACCGTTTCGAGCGCGACCAAGTACCGCGACCACGGCGTGAGCGCGCCGACGGTCGCGAACGTCACCGCGGGCGAGCGCGTCGAGGTCTGGGGCACCGAGACCGGAGCGGACGCGGTCGACGCGTCACAGGTCCGGGTGCTCCCGGCACAGCCTCGTGCCAAGGTCCGCTCGAAGCTCGACAGGGGACTGGCTCGCCTGCACAGTGGGGTCGCTGACGTGAGCGGCACGGTCGCCCGGGTCCCGGTCTCGTGCTCGTTGTCGAGCTGCCGGGGGGTGATTCGCCTCACCGAGCGAGTGGTGAGCCACGGCCGGGCGGAGGTGTTCACGCTCGGCACCGCGAGCTACGGCATCGGTCGCGACGCCACGGCCGACGTCCTCGTCCACCTGGACCGGACCGGCTTCGTCGCACTCGGTCACGCGCGCGGACATCGGCTCCTCACGACAGCGGTGATCGCAGGTCAGGGGAGGTCGGCGGCGAGCGGTCGGCTCGTCCTCGTCGGGTAGCTGGTCGGCTTGCTC
>DAHXNN010000237.1 GCA_027365385.1 Acidimicrobiaceae bacterium | reverse complement strand
GGAGCAAGCGAACTGGAGGGTTTCCGCGACCCAGGTCCTTGCAGCACTTATGTCGTCGAAGGCGCCAAGGCGCCCGGTCGCCTGCAGCGACAGTGGCACAGCAGGCTCGATTCCGCCGTCCACCGAATAAGGCAGATCCCCCAAGAGCTTCCAATCGGGACCGGTGCTGAGCCTAGATCCAATCCAGGCAGCTATACGCGCACGCGCGGCAGCGAGCAGCGCACCCACAGCCTCGCCGTCGATATCACCGCCGACAGGGCTGAAAGCGCGACGAGACAGCGCTACCTCCAAAGGCCTGCCCTCGTCGAACGGCAGGCTCAGCTCCACGTCAAAAGCTGTTTCTCTCAGAGCTTGGCGAGGGATCACCCGCGCGGCCCAAACCATGACATCGAACGTCACGCTCCCCCAGGGAACGGACATGCTGTAGCCACTCAGTCCGAGATCGGCGGCACCAAGAGATGCTTGGACACGAGGCGGCACCTTGGCAAAGTCTCGTGCGTGCGCACCCGGCGCGATCGCAAAGACCGGGACAAGGGCTCCCTCGTGGTGGGAGTCGGCAGCTCGGCAGCTCACGCCGCTGAACAGCTCCTCGACAGGGACGCTGACCTCCGAGACGCACGCGAGCAACCGAGCCCGGTCCGGCATGCCTGAGCCGCCGGGAAGTTCAGCGAGGCGCTGGGCGACGACGGGCCAGCAGGCCGAGCTTGCCGGCGAGTGCCCACACTCCGAATAGATCGGTGCGAACATGGTGGTCCCACAACCACAGCTCCAGCCCTCTCGTGCCCATGGCGCCTCACCGAGGACATCGGCCACCACGCCGCACGACGGGCACGACCACGCGGTGGAGATGAGACGGGAACGCAGCGTCTCGAGACGCGCGGCCAGCTCCTCCCTGCTCTCGCACCTGAGCTCGGCCGTACCGAGTCCGCCGACGGAGAGATACACATGGATGACCCCGGGGAGAAAGCTCCAAGCCACGACACGCTCGATCAACCAGTCGACCGGAACCCGATCGAGAGCCGCCGCAACGAGCTCACTGACCGTCTCCGCTCCAAGCCCGCAATCCGCCGGCTCGCCATCCACCGCCGGTGCGACGGGAACCTCCTCGTCCCGAAACCGGATGAACATGTGGCGCAACGACTCCATCTCCTCAGCCGTCGATACAACACGCGCAACGCCGCCTATGGTGCGCTCGTGGCCCCGGTGCGAGGACTCCATCTCCTCAGCCGTCGATGCAACCCTACGCCGCGGGCGCTCACTACCCATGCCGTGGTCTCCCTTGGCCGGTGCTGACCAGTTGTCGCCTGCTATCGACTGGTGCGACATCGCGGCCTACTTGTGCCCACCCACGTCGAGTGCGTGGGCAAGAGATGCAGCAAGTGCCGTCTCGAGGCGTACGAATGCATCTCCTGCGAGCTCGAGCGTGTCGTCGATCCAGTCCTTCGCCTCCTCGATGTCGGCAAAGGGCGCGAGTGGCGCTGTGGCGCGCAGGCTGAAACCCACTTCAGGCATGATGCCGAGGTCGATCGACAAGGGGGAATCGTCACCGATCTCCCATTCGCGATCGGGACCGAACTCGGAGGCGAGCTCGGCGACGACAGCCGCCCTTGCGGCATCGATCACACCATCGGTGACCTCGCCCCACCTCGGGTATCCCGCGGCAGCGAGGCGGTCACGACAATCCTCGAGCGGGCCACCAGGACTGCTCGACAGGACGACGGCTGGGCGACCGTCCCGCTCGAGCGGCAGGTCGACCTGCAGGAATATGCTGTCGTCGTCATCACCATCGTCGTCATCATCACCATCGTCGCCGTCCACTGCGTCGCGCGAGACCATGCGGGTAGCCCAAGAGGTGGAGTCCTCCTTGAGCTCGACGTCTGAGTACTCGTCGTCGTCCGCGTAGCCCTCGAGCTCGAGTGCCGCAGCAGCAAGGCTCGCCTGGACACCTGGAGCAAGCTCGGCGAAGTCCCGCATCCGTGCATCTCGAGCAACTGCGAACACAGGGACGAGCGGGCCAGCGCCGTACGGTCCTGTGGGCCGGTACGTGACTCCGACGTACAGCAACTCGACCGGCACCGGGCCATCTACGACGCACGTAAGTACCGCCCCTGCTCCCGGCATCCCTGCCCCGGACGGGCAACGCATGAGGCGGCAGGCGACGTCTTCCCAGCAGCCGACAGCCGCAGGTGAGGCGCCGGCGCGCCAGCGGCGCGACGAGAAGAAATCGGTTCCGCACCTACACGGCCACGCACTGTTCGCCGGGTCGGGCGCATAGAGGAAATCGGCTCCGTCCCCACGCGACAACGTACTGCCGAGATCGAGCGCATAGAGGATGTCGACCGCGGCTCCGCACGACGGGCATCGCCAGGCGGTGTCACCGAGTCGGCCGCGCATCTGGCGGAGGTGCTCGGTGAGCTCCTCCGCGTCCGAAAACCCAAGCTTCGCCGTCCCGAGTCCGCCGACGTCGAGCCGCACGTGGCTCGTTCCCGCGACAAAGCCCGTCGGGACAAGGTCGACCAGCTCCCAGGTGATCCCAGCCGGATCGAGCACCCCAGCGACGACACCTCGCACCTTCTCGAGCGATAGCTGGCAACCGGAGAGCTCTCCGGTTGGGGCGGGCGCGGCGGGTGCGCGGTCCCTCGGCGGGCGAAGAGTTGACCTGTGGCGCACCTCTGCGATGCAATCTGCGGCTGCAGCGGTGTACTGCGAGTGCTCACTGTCCATGCTGCCTGCTCCCTTGGTCGGTAGATGGTCCGGCTTGTCTACGGGCTATCGGCTGCTCACACTGCGATAGCGGGCCCCGTGTCATCCACCGGGCAGTCGCGAGCCGACGAGAGCAGCGACTCGAACGCCTCCAGCTGCTCCGGCCTGATGGCGAACGCGATCGTGTCGTCACGAAGACCGTCGAAGTACCCGATCGACACGCATCCCCCGTCGAATCCGGCCTCGCGGAGAAGGCTGGTGAGCCGCCGCTCGAGCTTGTCGCGCTCGACCAGCGCCTTCCTCAGCGCGCGACCTTGCTCGTCCCACTGGCGTTTCGCCGCGGCGACGCGCGCCTCGGCCGGTCCGACCGGACCGAGGATCCGCGATTTCAAGACCACTTCGGTGCGTACACCACCCCGCCTGTCCCCGACCAAGAGCGCGACGCGGTTGCCTGTCGGCGACAGGGCTCCGTACACCTCGTACGAGACGCCGTCCGGCCCGTCGACCATCGTCAGTTCACCGAAGCCGCTACACGAGCTAGCGAAGGTCTCCTCGCAGAGGATCGTCGCCCGGTACGTCTCAGCATCAGCGAGTCTGGTACGTAGTCCGTGCCCGAGGACCAGCACCTCGAGTCCTGCCCGCAGCTCGGTCGCCTTCATTGCCCACCTCCGTGATAGCGCCCACCGACCGCAGTTCGATGAGCAGTTGACGTGACGGACAGAGCATGGCCGGGAGGTCACCCACTGCACCGTTCCTATACATGCTGCGTTATACAGCTAGTACCATTGGGTCCCGTAGTCGCCGCCCCTAC
>DAHXNN010000223.1 GCA_027365385.1 Acidimicrobiaceae bacterium | reverse complement strand
TACCAGCACCGGGTCGATCCGACGGTGCCCATCGAAGAGACCGTGGGGGCGATGGCCGAGCTGGTCGCGGCCGGCAAGGTCGGCTACCTGGGCCTGTCGGAGGCATCTCCCGCGACTCTGCGGCGGGCCCATGCGACCCATCCGATCTCGGCGCTGCAGACCGAGTACAGCCTGTGGAGCCGCGACTGCGAGGACGACGTCCTTCCGACTGCTCGTGAGCTCGGTGTCGGCTTCGTCGCGTACAGCCCGCTCGGCAGAGGCTTTCTCACGGGCCGGTTCACGTCCGCCGCCAACATCCCCGCAGGAGACTTTCGGGCCGCGAATCCGCGCTTCACCGGAGAGAACCTCGCAGCCAACCTGTCGCTCGTCGGGGCGGTCGAGGAGGTCGCCGCGTCGAAGGGGTGCACGGCGGCACAGGTCGCGCTCGCCTGGGTGCTCGCGCGTGGGGACGACATCGTCCCCATCCCCGGGACGAAGCGCCTCGCCTATCTCGACGACAACCTCGGTGTGCTCGGTGTCCACCTCGACGCGTCGGAGCTCGACGTGCTCGACCGCCGGATCGCGAAGGGCTCGACCGCTGGCGACCGCTACGCCGACATGAGCACGATCGACCGGTAGTCGGGCGGGCAGGCACGGATCCGCGATACGTCGCGACGTGGCCTCACTGCAACAGCCCCGGCCGGGGGTCGTGATCGTCGGTGCCGGTCTCGGTGGGTTGAACGCCGCACGTGCAGTCCCGTCGACGTCGTGCTCGAGCTCGGCGAGGTGCTCGGCTACGGCTACCTCGTGTTCGCGGCCGGGAGCTCGACGAGCGACTTCGCGATCCGTAGCGCGAGGGAGCATGCGTTCCCGCTGAAGACCCTCTCCGGAGCTTTCCACCCGCGCAACCACATCCTCACGGCCTTCGTACGTGCCGACGGCGATCGGTCGCCAGCCGGCGGCAACCGAGCTCCCAGGTGGACTCAAGCTCCGCGGCTCGCGCGGCTGGTTCGCGCGGCTTGCCGTCCATCTCGTGCTCTTCGTGGTCCATTTGCACCATCGCTCGCTGGTGCGCCAGGCAGACCCGACGCCGGGTCGGATGGCTCTGTGCCTGGAGAGGCGCATCCGTCACAATCTGGGGGTGACCTCGTCCGTGCGTCTGGCGGGGCGACTCGCCGATCCCGGCGCGGTCGACGAAAGCGAGGAGCGGAAGCTGTGGTCGGACATTACGGTCGAGACTCTGCGACAGCAGGCCACGAGACATTCGCGCGCCCTGTGCTCGCGACCTTCACCACCGACGGCAGCCGGAGCTACCTCGTCCGGGAGGCAACTCCGGCGGACTTCCGGATCGCGGGCCGGCTAACGGCAGGATCAGGAGCGGTTTCGTGGTCGTCGGGACCGGGCGAGACCGTGCCGGCACAGGCCGCGCCGCAACGGACCGGTTGGACGCGGATCGACGGTGCCGAGCCCGCCGGCGACGGATGTGTCACGCTCGCCGTGGAGCAGGAGGGCGCCGTCGTCGGTATGGCAAGGTACCTGCGGATCGGCGGGTCGTCGGAGGCAGCCGTCGCCGTCGCCGTCGCCGATGGGCCCGAGCGAGTGGAGATTGCCGGCCGTCTCGTCGAGCAGCTGGCCGCCATCGCGCATGTCCGTGGCATCGAGCACTTCGTGGCGGACCTGCTCACGGCCAACGCGTCGATGCTCGCGGTGTTCGTGCGCGCCGGATTCGCCACCGAGATCAGCGTCGGGGACGGCGTGATGCACATGAGCTTCAGCGTCGACCCGGCGCTGCGTGACGCCGGCCGGCCCACCGTCCGGGCGGTGCCTGTCTGGGAAAGTCTCATCGGGGGAAGCCGTCGGACCTGACGCGGCCTGGTCTGCCGCACGGGAAGCGTCAGGTACTCTCCTGCGATGACCGGGAAGCTGAAGCGTGGCACGGAGTGGTCGTCGACGTGGGCGCATTGCACGCGGGCGGCTCCGGACGCGTTCGAGACAGGCGGGACCCGCAATCTCGTCGACGGAGACCGGCGTGCGAACGGCAAGGCGCGTGACCACGAGACGCCGGTCGACGGGTCGGTCATCGAGGGCCCTCCGCTCATCAGCCACGACGAGGCCGTCGACGCTGTCGCCGCTGCGGTGCGACAGCACGCAGCCTGGTCGGCAGTCGACCTCGACGAGCGCCGGTCGCGGGTGTCCTCCGTCCTCGATGCGGGGGCCCTGCTCGTCCAAGCCGTCACGGTCGGGCGCGAGGCCGCCGAGGAGCGCCTCTACGGCAACTTCCGCTCGTGCTCCATCTACCCGATAGGCTGACGATGGACGTCGCGCCCGACGACGCAATGGTGAAGATCGCGCACGCACGAACGGTGATCGATCAGGTGGAGGCGGCCATCGCACGCATCGAGCAGGGCACCTACGGGAAGTGCGAGAGCTGCGGGCAGGACATCGACGAGGCCATGCTCGACGTCGATCCCCTGGCCCAGGGCTGCATGTGCCACCAGGCGGCCGGCCAGGCATGAGCCTGCCGGCCAGCTGGTGACCCGGCGCCAGAGAGCCGGACGGGATCAGCCCTTCTTGGTCGCCCAGAAGATCGTGTCGATCTCGGCGATGCCCTCGAGCAGGCGGTTGGCGACGGCGACGTCGTTCGTCTTCTTCGACTCCCCGGCTGCCTTCGTCGTCTTCCAGAACAGCTCGTGCAGCTGCGGATGCGCCTCGAGGTGCTCGGGCTTGAAGTAGTCGGTCCACAGGACCCAGAGGTGGTGCTTGACGAGCTCGGCCCGCTCCTCTTTGATGAGCGTCGCACGCTCGCGGAACACCGGGTCGTCCGAGGCGTTGAACTTCTCCATGCAAGCCTTGACGGCGTCGGCCTCGATCCGTGCCTGAGCGGGGTCGTAGATGCCACAGGGCAGATCGCAGTGGGCGTGTGCCGGCTCCGGCCGACGGATCGTGTCGATGAGTGTGAACAAACGAGAGGTCAAGGTCATCCCGGGTCTCCTTCGGTCGGTCATCTCGGAGGTCCACGCCGGCGACGACGAGCATGCAGTGCCCGGCCGGCGACGGACGACACCCGACACTATCCCCATGGCGGTGAGGCTGGCTCGTCCACTCGTCATCCCGGTCCTCCTCGCCGGCTGCGTGGCGTGGCTCTGGAGTCGTTGCGCGACGAGCATCGAGGTGGACGGCTCGAGCATGCTGCCGTCGCTCGAGCCCTCGGACCGCCTCCTCGTGGCACGCACCATCGCGCGCCGTCCCCGCCCGCGACTGCGTGCCGGCGACGTCGCCGTCGTGCGCGATCCAGAGCGGCCGGGACGCCTTCTCGTCAAGCGGGTCGAGTCGAACGGCGAGACCGGCCTCCTGGTCGTCGGGGACAACCGGGGCGCGAGCCGTGACAGCAGGCACTTCGGCGTGGTGCCCGACCGGCTGATCGTCGGGCGGGCGTGGTATCGCTACGCCCCCACGCGATCGGCGGGCCGGCTCGATCGCGGGCCCCGTCGAGCATTGGCACCACCTCGGCGGACCACCACTGCACCGGCTCGACAGCGCGATCAGTAGGATGACCTGCAGTGGGGACCGGTGACGAGGCTGCGGCGGGCGAGGAGCGGCTCGCCGCGTTGGGTCGGTTCATCCGCGAGCAGCGCGGCATCACGAGCCTGTCGCTTCGACGTCTGTCCGAGCTCGCCGGTGTCTCCAACCCGTACCTGAGCCAGATCGAGCGCGGCCTGCGCAGGCCGTCGGCTCAGATCCTCCAGCAGCTCGCGCGCGGGCTGCGGATCTCTGCCGAGACCCTCTACGTCCAGGCCGGGATACTCGACGACCGGCCACCGGCTGACGACCTCGACAGGAGGATCCTCGCCGATCCCCACCTCAGTGAGGAGCAACGCCAGGCGCTCGTCGCCGTCTACTGGACGTTCCGCCACGAGCGGACCGACGCGAGCGCTCTCAACGAGGCTGGAGCCGCGGAGGAGGTCACGGAGCACTGAGCCGAGCACGTCGCCGGGGCACCGGCCGGCCGGGCATGGGCCGCCGTCCGTCCGGACCTCCGGGGTGGGCCGGTACGCTCGAGCTGACATGCGGAAGCTGGCTGTCCTGTCCTTGCACACGTCCCCCTTCGCCCAGCCCGGTACCGGTGACGGCGGAGGGATGAACGTATACGTGCGCGAGCTGTCGGCCTCCCTCGCGCGAGCGGGGGTCGCGTGCGAGGTGTTCACCCGTGCGGCGTCACGCGACGTGCCCGAGTCCGTGGAGGTGGAGCCCGGGCTGGTCGTCCACTACGTCGACGCGGGCCCGCGTCGACCGGTCGAGAAGGCGCTCCTCCATCTGCTCGTCGACGAGTTCGCCGACGGCGTGGAGCGCCGTCTCGAGAGCCTGGCATTGCGCGGAGAGCCGCCCGTCGACGCACTCCATGCCAACTACTGGCTCTCCGGCGTCGCGGGGCACACATTGAAGCACCGTCTCGGACTGCCGCTCGTCTCCACCTTCCATACGCTGGACCGGGTGAAGGCCGAGGTGTCGACCGAGGACGCCGACCCGACAGATCCGGGCCGACGCGCGCGCTGCGAAGCCGAGGTCGTCGGCTGCTCGGACGCGGTGCTCGCGTCGTGCAGCGTGGAGGTGGACCAGCTCGTCGGGCTCTACGGTGCCGATCGCTCCCGGGTCGAGGTCATCGCACCGGGTGTCGATCCTGCATTCTTCTCGCCCGGGGACCGCTCCCAGGCGCGCCAGGCGGTGGGCGTGTCGGCGGACGGGCCCCTCCTTCTGTTCGTCGGCAGGATCCAACCCTTGAAGGGTGCTGACGTAGCGGTCGACTGCCTCGCGGTGCTCGACGAGATGGGTGTCCGTGACTCTCGACTCGTGCTCGTGGGCGGGCCGAGCGGCCCCCTCGGCAGCGCGGAGCTAGCGGCGCTCGAGTCCCGCGTCGACGAGCTCGGCCTGGCTGATCGCGTGCACCTCGTGCCGCCGCGTCCCCACGAGCTGCTGAGCGCGTACTACCGCGCCGCCGACTGCTGTCTGGTGCCGAGCCGTTCCGAGTCGTTCGGTCTCGTGGCGCTCGAGGCGGCGGCGTGCGGGACCCCGGTCGTCGCGTCAGCCGTCGGTGGCTTGACAACTCTCGTCGAGGACGCGGTGACCGGCTATCTCGTCGAGACGGGCGGGGCGGTCGCGTTCGCCTCACGCGTCGCCGAGGTCTGGGCGGATCCCGT
>DAHXNN010000219.1 GCA_027365385.1 Acidimicrobiaceae bacterium | reverse complement strand
GGAGGCCCGAGCTCCGATGCGATCCGGCCCCACGTCTCTCGCCGCACACTCATCGGTGTAGCCGTCGAGTCGACCCCGAGCAACGACACCCCCCGAAGGATGAACGGGAAGACGGTGGTCGAGAGCGCGGACCCGCCTGTCGATCCGCATGCGGCGACGGCGCCGCCCCATGCGAGAGCGCTGAGGACGTGCGCGAGCGTCGAGCCGCCGACGGAGTCGATGGCGCCACCGAAACGTTGCGTCTCGAGCGGCCGAGCCGGAGCCGCGATCTCGGCGCGATCGACGACCGTCGCAGCACCGAGCTCGCGCAGCCAGCTGCCGGCTTCGACCTTGCCCGTGCTCGCGACGACCTCGAAGCCTCGGCGGGCGAGCATCGCGACTGCGAACGACCCCACGCCGCCCGTCGCCCCGGTGACGAGCACCGGCCTGCCTCCAGGGGCAACGCCTGCTTGCTCGAGCCGTCCGAGACAGAGCGCCGCCGTGAAACCCGCCGTGCCGACGATCATCGCGTCGCGCGCCGTCAACCCCTCCGGCAGCGGCACCAGCCACTCGGCAGGCAGGCGCGCATGGGTGGCGAAGCCCCCGTTGTGGGACACGCCGAGGCCGTAGCCGTGTGCGAGCACGCTGTCACCGGCGTCGAAGTCGTCCGACGCGCTCTCGAGGACAGTGCCGGCAAGGTCGACACCGGGAACGAGCTGGTCGAGTCGGGCGACCTTTCCGTCGGCACGCGTCGCCAAGGCGTCCTTGTAGTTCGCACCAGACCAGGTGATCTCGACAGTCACGTCGCCCTCTCCGAGCTCGCCCATCGCGAGCTCCTCGACGGCACAGCTCACCGAGCCTGCGACACGGCGGGCGACGTACGCGTGGGCGTAGGTCACCGGAGAGCACACGCCATCGCCCTGCCTCCTCGTCGGCACCCGGCGTCACCGTAGCCCTCCCCACGCCTCGCGGCGACTTCCCACCGAGCAGCATGGACGGGCGAATATGGATCCAGGAGCAGCCACGCGGGCAGGTTCGTCGGCGGCTGGGTGGCCTTGTTCCTCATCGCCCGCATCCTCGACGACCCGTTCTCCTGGATCGCCGCGTGGGTCGTGCAGGCGTTCGTCTTCGAAGGCTGCAACATCGGCACCCACGAGTCAGCCCACAACAACCTCTACAGGCGCAAGCCGCTCGACTACCTGGCCGGGATGGCGTGGGCGGTCCCCGTCATCTACAGCTATGCCGCATACCGCACGTCGCATCTCGAGCACCACAAGAACACCCACGACCCCGAGCGGGACTCCGAGCCGGTCTACGAGAAGATGACGCTCGTCGACTACGTCGGCTACATGGCACTCTCCGGCATCGCCTACACGTTCATCCTGCTGCTCGAGGGTGCCGAAGCAGCTCTCGGCAAGGGCAAGGCGTGGATGCGGACGGGGAGGCGGCGCTGGCTCGCTGCGCTCAGCACCTTCGTCGTGCTCGCCGAGCTCGGGCTCGTCGCCTACGGGTTCGACGCGGCGCCGAAGCTGACTCTCGAGCTGTGGGGTGCGCCGTTCCTCCTCTACGCGACGTTCCTCGCCCCGATGGTCAGCCATCCCGAGCACACCGACTGCGCGTTCGGCCCGTCGTCCCCGCTGCTCACGACACGCACGACGCTCTCGAACCGCGTGGTGCGGCTCTTCGTCTGGAACATCAACCTCCACACGGCGCACCACCTGCTGCCTTCGGTGCCCGGCCAGAAGCTCACGAAGCTCCAGCCCCACGTCGAGCCGTACTGCGCTCACACGGTGCGTTCGTACTCGGCCTGGCACCTCGGCTACCTGCGGAGCGTTGTTGGTCGTGGGCCCGCTCTCGCCTCCTGCCGGCCCGAAGGTGGGCACGAAGCCTCCCTGACCACGCTGCAACTCCTAGCGCCGCTCCCGCATGTGCAGAGCACTGGAGATGCTCACGTGAGCATGCGCTCGTAGCACGCATCGAGCCAAAGGCACTTCGACGGGCCCACCGCCTGCCACGCTACGGACCAACGCGAAGGACCGTGGAGGAGGAACCGCCCGTCGTAGCGGTCGTCGCCGCACACGTGGTGGGCGAGGAAGCCGTCCCGGCGGAGCTCGAGGGCGTGGAACGGCCGACCGTCGTCGAACAGCACCTCGGCGTGACCTCGGCTGACCCGACGGAGCTCGAGAACGCGGCGCGCCGGTCCTCGATGGGCGCGCCAGACGAGCTCGCCCTCCTCGTCGAGGACCAGGCGACCCCCGGGCCCGGGGGTGCACCGGACGACACCGCGGAACTGGCCCCGGCCGCCGGTCCGAAGGTCGACGATGGAGCGCTCGACGTGCCAGTCACCTCGAAGGTACTCGACGGGGTCGACGTGCTCGCCCGCGCGCCCTTGCGGGTCGGCCTCCTCGGCGAGCCTCCTCCCCGGCGTCACCGTCTACGAGGAGCCGGCGCTCAGCGCGTCCATCGCCTCGTCGACCCTCGGATCCACCGTGCGGCGTGCCGGGTCACCATCGAACCAGTCGACGACCTCGCGGGCACCCCGCGAGAAGGGGATCGTCGCCTCCCATCCCGGTGCCATCCGGCGGATCTTCGTGTTGTCAAAGACGAGGGAGTGCGACTTGTCGCCGAGCAGGCCAGGTCCCCACTCTGGCACGACCGTCGCGATCGTCTCGGACGAGACGTGGACGAGGTGGGGCTCGGCGCCTGCAGCCCGCGCGACGACCTCGTGGATCTGGTTCCACGTGAGCACCTCGTCGCTCGTGACGTGGAACGTGTCGCCCACTGCCTGCGGATTGCCGAGCAACGCGACGAAGGCTCGGGCGAAGTCGTCGTGGTGCGTGAGCGTCCACAGCGACGTCCCGTCGCCGTGGACGACGACCGGCTTACCACGGCGCATCCTATCGACGACCGTCCAGCCGCCGTCGAAAGGCACCATCGTCTTGTCGTAGGTGTGCGACGGTCGCACGACCGTCA
>DAHXNN010000218.1 GCA_027365385.1 Acidimicrobiaceae bacterium | reverse complement strand
AGAGGCCCGCGAAGATCCCGACGTCTGCGAGCCGTCGTGTCCACTCGATCGAATCGCGAGGGCCCACCACGGTCTTCCGGTCGAGGAGCTTCTCGCCCCCGAGCTCGCCGAAGATCGGCGGGATGTAGCCGTCGTCGAGGTTCCGCAGACCGTCGACCATCTCCCCCGTCGGAGGCTCGACGGCCCAGACCTCGATCTCGGCCCGCTGCTCCTTCAGGTACCTGCCTACGCCGAGCAGGGTGCCACTCGTGCCCAGGCCGGCGACGAAGTGGGTCACGTCCGGCACGTCCCGGAGTATCTCCGGACCCGTGCCTTGGTAGTGGGCGAGCGGATTGGCGGGGTTCGCGTACTGGTAGAGGAACACCCACTCGGGGTGCTCTGCAGCGACGCGTTGCGCCATCCGGACGGCACCGTTCGAGCCCTCCGAGCCCGGGGACTCGACGATCTCTGCTCCCCAGAGCTCGAGCAGCTGCCTCCGCTCGATCGAGACGTTGCCAGGCAAGACGACCTTCAGGTGGTAGCCCTTCACGCGGCACACGAGCGCGAGCCCGATGCCGGTGTTGCCCGAGGAGGGCTCGATCAACGTCGCTCCGGGCGACAGCACGCCGTGGCGCTCCGCGTCCTCGACGAGGGAGAGCGCGACGCGATCCTTGACGGAGCCACCGGGGTTCGCGCCCTCCAGCTTGACAAGCAGCCGGACCGACGGATTCGGGCTGAGCGCCGACACGTCGACGACTGGCGTATTGCCGATGAGCTCGAGGACGTTGCCGAAGACCGCCACGGGACCTGTCCCTCCCGACGCTACTGGGCCCCCCCGGCGACAGCCGGAAGGATGGACAGCACGTCACCGTTGGTCACCGCAGTGTCCAGACGGTCGAGATAGCGGACGTCGTCGTCGTTCAGGTACACGTTGACGAACCGGTGGAGCGCCCCGTCGTCGGTCAGAAGCTGGCCCGCCAAGCCGGGGTGCACCACCTCGAGGGAGTGGAGCACCTCGCCGACCGTGGACCCGTCGACGGTCGCCGACGGTGCGCCACCAGCGGCCGGACGGAGCAGCGTGGGCAATCGGACTTCTACGGGCACCTGTCCTCCGGGGGCGCTCAGCGGCCTTCACGACCTGAATGACGACCTGACAGGTCATATTCTACCGCTGGCCCTGGAGCACCATGCGGGCGTCCACGGTCAGCCCTCGACGGCGACCGTCTCCTCGGTCACGGCGCCACCGGCGATCCGGTAGGACCGTAGCGACGCCAGCTCGTCGCGCAGCGAGACGAGCACGTAGTGCCAGCCCGGATCGGGAGCCTGGTCGACGTCGGTCGGCGACGGGTACGGGTCGGTGTGGGTGTGGGAGTGGAACACTCCGAGAATGACCATGCCTGCGGCTTCGGACTCCCGGTCGGCGCGGAGAAGGTCACGCGGATCCACGGTGTAGACGCGCGACGATCGGGATGCGTTGGCCGTCGGGAAGACCCGGAGCACCTTGCCGGTGGACGGATCGCCTGCGAGAAGCCCGCAGCCCTCTTCGGGAAAGGCGCGGAGACAGTGCGCGACCACCTCGTCGAGCTGCAACGCCGTCAGCACGAGCCGCGACGCCACTGCATCCCCTCCTCGGGTCCGGGGTTCGCGTACGGTCTCGGCCGACACAGGGGTCTCCTGATCGGTGGTCTCCCGGCCCGGCTCGCCCATCGACCAGGCAGGCTACCGTGTCCCATCGTGGCACCGAAGGGCTCTAGACCGACGACGAGCGGAGCCCCGCGGAGACCTTCGGCTCTGGGAGGGGCGCGCCACGACGAGAGGCCCGTCATCCGGCGCGTCTCGCAGAACCGCCGGGCGCGTCACGACTACGACATCCTCGAGACCTTCGAATGCGGCATCGCGCTTCGCGGCGCGGAGGTGAAGTCACTTCGCGACGGTCAGATGACCCTGCAGGACGCCTACGCGCGGGTCGACCGCGGCGAGGTCTGGCTCCTCGGGGCGCACGTCGCGCCGTACGAGTACGCGAACGGGTTCGGTCGGGTCGACCCCGAGCGAGCCCGCAAGCTCCTGCTGCACCGCAAGCAGATCGACGAGCTCCAAGGACGGGTCGCGCAGCAGTCGCTCACCCTCGTGCCGCTGTCGGTGTACTTCAAGGACGGGACCGCCAAGGTCGAGCTCGCCCTCGCGCGCGGCCGCAAGACCTACGACAAGCGCCACGCGATCGCAGAGCGCGACGCCTCGCGCGAGCTGCAACGCGCGGTCAAGGAGCACCGGCGCTGACGGGACCTCGCCCGCCGGCGGTAGACTCACGGCGCAGGGCGACATCGCAGGCTATCCGCGCGGCGCCGAGCCGTGCGGGAGTCGGCATGTCCACGACCAGGGGG
This sequence comes from Acidimicrobiaceae bacterium, assembly GCA_027365385.1. Classification (GTDB taxonomy): domain Bacteria; phylum Actinomycetota; class Acidimicrobiia; order Acidimicrobiales; family Bog-793; genus JAJZCK01. The sequence goes on along the minus strand of DAHXNN010000218.1, from coordinate 1,024 downwards.
TGACAGGCTTCGACTTCGGTCGTCGAGGTGGGAGAAGCGAGCCGTGGTCTCCGGAGCCACGTTAAAGAGCCGGAAACCAACACAAATGCCGAGCCTCAGCTCGCACTTGCTGCCTAAATAACAGCAACGTCCGCCCGATCTCAGTCCCATGGGTCGGAAAGCGGGCGTCATCTAGTGGGACTCACCTGGTCGGTGTCGCCAATGCGCTTGCCAGGGAAATCTATGTTGGCTGGGGTCCCGCGCCGATGCCGGTGACGAGCCGGGACCCGAGATCCCCAGACCGGCTGCGCTCGGAGAAGGCCTACTGAGAAGCTGAAGGACGCGGGTTCGATTCCCGCCACCTCCACCAAATTTTGCTCAGCGTTAGCGCTGGTGAGGGCCAATGCGCCCAGGCCAGTGTCGACGGGAATCGAACTGAGTCCAGTCGCGCTCGACGACGGGGCTACCGGCCGAGCCCGAGGTCGGGACCTCGATCGCGGCGGATGCCGCGGACCCGCTCCTGCTCTCGGGCGTAGACGAGCGCACGGTCCTTCCAAGTACCGACGGCCACCTGAAGCTCCTCGTACCGCGTGTCGTCGAGCGGGAACGCTGCCCTCGGCAGCCGGTCGATCCTGTTCAGCATCTCGGCGAACACCTTTGCGTCGAACCCGCGGTCCTTCTCCCCCGCGAGGTCGAGCAGCCGGTCGAGTCCGTAGCGGTCGGCCACGGACATGAGGTCCACGAAGTCCCGAGCTTCGGCGCGGCCGAACAGCGCGAGCAGTTTGTCGACGGCGAGCTCCTCGCCGGACAGCAGAGGAAAACCGGGACCCTGTTCGATCGGGAACAGTCGCGCGTCGCTACCGAGGTCAACCTCGGTCCGGTCCTGGCCGTCCTCCACGAGTAGCCGGGCAAAGCCTGAGTGGTCGATCTCCCGCCTGACGCGTAGACCGTCATCGAGAAGTGCCTGTTCGGCAGCAGGGACGAGCCGATCGACGGCGACGGCGCTCGGGCCGAAGAAGTCGAGATCCCGGGTTCGACGGTCGAC
>DAHXNN010000212.1 GCA_027365385.1 Acidimicrobiaceae bacterium | reverse complement strand
CGAGGCCCTCGGCGCCCGCGTCGATACGCCAGGGCCGTCCACTGCCTCGGCGTTCATCGGCCGTAGATGCGCTGGCGCCAGCGGGTGCAAGCTCCTGGCCCAGGTGCAACGAAGCGGTGCCTGCCCATGGCGCGCTGCGGTACCGGGAGTGTGGCCAGGGTCCCCATCCTCCGCGCTCCTTCGCGACCGGCTCGTCGCTGCGACGGCTCCATCGTGACCAACGTCACGCGTGGCGTCGTCGTTGAGTCTCGTGCCCGTGGGTGCCGCTCGCGACACCGTCCCCGGTCCCGGTCCGCGGCACCATCTCCGATCCCCGGCGCTCGAGAGCGCCCGTCACGGCGAGAGGCGCTCGCCGCCACTCGAGGCGACTTACCGGACGTCGGATCTCGGTCACGTCGCGAGCGACGACGAGAGCGGCCGCTCGCCCCTCCCACTCGAGCAGCTGCGAGGTGACTTCGACCTCGAGCAGTGCCCCGCCCGCTATCCGGTGGCGCTCGATCCCCGAGTGCCGAGCCGTGCTCGAGTGACCGGGGACACTCGCTGGAAGAGATGCGTGGTACTCAGCTTGACGGATCTGCTCGACCGACATCGCAAGCAGCTCTGCTCGCGGGTGGCCGAAGTGGTCCACCGCGGCGTCGTTCACCTCGAGGAAGCAGAGCGTCTCGAGGTCGTAGACCCACATCGGCTGGGGGTTAGCCGCGAACAGCAGCGCGGGCACACCACCAGCGCCGTGCGGCCATGCCGATCTCCTCGTCGCCCGCGCTCGCGGGAGGAGCTCGTCGTCAGCCATCACGCTCGCCGGGGCCCTGCCAGGCCTTGCCGTCCCGGTACATGAGCACTCAGCGTAGCTAGTCAACCATGTAAAGTGCCATCAGGGGTCACGGTTGGCAGAGCACGACACCGTGGAACCGGGTATGGCACTACCTCACATCATGTGCTCCAGGAGCTCACGCTGTACGTAGGGAACTTCCCCTCGTGTCGCGCATGCCAGTAGCCAGCTCAAGGAAGTGTCACGTAGCCATGGCGCGCCTTCCACAAGAAGTACTTCTCGAAGGCGAGCTTCATCGCATGCGCCTCCGGACCGGGGATGAGCACACCGTGGCTGCGCGGAGGGAGCATCTTGTCGGCAAGGATGATCACACCGTTGTTGCCGGCATCCATCACGCACACCGCAGGCATGTCGCCGAACTCCTCGTGCGCATGCGGTGCCTCGCCACGGATCTGTGCGGCGATGTTGCGTGCCGCGACGTGCGCCATCCGCTCGGTCGGGAACCCCGTCTTCGGGATGCCGAGTGGCGTCGAGGTCTGCCAGGGCACCGGGACGGCCGCGGCGACACCTACGGCGTAAACGTCGTCGTAGGCCTCACTCTGGTAGGTGTCGCGCACCTTGACATAGCCTTTCGCGTCCGCGATGTCTGTCGCGGCGCGCACGACCTCCTGGCCGAGGAAGGGTGGCACGAGCATGGCGTAGGAGAACTCGACGGTCCGGTCGTCGCCAAGCACGACTCGACCGGGTTCGACGCGCTCGATCCCGACGTCGACGAACGCCGTGATCTTCTCCTTCTTGAGGAACATCCCGAGCAGGCTCTCCCCGTGCGGCAGGCCGCCGATGCCGAAGTGGCCGAGGAAGGGCTCCGGCGAGACGAAGCTGAGCTTCACCCGCTTCTTCAGCCCCGCCTTGCGCAGCTGGTGGGAGACGTTGAACAGGTACTCGTACGCCGCTCCGAAGCAGCCTGCGCCCTGTGTCGCGCCGACGACGATGTCACCCGGCGCCTCGAGGAAGCGCCGCCAGCCCTCGCCAGCGTGGATCGCGTCCTCGAGGGTCGTGATCGTGTACGCGTTGCCGCTCGGCCCGAGACCCGGCACGACATCGAAGTCGTTGCGGTAGCCCGTCGCGATGACGAGGTAGTCGTAGTCGTAGTCCCCGGCGCTCGTCGTCACCTTCTTCGCCGCAAGGTCGAGCCGCGTCGCCTCGCCGTGGACGAAGTCCACGCCGTGGACCTCGAAGGTGGGCGCTAGAGGGAAGGTGATGTCGACGGCCCTGCGCTTGCCGAACGGGAGCCAGATGAGCGAGGGGTTGAACAGGAAGTGATCGGATGCCGAGACCACCCGGACCTCGACGTCGCCGTGCAGCTCGTGGCGAACGGCGAGCGCGGCCGTGAGGCCACCGAAGTTGCCTCCGAGGACGAGCACCTTCTTTTGCGTCATGGCTCTCTCCTTCTCGACGAGCGCGAGATGCTCGACCATGATCGGTTGACACAGCCAGCCGCGCGGGTCCCACGAGAGGACCGTCGTCATCTCCGGAGGGGATCATCGACCTGCTCTCTTGCCAAGCTCCCGAACATGATGTGAGCGGTCGCGTGCAACTGTGCCCGTTCCTCCACTCACGACCGATCGCTCGGCTGATTCAAGGCCAAAGGGGTATCTCTCTAAGCGCGGTGCCGTTTCGGAATAGCTGGCCTGGCTCCGGCATCTGTCGACACCGGTCCGAGAACTTACGCACAGCCCGTCGTGAACCCACGCAAAGCGACTGCCGAGCAGCTCGCAGCCCTGGTCCGGGCGCCGATCGGCAAGCGGGTCGCTCCGGCGTCGCTGGCCATGTCGGCCCAGGGGCGCCCCTGGAGGCGCTGACCTGGGTTACCGCGCTCAGATGGATACCCCTTCAAGGCCAATAGTCGGCATCTTGAGGCGAGTGCGCCGTCTCAAGTTGTCGACGGAGAGGGGCAGGTACCCGAGGAGATCAGACCTCGCCCCGGACCACCTCGTGGATCGAGCGTGCCTCGGAGCGCCTGGGCGGGCCCGGATGGCGAAGCGCCTCGACGAGCTTCGCACGGCGCGCGGCGGGTGACGCGTCCCGGGCGAGCGAGACCCGAGTGCGTGGCCGACCGACACGCTCCATCCGCTAGCCGTCGCGCGCGGGGCGTGCACCTTGCGTCGCACGACCACCGAGATACCGGCGACCCGCGACACCGCCAGCACGCTGCGATTGGCGCGAGGTGGGATGTCCGCCACCATCTCGTCGAGCCTGCCAAGATAGCCAGGACCAAAGGGCGCGACAACGGATTCCGCCAGGTGCGACACAATCGGCCTCCGCGCATGCGTCCCCGCTGCACCGGCACCTTCGAGCCTCAGTCGGTCGCGGATTTACCTGGACCGCGCCGGGGATCCTGCCGTAAGCCATAGCTATGCGCCGCTGCTCTTCGTGTTCGAGAAGCACTGCCCGCTCGATGCCGCGCACGGGCATCGGACTGACCAGGTGACGGCCCGGC
>DAHXNN010000210.1 GCA_027365385.1 Acidimicrobiaceae bacterium | reverse complement strand
CCGGCTCCGGCTCCGGCTCCGAGGATTGTCACGCTCATGGGCTCAGGCGAGACGGCGCCGACCATGGTTGGAACGCACCGGCTCGTCCTCGGCCAGCTCGGTCCACCACCGGTACCGGCGGTGCTCCTCGACACCCCGTTTGGCTTCCAGGAGAACGCTCGCGAGATCGCCGCCCGTGCGATCTCGTACTTCCACGAGAGCCTCCAGACGAGGATCGAGGTCGCGACGACGTGGGGACGGCGGAGCGCGGGCTGCGACGACGGCTCGGATGCCGAGCCCCAGATCGGCGACGACCCGTTCGCTGCCGAGGAGCTCACCGCGAAGCTACGCGACGCGCGCTACATCTTCTCCGGTCCCGGGAGCCCGACGTTCGCCCTCCGCTGCTGGCGAGGCGGTGTCGTGCCGGGCCTGCTCGTCGAGAAGCTCACCCGGGGCGGGGCGGTGACGTTCGCGAGCGCCGCAGCGCTCACCCTCGGCGCCTTCACGGTGCCCGTGTACGAGATCTACAAGGCCGGCGCGGACCCGCGCTGGCTGGACGGTCTCGACGTGCTCGGCGCGGTCGGACTCGATGTGGCGGTCGTCCCTCACTACAACAACGCCGAGGGTGGCACCCACGACACGCGCTTCTGCTACCTCGGCGAACGGCGGCTCGCTGCGATGGAGGAGCTCCTGCCCGAGAGCCACGCCGTCCTCGGCATCGACGAGCACACGGCATGTATCGTCGACCTCGGCGCGGGCTCCGTGTCGGTCACCGGACTCGGCGTCGTCACGGTTCGCAAGCACGGGCGCTCGACGACGTTCGTCGCGGGGACCGAGATCGCCCTCACGGACCTCCTCGCCGCTGCCCATGGTGCGCCAGCAGCGGCCGCGCCAAGCGATCCGCGGCCACGCGATGCGCAGGATGCCGAGGGCGAGACGGTGACGACCGGGAGCAACCCGTCTCCGGGCGCCCCGACCCCGAGCGCGTCGCCGCTGCTCGACCTCGTGCGCGAGCAGGAGGCTGCTTTTGCCGCAGCGGTGGGCGCACGGGACGCCACGGCGGCCGTCGTGGCCGTGCTCGGCGTCGAGCAGCTGATCGTCGACTGGTCGACCGACATCCCCCAACAGGACGAGCTCGAGCGGGCGCGAGCAAGCCTGCGGGCGATGGTCGTCGAGCTCGGCCGGCTCGCGGCAGGCGGCCTGCGCGACCCTCGAGCTGTCGTCGGGCCGTTCGTCGAGGCGCTCGTCGAGCTGCGGCGCCTCGCCCGGGTCGAGCGACGCTTCGACGACGCCGACACCGTGCGCGAGGTGCTCACCGGTCTCGGCGTCGAGCTGCGCGACGGCTCGGATGGCACGCAGTGGCTGCTCACTGACGCCTCAGCGAAGTGAGCCGACACGCATCCGGGCCGTCGACAGGTCGGGCTCTCAGGTCGGGCGGTGCCCACCCCGGGTGGACGGTCGGAGCGCCGCATCGAGGCGCTCGGGGTCACAGGTGCACGGTCTCGGGTCGGGGCGTCGTGCGGGCCCGACCGCTGTGCTGAGCCGCGGGCAGTCAGAGAAGTGACGCTCCACGTGCGCCACGCCTGCCGGTGCCACCCGCACGCTCGTCCCATCCTCGGTCATCGTCGCTCCCTCGTCGTCCCGTGCGCCCCGCCACGCCGTGCGGCTCCGCCGTAGCGGTCACGCTCTACCGTAGGGCGGCGCAGCGCGCCGCCCTGCATCAGGCGCCGACGACGAGCGCTACGAGGACGCCGTCGTGGCCCTTGCTCCCGACCGTCTGGATGGCCGTCGCACGCACCCGCGGCTCAGCAGCGACGACATCGAACAGCCGGCGCGTGCCGAGGATGTCGGGATCGCTCGTGGTGGCGTCGACGAGGTGCCCCTGCCGCACCACGTTGTCGACCACCACGAGGGCACCGACACGGGCGAGGCGCAGTGCCCAGGCGAAGTACTCGGGGTTGCTCGCCTTGTCGGCATCGACGAAGACCATGTCGAACGGTCCCGCCCCCTCTGCTTCGAGCAGCGGCAAGGTGGCGAGCGCCGGGCCCACCCGGACCTCGACGACGTCTGCAAGCCCGGCACGGGCGATGTTCGACCGCGCGACGTCCGCGTGGCGCGCGCTGGCCTCCAGGGAGACGAGGTGTCCCCCAGGCTGGAGCGCCCTGGCCAGCCAGATCGTGCTGTAGCCGCCGAGGGTGCCGATCTCGAGCACGTCGCGCGCGCCCGTCATCGTGGCGAGGAGGCCGAGCAAGGCACCCTGGTTGGGCGCGACGTTGATCGGGGGCAGCCCGGCTGCCGTGCTCGCGTCGAGAGCCGCATCGAGAGCCTCGTCGTGCGGCACGAGGTGCTCGACGATGTAGTGGTCGATCTCCGCCCACAACGCCCGTGACGCATCGTCTGCCATCGCTCTCCCGTCTGCCGTGCACATAGGCCAGCGGGCCGCTGCTCGGACGGACCACCGCCCCGGTCCACCGGCCCCTCGCCGACCGTAGCGCGCCGTCGGCGACCCGGCGCACCGTTCGACGGGCGCGGCCCTGCCTGGGGCGCTCAGCCTGCGGTGCGAGGGGCCGCCACCTCTGGACCCCGCTGGTAGCCTCGTGCCCGTCGGGACCCGGGCCCCCATCGTCCAGCGGCCCAGGACGCCGCCCTTTCAAGGCGGTAACACGGGTTCGAATCCCGTTGGGGGTGCGAACCATTTGCGCAGGTAAGATGGGGTTTCGGCTGCCCGGGCGCTCGGCGTGATGTAGATAAGCCCAACTGCTCGTAACCCGCCACGGCGAGCTCAAGCGGTCAATGCAACGAGATGGTCACAGCCCCACTCTGCCGTCGATGCGCTCACGCAGCAGGTCTGCGTGGCCGACATCGTGGGCGTACTCCTCGATCATGTGGACCAGCACCTCGCGCAGCGAGCGGTCGTGGTCGTGGTCGTCGTCGGCGCTCGCCCGGTAGCGCGCGGTTGGCATCCTCGCCGGCGATCACATCGTCACCGATGAGCTGCGACAAGGTCATCCCGCTGGCAAGCTGGGTAACCTTCTCCGCGGTGCCGCTACACCGCAGGGTTCTCATCGACTGGGACTATGCCGCTTCGGGAATTTGGACGGTGCTGTCAGTTGAGGAGCTGCGCGCGCCGGCACCACCTGGCCGGTGGTCCGCAACCAGAGGCCCACGTTCCAACCGTCGGCCCTGGGCTGACCACCTCTCGGAGGACCTGCGCGAGGCCTTGTTCGCGTGGAATGAAGACGGCGAGGCTCTGGACCGTAGGGCAAACGCCACCGCAGCTGAAAGAGCGGCTTTCTGGCATCGAGCTGCTGACCTCGCCGAGCGTGTCCAGGACCAGCTCGGACCCGACTACGAGGTGTTCCACCGAACACTCGACGGCGCCTGGAAGTGGGCACGTCCACCCTGGTAGCGGGTACCCCGTGGTGTCAAGTGCGGACGGCCTGCGACCCGGCCAGCGGGCCGCACGCGACACAAGCAGAGGTTCTCGCCCTGCTCGGCCCGCCTCGTCGCCCTGGCAGCCTTGGACGGCACTGGCGCTCGTGTGCTGGACCCCGACTGGGCGCCGCGTCAGGTCGTCCATGGTCTCGCAGGGCTCGGTTCCTCGCCAGGTGGTCGGCATGAGGACATATGCTCGCGGCGAGTGCGCTGGCGGACCTCGTCCCGCTCTCGTCAACACCGCCTGGAGCGCCTCGATCGGGACAGGAGGGGTGTGGTCGTGCACGTCTCGCTCGTGACGGCCGGAACACGCGGCGACGTGCAGCCGGTGGTGGCCCTCGGCGTCGAGCTCGCGCGGCGAGGCCACGACGTCGTGCTCGGCGTGCCGCCCAACCTCGTCGAGCCCGCACGACAAGCAGGTCTCGTGGCACTGCCGATCGGACCGGACTCCCGCGCGTTCCTCGAGTCCGACGACGGCAGGGCCTGGCTCGCGTCGGGAAACATGAAGGCCTTCCTCGACGCCCTCGCGAAGATCGCCCACGAGACGTTCCCCTCGATGACCGCCGACACCGTCGCAGCCTGCCAAGGTGCCGACCTCGTGGTGACCGGCGTGCTTCGCGAGGATTGCGTGTCGTGCATCGCGGAAGCGGCCGGGATCCCGATGGTGGTGCTCCACACCTCGCCGCACCGGCGCACGCGGGCCTACCCGAGCTATCTCGTGACGACCCGTTCGCTGCCCGGGCCGCTCAACCAGCTGACCGGGACGCTCTTCGAGCGGACGTGGTGGTCGCGCATGCGCGCCGACATCAACGCGTTCCGGACCGAGCTCGGGCTGCCGACCACGAAGAGGCCGACTCCGGCGCGCATCGCTGCCGCCGGTCTGCTCGAGCTCCAGGCCTACAGCGCACAGCTCGTACCCGGCATCGACGACTACGGCCCCCGGCGGCCCTTCGTCGGATTCCTCGGCCTCGACGCCTCGACGCGTACCCGCCTAGGCGAGGTCGGGGTCTCGTCCGAGCTCGGCCGGACGGGCGATACAGGGGACAACGACGCCCTGATGTGCGTCGGTCCGCTCGACCACGAAACGGTGCTTCCCCGCTGCCGGGCCGCCGTGCACCACGGAGGGGCAGGCACGACGGCGGCAAGCTTGTCGGCAGGCCTCGCGACCCTCGTCTGCTCGGTCTTCGCGGACCAGCCGTTCTGGGGCGCTCGGCTCGAAGATCTCGGTGTCGGTGCCCATCGCCGCTTTGCCGCCCTCGAGCCGAGGACCCTCGAGTCGGGACTGCGCGAGGCTCTCGACCCGACGGCCGCGATGCGGGCCCGGGATCTCGCCAAGGCGCTCGCGGCCGAGGATGGTGCGGTGCTGCGAGCTGCAGACCTCGTCGAGAGCGCCGCCTGATCCCTACGACACGCAGGTCCACCTTCCGCCGGCTGGTTGCATGCCGAGCTGCGCCCGGATCGTGGAGCTGACGTCGGCGAGACGGGAGACCGCTCTGGCTCGGGAACGGCCGTGCGGCATCGCGAGGTTCAGTTGCGGCTCGTACCGAGCGTCCCGCCAGAACGACGGCCGCCAGCGCCACCGCAGGGAACCGGACCGGCACGCCTCGGGCGTGGCTCAGTTCACTGGCGACTCCTACGGCAATGCCGCGCGTTCGGTGACGGTCAGCGCCAACACGGCGACGACCTGAGCCGTCGTTCGGAGCGAGTACAAGGCCCCGGGGCATCGACTGTGCGGTAGTCCAGATCAGGGCGATCTGTCACCGCTGGCTCGGCGGCTGTCGCATCGCCCGGCCGACCGGTGCCGCAAACTCCAGCAAGCGGCTCGCCCGTGGACGAAGGTTCCGCAGGATGAGTGCAACGTCCCTAAACCCGGTCGAGGAGCCGGCAGGACCCACCCGCATAGCGGGGGATCACCGGGCTTTTTCTCGGGCGGGTCTTACGGGAATCGCCCCTCAGGGCCACCGAGATGACGCTGCTCCGACCTGGGGTGTTGCCGTAGCGGGTTCCTCTTCCGGGGCATCGTCGTCGACAACATCCTGGTCGGCCGGCCGGGAACCAAGGAGGCGGAGGCCCGCCGGCCCCACGACGAGCTGGTCGCCTGCGACGGCGCCTACGCCCGGCTCTTCGCCGCCTGGCAGCGCGATGAGGACCCGAGTAGGAAGCCAGCTGAGCCCGGACGCAGGGCGTGCCTCGGCGCCCTCTTCATCCGTCCACTCCGGCCCGTGGCCGTAGGGGGGCGGTACGGCCGGGTACGATCCAGGCGGTGACCGCCACCCGGTTCAAGGATCTGGTGCTCGACGCCGTCGACGCCGCTCTCCTCGGTGCGTTCTGGGGCCGTGTGCTCGACCGCGAGTGGCATGCCCAGGAGTCCGGCGATGGGTGGCTCTCAGGTCCCACCCCCCAGCACACGGTGTGGATCAACCAGGTGCCCGAGCCGCTCGCCGGGAAGAACCGGTGCACTTCGACGTCTACGCCACCAGTTTGGCCGAGCTCGAAGGGCTGGGGGCGACGGTGGTGCAGCCGTTGGAGCGGTGGACGGTCATGGCTGATCCTGAGGGCACGCTCTTCTGCGCCTTCCTCCGCGACGAGATGTCCGCCGACCGCATGCACGGGCTAGTCGTCGACTCCATCGACCCGGTCGCCCTCGGCACGTGGTGGGGGCGCGTGTACGAGACCCCGGTGACGATCAATGGCGACGACTGGGCCACGTTGGAGAACGTGCCCGGAGTGCCCATCCAGACGATGGACTTCACGCTCGTGCCCGAGGTGCGCACGGTGAAAAACCGCATTCACTGGGACGTCGTGTCCGCCGACCCCGACACGCTCGTCTCCGCCGGCGCCACACTCCTGCGGGCGCGGGACGACCAGATCGGCTGGCACGTACTGGCCGACCCGGAAGGCAACGAGTTCTGCGTGTTCGACGGGGAGCCCTGAGGGGCGCGGCGTTTCAGCTCTGGGCCACGGCCCGCACCTGGTCGAGGACTTCGGTGGTGAAGTGGCGCAGCGGGAGCCCATGTGATCAGTGTTCTACCGCTCCAGGCCACACGGAAGACCGCCATAGCGGTCAGGCCCCTGTGCTTTGCAGTCCCGCAAGGGGATCCCCTGTGACACGCACGTGCGTTCGTTCGGGCCAGCGTCATGGAGCGTCCGTTGGAGGTTTCCTCTACCGGACTGGACCCGCGCTGCATCGCCGCCGCATCGGGTCAGGGCGTCGGGCGATGAGAGAGAAGCAATATG
>DAHXNN010000209.1 GCA_027365385.1 Acidimicrobiaceae bacterium | reverse complement strand
GCACCAGGTGATCTCGTCGCGCTCGTCCACCGGCAGCGTGCGCCTCAGTGGGCGACCGGTACCGTCGAGCAGCCCCGACAAGCGACTGATGCACCCAAACGTGAAGATGGGCGAGGTCCAAACGTGAAGACCTCTTTGTGGGCGCTGCCGGACTCGTATTCGAACTTCGCCGACGTGCGGAAGCGACTCCTGGGGACCGCTCGGCTCGGGAGATCGACCTGAGCGGTTCAGGCGTGCACGACACGAACCGGGGGTGACGGGATCGGCCGTCCGCTCCAACGGGCCGCCTCGAGCCACGTCTCGATCGCCGCCTCGACCTCAGAGACGGCTTGATGCGCGGTGTCGCCAACCGCAGAGCAGTACCCGAGATCGGGAAGGTCAGCCACCCAGGCCCCGTCCTCGTCGCTCCAGAACACATTGCTGAAGGTTGAGCTGCTCGGGAAGGCCAGGGCGACTGTAGACGTGGTGACTGCCCCTTACCCGGAGCTCGTCGAATCCGAGAGCGACCAGTAGTGTCTGGGCGTCGGAGAAGGTGACATTGGTGACGGTCCCTGCCAGAAGGCGCGCGAGGAGGGATCTCGGCTTCACGGGCTCGCGCAGTACGCATCCGGTGTGACGCTCAGTTCGAGTAGCTAGCGACGTAAGTCTCGTCGCGAGTCGAGTGGGCGCTGGGCGCTGGGCGCTCGTATTCGAACTCCGATGACGCGCGGCAACGACTCGAAGTGCCCGAGTCCGCTCAGGAGATGATGTAAGCTTACATCATGCAGCGGACTCAGATCTCTTTGACCGACGAGGAGCGGCGTGCCCTGGATGCCGCCGCGCTGCGGACTGGTCGATCGCTCTCATCCCTGATCCGTGACGCGGTCGAGCAGGTCTATGGCTCGGAGCGCTCCGCTGAGGACGACCTGGCTGCGATGCGCCGTGCCTTCGGCTCCTGGAACGACCACGATCTCGACGGCGCAGCCTGGGTCGATCAGCTGCGCTCCGGCTCCCGTCTGGAGCGCGACCGCTCGTGAGCGCCCTGGTAGACACCTCGATACTGATCGACTACCTGCGAGGGAACGCAGGCGCTGGCGACCTGCTCGAACGGGAGCGGGCCGCGGACGTCCTTCATGCGAGTGAAATCACCCGCATAGAGGTCCTCGCCGGCATGCGCCCGACAGAAGAGGACGACACCCGCGCGTTGCTGTCCACCCTGGTTTGGCACCCGGTCGACGTCGAGATCGCGGAAGAGGCCGGCGCCCTCGGCCGCCAGTGGCTTCCTAGCCACCACACCATCGACAGCGCCGACCTCGCCATCGCAGCCACCGCCGTCCGCACCGACGCACGACTCCTTACCCGTAACGTCAGGCACTTCCCAATGTTCACCGATCTCCAGGCGCCCTATTGACCCGCGTGGCGAGCGACCGTCGACCGCGCCCGGATACCCGTGATCGCGCCAACGGAGCGGCGAACGCGGTCCGTATGTCGTGCACCTCGGTCCTCGGCGATCCGTAGGCACTCGTATTCCGAACTTCGAAGACCTGCGGGTTCGGATGGTCCGGCTGGCCAGCGGGGTGTGACCGCGACTGCTGCTCGCAGCCTGGGAAGATGCCGACTATGGACGCTGACACGTCAAGGGTCCCACACGAGGTGTGGCAGGGCAACGGGTCGGTGACTCTGGTCCAGGGGGTAGCGACGACCATCGCCGCCTACACGCCGCGCTCGGCCTCTCCCGAGGCTGCTGGCTTTGCCCGTCGTGTCGTCACCGCCGCAGAGCCGACAAGCCCCGCGCGCGCGAAGGCGCTGCTGTTAGCGGCGGGCAAGCTCGCCACCTACGGCTCCTCGATCGGCTGCGAGCTCGAGGAGAAGACGCTGCTCACCGAGTCGGTGATCGAGCGCTTCGTGTGCTCTTCGCAGGCCGGGAGCGCCCCGACACGGCGTACGCTGCGCACGAACTTGCGCTTTCTTGCCCGGGAGAGCCTCGAGCACCCACCGCCCCGGGCACGACGCCTTCCCCGCAAGCGCGCGAAGGCCCCCTACTCTCCCGCAGAGATCGCCTCCTACCTCGCCCTTGCAGGCGCCCAGCCGACCAAGCTTCTCCGGACACGGGCCTCGGCGCTGATCTGTCTCGGAGCGAGCGCTGGTCTTGTCGGAGGCGAGCTCCGTTCGGTGCGCGGCACCGATGTCGTGCGCCGCTCGGGCGGCGTGCTCGTTCTTCTCGGCGGGCGCCGGCCACGGGCCGTCCCGGTGCTCAGCGCCTATCACGACCGCTTGCTCTGTGCGGCCGAGCTGTTCGGAGCGCGCTACCTCGTCGCAGGTCGCGATCCCGACAGCCACAACGTCACGAACCCGCTTCTCCGGTCGCTCTCGGGCGGGGACGACCTACCACGGCTCGAGGCTGGGCGCCTGCGCTCGAGCTACCTCGTCACGATGGCGGAGCAGATCGGGCTGCGCGCCTTCATGGACGCGGCCGGCATCACCTGCTCTAAGCGCCTCGGCGATCTCGTCTGTCACCTCGAGGCAGGTGACGAGGCTGACGTGGTCGCGCGTCTCGGGGCCGCCAGCACATGAGCGAGATGAGCGACCTCGCCCGTCTCGAGGCGATTCTTAACGACAAGGCGGTGGCAGCCGAGATCGCCGCGATCGAGCTGGCGTTGCCGGCCGGGGTGCGCCCCCGCCAGCTGCGCGTCCGGAGCCTCGTGCTCGGGATGCTCCTCTGTCAGGCCGAGCACCGCCCGGCGCACCTGTCGAGGATCCATGCCGGCCCTGCCGGGCTCGGCGAGACCGATCGCTGGCGCCTCGGGGTGACCGGCGACTGGAAGGGCCGGGCGCATCGGCTCAGCTATCGCCAGGTCGAATACACGAACAACCTTCTCTGTGCGGTGCTCGCGAAGGACGACCCCGACGACGGGCTCGACGGCAGACCCTCGCCGCGTCTGTCCGCGTTGTGCGCCACGCTTGTCGAGGCGAGCATCGCCGAGGAGGTCAAGCTGGCGAACACGTCGCTCGCGATCGACTGGACCGACGTCGAGAGCTTCTCCAACGCAGCCGCCGGCAAAGGGCGGGGACTGCGCGGACCCGCAAGCATCCTGGGGCCACTGTCCGGGCCCTGGTTCCCGCGGGGGCCAGGGCCTGGACTGTCGCACCCGTCGACGTACGATAGGAACCGTGACGATGGGCAGGGCGTTCGCTTCGAGCACGGTGCCACCAGACTTGGCGCTCCTGCGCGCGAAGCGACAAGAGATCTTGCGGCTCGCGGCCCGTCACGGCGCATCGAACGTCCGCATCTACGGCTCTGTCGCCCGAGGTGCAGCTCATCCGACGAGCGACATCGACGTGCTCGTGGAGTTCGAGCGTGGGCGCAGCCTCGTCGACGAAGTTGAGCTGCAGCAGGAGCTCGAGCTGCTCCTCGGCTATCGGGTCGATCTCGCCGAGCAGGTGCATCACGCCATCCGAGACCGCGTGCTTGCGGAGGCCCTCCCGCTTTGAGCGTGACGCGTGACGTCCTCTACCTCACGCACATCACCGAGACCATCGACCTCATCAGGTCCTCCGGTCCGGACAACCAGGCGGCACTCGAGAACGATCTCGACATTCGCGACGCGACGTTGTACCGGCTCCAGACGCTCTCCGAGTCCGCAAGCCTGCTCTCCCAGTCCGTGAAGGACCGCCATCCTGAGATCCCGTGGGCGGCGATTGCCGGGTTCCGCAACCGCCTCGTGCACGGGTACACGGAAGTGAAAGCGGAACGCGTGTGGGAGGTCATCGCGCAGTACCTCGGTCCGCTGCAGGATGTCGCTCGGGAGGAGCTGCTTCAGCTCCAGCGCGAGCGCGATCAGGACAAGGGGCTCGAGATCGAATTCTGAGGCCCGCGCGCTGCGTGGTTCGTGCAGGCTGCATTGGTGGAGGTGAGCGGGCCCGGCTGTGGATGAGGTCGTCACGTTTGTGGCTGACCTGCCCGCTCGCAGCGTGATCAAAGGCTTACCCGCGGGCCAAGCGCTCTTCGCCAACGCGCTGTGCACAGCCACGGTCCCGGTCAGGACTTGCAACGAGTGCGGGGGTCGGCCTCG
>DAHXNN010000195.1 GCA_027365385.1 Acidimicrobiaceae bacterium | reverse complement strand
GACGCTGTCCATCTCGCAGTTCAACCGCACCTTCTCGGCGATGGCGAAGCTCAAGCCGCTCGTGGCGATGGGGTCGGGCATGATCGCCGCGATCCTGCCGGACACCGTGACGTCGACCCGCTACACCGAGTTCGACGCCCCGTACCTCAAGAAGGCCTTCCAGACGGCCGGTCTCTCCTCGTCGCAGTACGTCGTCCAGAACGCGCCCGGCAGCACATCCACGCAGTTCACAGACGCGCAGGCCGACATCGCCAAGGGCACGAAGGTCCTCATCATCGACCCGCTCGACTCGGGTGTCGGCGCGAGGATCGAGCTCTATGCCAAGGCACGCGGCGTGAAGGTGATCGACTACGACCGCCTCACGCTCGGCGGCTACCGCACGTACTACGACAGCTTCAACAACGTCGTCGTCGGCAACCTCATCGGCAAGGGCTTCCAGAGCTGCGTCGCCGCATGGCACGTCTCCAAGCCCCAGGTCGTCGAGATGTACGGCGCACCCACGGACAACAACGCGACACTTTTCGGCGAGGGCTACAACCAGATCCTCGACCCGCTCTTCAAGTCCGGCAAGTACACGCTCGTGACGAGCACGGCCGGCACGTGGACGCCCGACGTCGCCGAGACTGAGTTCCAGCAGGCCGTGACGGCTCACAAGAACATCAACTCGGCTGTCATCCCCAACGACGAGAACGCCGCGCCGATCATCTCGTACCTGAAGAACCTCGGCGTCAAGCCGAGGACGTTCCCGATCACGGGCCAGGACGCGACGCTCACCGGATTGCAGAACATCCTCTCCGGCTATCAGTGCGGGACGGTGTACAAGCCGATCTACCTGGAAGCCCAGGCTGCTGTCGCACTCGGCATGTACCTACGAGCGGGCCTCACTCCTCCGGCTACCCTCGTGAACGGGATGACGACCGACCCGAAGACGCACAAGCGCGTCCCGTCAGTGCTGCTGAAGCCGGAGTGGGTCACGACGTCGAACATGGCGTCCACGGTCATCGCGGACAACTTCGTGCCCGCGAGCCAGTTGTGCACAGGCACCTACGTCTCCGAGTGCTCGGCGGCAGGAATCAAGTAGTGAGCTTGCGCGCCATGCACATCCACGGGATCGCGCTGCAGATCTCCGGGAACGCCCGGTGACGACCACCGACGCGAGCAGCGGCGCCCGGCCCGAGACCTCGGGCCGGGCGCCGGGGGGCGATGCCCCTGGCGCGACGTCGCGACCGGCTCCCCGTGACGGGGAGCCGGTACTGCGACTGCGCAGCATCGGTAAGAGCTTCGGCTCGGTACGAGCATTGAGCGGCATCGACCTCGACATCCCGGCGGGCAAGGTCACGGCGCTCGTCGGTGACAACGGCGCTGGTAAGTCCACGCTCATCAAGGCCATCTCGGGAATAGCTCCGCCCGACGAAGGCCAGATCGTCTGGCAGGGCGAGCCGGTGCACGTACGCACTCCGAAGGACGCCACGGCACTCGGCATAGCCACCGTCTACCAAGACCTCGCCCTCTGCGACAATCTCGACATCGTCCAGAACATGTACCTCGGACACGAGCTGCTCCAGCACCGCCTCCTCGACGAGTCTGCGATGGAGCTCGGAGCCAAGCAGGCGCTTGCGGAGCTCTCCGTCGTCACCGTGCGCTCGATCCGCCAGGCGGTCGGATCGCTCTCGGGTGGCCAGCGCCAAGCGGTCGCAGTGGCCAAGGCAGTCATGGGCAATGCGCGACTCGTCATCCTCGACGAGCCGACGGCCGCCCTCGGCGTCTCGCAGACCGCCATGGTCCTCGGTCTCATCCAGCGCTTGGCCGAGCGCGGCGTCGCCGTGCTCGTCATCAGTCACAACCTGACTGACGTGTTCGCGGTCGCGGACTACGTCGCAGTGCTCTACCTCGGCCGGATCGCCGGATCCGGACCGGTCGGCGCCTTCGACACCCACAGCACCGTGGAGCTCATCACGACTGGGAGGATCAGTCGCGCCACTCCTCTGGATGCATCCGACGCGAGCGCCGTCGGCGGCGCGGCGAGCTAGGCGGCAAGATGTCATCGACCATCCGAAACGACCCACCCGCGGGCGTATCGCTGGCGCCCGGCACGGACGCCCAGGAGGGCAGTGGACGGAGCGCCACCGGCGGCACGGCACCGGAGGGTGCCGCTCCGTCGTCTGGTTACACCCCTGGCGCAGACACTCTTGCGGGATTCTTCCGGTCCTGGCTGAAGCAGGTGCGCAACGGCGACATCGGCGTCCTTCCTGTCGTCGCGGGGCTCGTCCTTCTCGTCGTCATCTTCCAGTCCCAGGACTCCGTCTTCCTCTCTGCCGGCAACCTCACCAACCTGCTCACCCAGGGTGCGGTCTACATGCTCCTCGGCATGGCCGAGGTGTTCGTCCTCCTCTTGGGCGAGATCGACCTCTCGGCGGGATATGTCGCGGGCATCGGCGCGACCGTCACGCTCGAGCTCGCGACCAATCCGCACAACCTGCCGTGGTGGATCGCATGTGCAGCCGGCCTCGCCGTGTCGACGGCCATCGGCCTCGTCCAGGGGCTTTTGATCACGCGCCTCGGCCTGCCGTCGTTCATCGTGACTCTCGCTGGCTACCTCGGCTTCCAGGGGCTGCTGATCGACATCATCAACGCGGACACCGCCGCGAACGGCGGCACGATCTCCGTGACGAACAGCATCATCAACGATTTCGTCAACGGGAACCTGAGTGCTGTCGCCGGCTGGGTCGTCATGGTCGCGATCGTCGCCGCGTTTGGCGTCTTCGCTTTCGCACGAGACAGGCGCCGGCGAGCCTCGGGGCTCCATACCCAGCCGTTGAGCGTGACGGTCCTGAAGCTCGCGGTCATGGCCGCCGCCGCAGTGGTGGTCGTGCTCGTCTGCAACGCCAACCGCGGAGTGCTCACCAGCCTGACGCTGCGCGGCGTCCCGTGGGTGGTCCTCATCGTGCTCGGCGTGCTGGCCGCCTGGACATTCCTTCTCGGTCGCACGCGCTTTGGCCGATACGTCTACGCGATCGGCGGGAACGCCGAAGCCGCGCGGCGCGCAGGTGTCAACCTGCGCCGGACCCGGACGACCGCCTTCGCGCTCTCCGGGTTCACGTCCGGCATCGCGGGGATCATCTATGCGTCACGGCTCGGGTCCATCTCGACCGACATCGACAGCACGCTCGTGCTCTACGCAGTCGCCGGGGCCGTGATCGGTGGTACGAGCCTTTTCGGCGGCCGGGGAAAGATGCTCCACGCCCTGCTCGGCGGGCTCGTCATCGCCGCGATCTACAACGGGCTGGGCTTGCTCGGGCTTTCGGCGGCGACGACGTTCATGGTGGCTGCCCTCGTGCTCCTCGTCGCGGTGGCGGTCGACGCCGGTGCGCGACGGGGACGAGTCGCACGCTGAGCGCCACAGGACCCTATGACCCCGTGACCCCGGATCGCAGCGGTGGTTGGCGCCGGGCGCGGTCGCTAGCGCGCTCGCGCCCGTCGAGACCGGAACAGCCGCCATAGCTTGCGCAGGATGAAGAGCATCCCGAGCACGCTAGCGGTCCACCAGATCGCCATCCACCGCGGCTCTTGGATCGTCCCGGTGGTCGCTCAGTGACGAGGCGCCGCGAGCGACCAGACGAGGACGAAGTAGCAAGCGCTCGCGACGACGACCATCGTGTGCCAGACCTCGTGGTAGCCAAACAGCTCAGGGCTCGGATCCGGCCATCTCGATGCGAGCACCCCTGCGCCGGCGGTGTACAGAAGCGCCATGGCGCCGAGCAGGGCGAGCTGGACGACGCTCAGGCGATGGATCGCTTCGGGCAACGTGACCACGGCGAGCCAGCCGAGAGCCAGGTAGGCAGCCGACGTGAGACGTGGTCGGGCCTCGAAGTGGAACGTGGTGGTCACGACGGCTGCACCTGCCCCGAGCCAGACGAGGCCGAGCACGACGAGGGACGTGGTGCCGGGCGCTCCGAGCAAGCAGTAGGGCGTCATCGACGCCGCGATGAAGACGTAGATCATCGCGTGGTCGACCTGACGGAGGCGCCGGCGCGACTCGGGCGACCACGCACCGAGGTGATAGCTGGCGCTTGCCGCATAGAGGCCGACGAGAGCGAGTGCGTACACCGCCACGCCGTCGCCGGGCCCGTCGCGCCATACGAGCACACCAGCAGCTGGCAGCGCCAAGATGAGCGCTGCGAGGTGCACCAGCCCCCGCCCTCGGGGGGCATCCTCGCTGCCAGATGGGCGCAACCGACGATCGGTCGGCCACGCAGCCTCTGTCCGCCCGCCGGTCACGGTGTCATGCGCCCAGCCCTACCGTAGGCGAGGCTCGTCGCCAGGTGACGTGGGGCGACGGACCGAGCCGAGCAGCTCGCGAGACCTCCGGGGTCTGCTGTCCAGTTGGGCTGGAACACGTGCCACTGCTCGGGCGCAGGACGGATGAGCTCCTCGAGCTCGTGCGCCACCGCCTGGGTGAGGGTGGCGGTGTCATCGCGCAGCCGACCATTTCGCGACGCGTTCACGGCCGGCCGCACGACCATCTCGTAGCGACCGTGGGGCCGCTGGTAGACGGCGCAGGGCAGCAGCGCCGCGCCGCTCCGCAGGGCGAGCAGGGCGGGCCCGCCGGGAAGCCGGGTCCGTGCCCCGAAGAGCTCGACGTCGACACCGTCGCCGAGGATGTCGCGGTCCGCGAGAAGCGCTATCACGCCACCTCGACGGAGCTCTTTGAGCAACTGCGCCGCAGCGCCACCACCGAGAGGCAACGCAGTGAGCCCGAGCGCCGCCCGACGCGCCACGAACCAGGCGAAGAGCGCCGGAGGCTCGACGACCTCCGCGACTCCCGTCAAGGCTATGCCCTGCTCGACGAGGTAAGCGCCTCCGACATCCCACGACCCGACGTGGGGAAGCGTCAAGATCACCCCTCTCCCTCGGGCGATCGCCTCGTCGAGGTGTGCGCGACCCACGATGTCAGTCTCCGCGGCGAACAGGCCTCTGCTCTTTGCCACGAGCAGCGCGCTCTCGGTCCAGTAGCGCCCATAGGACGCAAAGCTTCGCCGGACCAGGCGCGCGAGGTCTGCATCCGAGGCTGCTGGACCGACGACATGACGAAGATTGCCCGCGACGACGGCTCGTCGCCGAGGTGACACCGCGGCGAGAAGCTGCCCCGCCCGGCTTCCAAGACGAAGCACCACGGAGCGAGGAAGCAGCTGGAGCATCGCAGACGAGCCGCGGTACACGACACAGGCGACCTGCTTTCGCGGATCGTTCACGAGTCGATGGACGACGACGGACAGGCTGCTCGACCCTGCGAGCTGGCAATACGGATTGACATCTCGACCACACAAGGTATAGCAATCCGATACATGAACGCTTGGCAGCCCGGCCGGGCGAAGCGCGGCCAGCGTCGCGGGGACCGGGTTCGCGAAGTGCGGCGAGTGCGCCTGCTGGCACTGACGACTCTCGGCGCGACCTACGCCCTCATCGTCCTCGGCAGCACGGTCAGGGTCACCGGATCCGGCATGGGCTGCAAGGGCTGGCCTCTCTGCTCGGGGAGCATCGGTCCCATCGACCACTTCCATCCCCTGCTGGAGCAGTCCCATCGCTACCTCGTGACGCTCGTCACCGTGCTCGTCGTCGGGCTCGCGGTGCTCGCCCGTCGGACCGGAGCACAAGCTCGCCTCGTGCGCGGACCTGCACTCGCAGGTGTCGGAGTCGTCGCGGTGCAGGTGGCTCTCGGAGCGATCACCGTCGTCACGAACAACGCGCCAGCCACCGTCGCTCTCCACCTTGCTGTCGGACTGCTCTTCCTCGGTGTGGTGACCGTTGCGGCCGTCGCGTCCTTCGCGGACCCTGAGCGATCCGTGCCGCTGCTGCGCGGCACCACCCGCCTCGCCTGGGCAGCGGTCGTCGGGCTGTTCCTCGTCCTCGTCTCCGGATCGCTCGTCGTCGACGGCGGCGCCGAGTCGGCGTGCCCGTCGTGGCCAGTCTGTCTCGGAAGCCGAGCGGCCGGCGGGCTCGTCGGCCTGCAGCTCACCCACCGCTCCGTCGTCCTGGTCGGTGGTGCGCTCGTCGTCGTCTACCTCCTCGGCGTGCTCCGCGGTTCACCCCCTCGCTCGCCTCGTCGAAGGCTCGCGATGGCTGGACTTGGTGCGCTCGCGCTGCAGGTAGGGGTCGGGGCCGTCGATGCCCTGCTCCGGGCGCCCGAGGCGCTGGCCGACCTCCACCTTGCCGTCGCGGCAGCGCTCTGGGCAACCGTCGTGGCCGCTGTTGCCATCGGAGACAGTGAGCCGTCGATGTCGCCCCGTGAGCGTCGTCGATCCCGATCTCCCTCGAGGCCGAGACCAAGGCTCACGTCTCGCCCGCCTCGCCCTGATCGAGTGCCGGCAAGCTGACGACGACGCGCGTCCCACCGCCGGGGGCGGGCTCGATGCCCACGTCTCCCCGGTGGGCGTCGACGATCCGCTTCACGATGGCGAGCCCGAGGCCCGA
>DAHXNN010000188.1 GCA_027365385.1 Acidimicrobiaceae bacterium | reverse complement strand
TGCCTCGCCGCGGTCCCTAGCCTGCCGAGCGCCGCCGGCGCGTCGCGAGCCCGCCGCGCGTCGACGCCTGCCGGCGCCGCGGACGCCACCCGGGCGCCTGGGGCTGGAGCGGCCACGTCGGGCGACGAGGCGGAGCCAGACAGATCCGCTCCCGAGTCGCCACCGATCCGCATCCGCGTCGGCGACCTCGTCGGCTGGGCGGGGGCGAGCGAGATACGCTCGTCGTTCGCCGGTACCCTCGAAGGCGTCATCGTGCTCCCCGGTGAGCGTGTCGTCTCCGGTCAGCCGGTTGCGTGGCTCCGGGTGTCCACCGACGAGGACACGGGGCCGGCGCACAAGGGTTGACGGCCGCTCGACGCTCCCGGTTCCCCGGGTGCGCCCGGGTGCGCGGAGTGCGGGCAGCGGACAGGAGCGTTCGATGGGATCTGCGATCACAGGCTGGGGCGACGCGCTCCCGGACCGGGTCGTGACGAACGACGAGTTCGCCGCGAGGCTGGACACGAGCGACGAGTGGATCGTCGCCCGCACGGGGATCCGGGAGCGGAGGATGGGGAGCACGACCTCCGAGCTCGCCGTGCGAGCCGGCCGGGCTGCGTTGAAGAGCGCGGGGGTCGACGGAGCGGACGTCGACCTGCTCGTGCTCGCGACGACCACCCCGGACCAGGCGATACCCGCGACCTCCGCGGCGGTCCACCACGCGCTCGGCTGCCGGGGCGGAGCGTTCGACCTGAACGCCGCGTGCGCGGGCTTCGTCTATGCGCTCGTGACGGCCGACGCGCTGCTCGGAGCCGGTCACCGGCGAGCTCTCGTGATCGGCTCGGAGACGCTCTCGCGCGTCACCGACCAAGAGGACCGGTCGACCGCGGTGCTCTTCGGAGACGGAGCGGCCGCGATCGTGCTCGAGTCCGGGGCGACCGGCGACCTCGTGCTCTCCTACGACCTCGGCGTGGACGGCTCGGCCGCGTCCCTGCTCTACGCGGACCACGGTGGCCACATCCACATGGAAGGCCGCGAGGTCTTCCGCAGGGCAGTGCGGACCGAGATGGTCTCGATCGAGCGCGTGCTCGCGGACGCGGGGATCGGCCCGGACGACATCGACCTGTTCGTGCCCCACCAGGCCAACGTGCGGATCATCGAGGCGGTCAACGAGCGCCTCGGTCTGCCGATGGAGCGCACGGCGATCGTCCTCGACCACACCGGCAACACCTCCGCCGCGTCGATCCCCCTCGCGCTCGCCGAGGCTGCCGACTCCGGCAGGCTCGCCGAGGGCGACACGGTCCTGCTCTCGGGCTTCGGAGCGGGGATGACATGGGCGAGCGCGGTGATCCGCTGGGGCCGGAGAGGGCTCGCGAGATGAGCGGGCAGCACTTGGGGGGCGAGCACGCACCCGGGCGGCCGGCAGCGGGGCGGGTCGCGCTCGTGACGGGCGGCTCGAAGGGCATCGGGCTAGCGGTCGCCCGCCGGCTCCAGCGCCGGGGCGACCGCGTCGCCGTCACCTTCAGGACGGAGCCGCCTAAGCCGCTCGGGCCCGCGGCCGACCCGCCGCTGCACGCGGTGAAGTGCGACGTCACCTCCCTCGCGGATGTCGAGGCGGCGTTCGCAGACGTCGAGGCGACGCTCGGCCCGGTCGAGGTGCTCGTCTGCTCAGCCGGCATCACCGACGACGCACTGCTGCTGCGCATGGGCGAGGACCGCTGGGACCGCGTCATCGAGACGGACCTCACGGCCTGCTACCGCACCGCGAAGCGCGCGCTTCCCGCGATGGTCAAGGCGCGGTCCGGCCGGATCGTGCTCGTCTCGTCGGTCGTCGCCTTCCTCGGCAACCCAGGTCAGACGAACTACGCGGCGGCAAAGGCCGGGCTGGTGGGCTTCGCGCGGTCCCTCGCCCGCGAGGTCGCGAGCCGGTCCGTCACCGTGAACGTCGTGAGCCCGGGCCTCGTCGCGACGGACATGCTCGCGGCGCTCGGCGAGGAGCGCACCGCCCTCATGGCCGAGCGCGTCCCGCTCGGACGGGTCGGCGACCCCGAGGAGGTCGCTGCCGCCGTAGAGTTCCTCGTGTCGCCTGAGGCGGCCTACGTGACCGGAGCGGTTCTCGCCGTCGACGGTGGCCTCGGGATGGGGCACTGAGCCGACCGGCCCTGCCGGCGGCGCGGCGACACGACCCCGGGCGCCTGTCGAGGTGGCGCGGGAGCGCCCGACACGCTAAGACAACCAGCCTGGACCGGGACCCCCCGGCCGATACCGAGGAGGCGAGGACGTGGCAGACGACGCGACCTATGAGAAGTTCCGGGCCTGCGCTGTTGAGGTCCTGCAGGTGCCCGCCGAGAAGGTCGTCCCCGAGGCGCGCTTCGGCGACGACCTCGACGCGGACAGCCTCGACCTGGTCGAGTTCGTGATGGCGCTCGAAGAGTCGTTCGACATCACGGTCGAGGAATCCGAGCTCGAAGGCGTCGAGACGGTCGCCCAAGCCTACGAGCTCGTGACCACCAAGCTCTGATGACCGGAGGTCCCCCGAAGCGCCGGGTCGCGGTCACCGGTCTCGGCGTCGCCTCGTGCGTCGGGATCGGCGTGGACGCGTTCTTCGACGGCATATGCGGCCCGGCACCGGACCGTGAGCGTCGGGTGGTCGACTTCGACCCCTCGAGATGGTTCGAGCCGAAGGAGGCCAGGCGGACCGACCGGTTCGCGCAGCTCTCGTTCGCCTCGGCGGCAATGGCGCTGGACGACGCAGGCGACGTCGGGGTCGACCCCGAGCGGTGCGGTGTCGTCTTCGGCACCGGCGTCGGTGGGCTGTCCACGCTCCAGGAGCAGATCACCGTGCTCGTCGAGCGCGGAGAGCGGCGCGTGTCGCCGTTCCTCGTGCCGATGATCATGGGCAACGCAGGCGCAGCGACGATCTCGATGCGCTTCGGCTGGCGGGGCCCGTGCGAGACGATCGTGACCGCGTGCGCCGCAGGCACGCAGTCGATCGGCAACGCCTACCGGCTCATCGCCTACGGGAGGTGCGACGCGGCGATCACCGGTGGCGCCGAGGCGGCGATGGAGCCCGTCGGTGATCGGCCACCGATCGGCGCCGTCGCGTTCGGCAACATGACCGCCTTGTCGAGCTCGGGAATGTCCCGGCCCTTCGACGTCCGGCGCGACGGCTTCGTCCTCGCCGAGGGCGGCGCGGCGCTCGTGCTCGAGGAGCTGGAGCACGCCCGCGCCCGGGGCGCGCACATCTACGCCGAGCTGCTCGGGGCGGCGTCGACAGCGGACGCCTACCACATCACTGCCCCGGCTCCGGAGGGAGCCGGGGCTCGCTCGTGCATGGAGCTCGCCCTTGACGACGCCGGGCTCACGCCCGGCGACGTCGCTCACATCAACGCGCACGGCACCTCCACCCCAGCCGGGGATCTCGCCGAGGCGCATGCGATCGAGAAGGTGTTCGGCCCCGCGGGACCGCCGGTGACCTCGATCAAGGGCGTGACGGGCCACGCGCTCGCAGGCGCGGGGGCGATCGAGGCGGTCGCCGTCGCGCTCACGATCGAGAGAGGTGCGATCCCCCCGACCGCAGGTCTCGAGCAGCTCGACCCCGACGTCCGGCTCGACGTCGTGACCGGCAGCACGAGAAGCTTCTCACCTGGACCGGTGCTCTCGAACAGCTTCGGCTTCGGCGGCCACAACGGCTGCCTCGTGATGTCCCCCGTGAACGACTCCCCCGCCCGCGGCTGAGAGACCGAGACCAGAGGCGGCAAGATCCCCGACGACCCCACCGACCCGGGCGCCCCGCCGCGCGGCGACGGCCTGACGAGCGGTCCGGCCGACCTCGCCGTCGGAGCTTTCAGCGACGACGCACCCTGGCTCGTCGACCCCGACGACCTGCCATGGAAGCTCGGTCTCGACCTCGTCCGCCAGCACACGCGAGACGACGTCCCGCAGCTCACCAGGCGCAGGCGCGTCCCTCCCGGCCGCCGTATCGTCAAGGTGGCGGTGACCCTCGGCCGGGCGCTCGGGACGTGGTACCTGGTCGAGCGCCGGCGCGGCGGGGTGGCGTCGCGTGCCGGGCTCGCCCACCGGCTCCGCGTCGCGTTCCAGGAGCTCGGGCCGACCTACATCAAGCTCGGCCAGATCGTCTCCTCCGGAGAGGGGATCTTCCCGCCCGAGCTCGTCGGGGAGTTCCGGCAGCTGCGCGACCGCGTGCCGCCCGAGCCGTTCGCCGTCGTGCGCGACATCGTCGAGTCCGACCTCGGTCGGCCGCTCTCGGAAGTCTTCGCCGAGTTCGCTACCGAGCCCCTCGCAGCGGCATCGATCGCGCAGGTGCACCGTGCCGTGCTGCAGACCGGCGAGGTCGTCGTCGTGAAGGTCCAGCGGCCGGACGTCGCGACCCTCGTGCGTCGTGACCTCGCGGTGATGAGCTACGTCGCTCCGTTCCTCGTCGGGCGCATCCCGGTCGCCGTTCTCGCGAACCCGCCTGCGCTGATCGAGCTGTTCGCCGAGACGATCGTGGAAGAGCTCGACTTTCGGCTCGAGGCGGAGAACATGCTCGACATCGCTGGCGTGCTGGCCGCGAGCGACCAGCGCGCGATCGTCGTCCCACGCCCCCACCCGCGTCTCGTCACGCCGCGGGTGCTCGTGATGGAGCAGCTCGACGGCTTCTCTTGGGACGACGTCGCCGGCATGAAGGCGGCGGGCATCAAGACCGAGGACGTGCTTCGAGCGGGTGTGGTGTCGTTCCTCGAGGGAGCGATGCTCTACGGCGTCTTCCACGGCGATCTCCACGGCGGCAACCTGCTGGTCCTGCCCGACGGTCGCGTGGCGCTCCTCGACTTCGGGATCACGGGACGGCTCGTCGAGGAGCGCCGGGTCGCCTTTCTCCGGCTCGTCATGGGCGGCACGCTCAACGACGTGCGCGCCCAGGTCCAGGCGCTGCGCGATCTCGGAGCACTCGACGCCGATGCCGACATCGACCAGGTCGTTGCCGACCTCGGGCTCGACGGCCCGCCGCAGGACGTCGTCGAGATGAGCGCCGAGGAGCTCACCAAGCAGCTGCGCGACCTCACGAAGCAGCTTCTCGGCTACGGGGCGAAGATGCCGAAGGAGCTGATGCTGTTCGTGAAGGACATCTTGTTCCTCGACGGTGCCGTGGCAACGCTCGCCCCCGACATCGACCTTCTCGGCGAGGTCGCCGGGATCTCGGCGTACTTCGCGAGCCGCCACGGTGGCCGGATCGCCTCGGAGATCGGCATCGACCCCCGCGAGCGGCCCGCCGATCTCGACTCCGTTCGATCCTCGCTCGGCGTCTCGGCCGACATCGAGCGGCTCTCCTACCGCGAGATCCAGGAGCGTCGTGCGCTCCTGCGCCGCAAGTTCGAGGCAGAGCGCTACGGCACCAGCGCTCCGGAGCCGACCTGACGGAGCCGACCTGACGACCATGCACCGGCGCGCGAGCATCGCTGCCATGCCCCTGCTCCGCATCTCTCGCAAGGCCACGTCACTGCTCCTCGCCGCCGGCTCGCTCGTGGCCGGCTCGCTCGTCGCCGGCTCGCTCGTCGCTCCTGCGTCGCTCGCCGCCACCGGCGCGCTGCCGGGCGCCAGCCGTGGCACGTCGACGCGGACGCCGCGTGTGCTGCTTGCGCTCGGCGACTCGCTCGCTGCCGGCTACCAGCCGACAGACGGCAAGAAGGCGCCGCCGACGGACCCCGCGACAGGCTTTCCCGACCAGGGCTACCCCGGGAGCTACCCGGCCGATGTCGCGCGCCGGCTCGGCTTCGGGCTCGTCGACCTCGGCTGTCCCGGCGAGACGACGACCTCGATGTCGTCGACTCCTGCCGAGCCCGCGTGCGCATCTGCCTACCGTGGCGAGCTCGGAGCCTCCTCGCAGCTGGCAGCAGCTCGCTCCTACCTCGGTCGCCATCGCGGCGCGGTGAGCCTCGTGACCCTGGACATCGGCGCGAACGACGTCGACGCCTGCCTCTCGCCGGCAAACGTCGACCTCGCCTGCCTCGCACGAGCGCGAGCCGACATAAGCTCGCGCCTTCCACGTATCCTCGCCTCGATCCGCGCCGCCCTGGCTGTCGACGACCCCGGCGCACGTCTCGTGGCGATGAACTACTACGACCCGTTCCTCGCCGCCGCATATCGGCCCGGAGGTGCGAAAGGTACCGCGGAGGCCGCTCTCTCGGTCGTCGTCGCAGACGGCCTCAACGCGATCCTCACGTCCATATACCACCGCGACAGGGTGCCTGTCGCGAACGTCGCCGGCGAGTTCCGCACCGGGACGATCACCCCCCTGCTCCCCTACGGCGGGCGAGCACTTCCCGCGGACGTCGCCTACGTGTGTCGTTGGACCTGGATGTGCCCGGTGTCGGGCAGCATCGACTCGGCGGACATCCACCCAGACGCCGCGGGCTACTCGGCGATAGCGACGGCATTCGAGAAGATCATCCTCCCCGGCTGAACGCGCGACCGGTAGTCGCCCCCCCTACGGTCCACGACGATCGGAGCGGTCACCGCTCTCCTACGCCCATGTACGCCTGCTCGTCGCCTCGCTGGCGGGGATCGGGACACGAGGGAGAGCGACGAGATGGACACGCCACCGATCCACACGCCACCAACCGACGCGATGCCAACCGACGCGATGCCAACCGAGCACGACCTGCCGCAGGCGCAGCATGCTGGTGATGTCGGCCGGGCCTCGGCCGTCGCCCTCACGGCGCTGCTCGACGCGCTGCCGGAGTTCGGACCGGTCGTCGCCGAGCTCGCCGAGATCTTCGACGACGGTCTGAGCGCGCACTGCGTCTTCGCCGAGCTCGCCGAGATCACGTCCATGCTCTTGACCGGCGAGCCGAGCGATGAGAACGAGGACCGGATCGAGCGGATATTCGCAGCCGTCGAGCTCGTCGCCACCACGCCGGGCGCCGACGTCGTCGTCGCGGTCGCGTACTCCTTCCTCGACGGTCTCGACGACGGCGCGCGGGACCGCGCCCAGCCGTATCTCGGCCCGGCCACCGAGCACATCGCTGAGCTGCTCGACGACAGCTTCGATATCGACGAGGCTCTCGGCTCCGACTTCCCCGGCGGCGAGGGTGGCGACGACGAGGGCGGCGACCCGGTCGAGCCGACGTGAGAGACGTGGCGCCGGAACGACGCGGCCGTCGCCCTCAGCCGCGCAGCGTCGCGGGGAGCCCGGACTCGACCGCGGCGATGCACGCTGCACGCAGTCCAGCGACGTCGGCATCGGTGAGGGTCCGGTCGGGCGCGCAGAAGCGCAGCCGGTAGGTGAGGCTACGGCCGCCTGACGGGATCCCCGGGCCGCGATAGCTCTCGAGGAGCCGGACCGACTCGCACAGCTCTCCTGCGCTCGTGCGGAGCGCCGACTCGAGAGCCGCCGCGGGCGTCGCATCGTCGAGCACGAACGACAGGTCCACGTCGCTCGAGGGGAACCGGCTCACCGGGCGCGCCCTCCGGTCCCTAGCCGGAGCCTCGTCGAGGGCGCCGAGATCGAGCACGAGCCAACCAACCCGGCCGCAGCCGGCGATCCCGAACTCCTCGAGCACGCGCGGGTCGACCTCGCCGAGCACGCCGAGCACCTCGCTGGTACCGGCGCCCGCGCGCACGAGGGCACGCCGGCTCGGGTGCGTCCCGAGGACGACCAGGGGCTCGGGTACGGGCACCTCCTGGTCGAGGACGAGCGCTTCCCTGTCGAGCCCCATCTGCTCGGCGACGACTCCGAGGACGTGGACCGCGCTCGCGGCGTCGTCGCCGTCGCGGGCGAGGAGCACGCCGACGTGCTCGCTCTCGCCCGGAAGACCGTCGCCCTCCATGGGGACGAAGACCCGCCCGATCTCGAACAGCCGGAGGGCCGGATTGCGGTGGGCCACGTTGTGCCTGAGCGCGCCGAGCAGGCCTGGAAGCAGATGTGCGCGGAGCACGGACTCCTCGTGGACCATCGGGTTGGCGATGGCGACGACCGGGTGCTGCGCGCCTGCGCGCCCGACCAGGGAGGGATCGACGATCGAGCTCGTCCACGCCTCGTGCGCGCCGAGACCGGTGAGCACGCGGCGAAGTCGTCGCCTCCTGACCGTACGGGCGCCGAGCGTCCCGACGAACGGTGACCGGCGCGGCGTCGCTGCGATTCGTTCGTAGCCGACGTGGCGCGCCACCTCCTCGACGACGTCCACCTCCCGCTCGGCATCCGGCCGAAACGACGGCACCTCGACGTCGAGCACCACGTCCTGCTGTCCGGTGCCATCCTGCCGGGGACTGATGGCGTCACCCTCCCCGTCGCTACGCGGCACGTCCTCGGCACGCCGAGCAAGGAACCCGATCGGCGCGAGGAGCGCCTCGACCTCGTCCGCCCCGAGCGTCGTTCCGAGCAGCGCGTTTACACGCCCGACGCGGACGCGGACGTGGCGACGGGGAGTGCTCACCGGGTGCGCGTCGAGGTCACCGGGAGCGACCACGGGTGCCCGCGCGCCACCGTGGGCGGCTGCGGCGGCCAGGAGGGCGCAGAAGCGGTCGGCTGCCCGCGTGAGGCCCTCGGGGTCGACACCACGCTCGAAGCGGGCGGACGCCTCGCTGCGCACCCCTTGACGCTTCGCCGTGCGCGCCACGACGACAGGCGCGAACTGCGCCAGCTCGATCACGACTCTCGTGGTCGAGTCGCCGATCTCGGTCGCCGCACCGCCCATCACGCCCGCGAGGCCGATCGCCACGCCGTTTGCGTCGCAGATCACGAGATCCTCGACGTCGGTCGTCCGGCCGAGGGCGTCGGTGTGCCGGCCGAGGACGCGGTCGACCCCGTCGAGGGTGACGAGCCGCTCGCCAGGACGCGCGTAGCGAACAGCGAGCCCGTGCCCGCCGAGCCGTTCGAGGTCGTAAGGATGGCTCGGCTGGCCGAGCTCGAGCATCACGTAGTTCGACGCGTCGACCACCGCGCCGATCGGTCGCATGCCTGCGAGGATGAGCCGGCGCGCGACCTCCGGCGGGGAAGCAACTGCCGCGACGCCCGTCACGACGCGCGCGAGCAGATGGTGGCACGCCTCCGGCGCGTCGATCGCGACGGACGCGAGCCCGGACGCAGGTGCCCCGGACGGCGCGACCGCCGGCACCTCGACGACGAACGGGAGCTTCAGGCGTGCCGCGACGTCCCGGGCGATTCCGGTCACGCAGAGACAGTCGGGCCGGTTGGGCTCGACCGCGATGTCGAACACGGCGTCGGGGACGATCCCGAGGTGCTCGGCGAGCGGCATCCCCGCCTCGACGCCCGCCGGGAGCGGGCCGTCCGGCGAGCCGGTCGACGCGAGCACGAGCAGCCCAGACTCGTCCCCACCGACACCGAGCTCGCGTGCAGAGCAAAGCATGCCGTCGGAGACGACGCCGCGCAGCGTGCGCCGCCCGATGACGAACCTACCGGGCAGCTCCGCCCCGACCTTCGCGAGCGGGACGACGTCGCCGACGGCGAAGTTCGTCGCGCCGCAGACGATCTCGGCGGGCTCCGGCCCACCCGCGTCGACAAGGACCTGGCGGATGCGCTCGGCACCTTTGATCGCGCGGATCTCGAGGACACGGGCGAGGACGACCTCGTCGAGACCGTCGCCGACGTGCTCGATACCCTCCACGACGAGCCCGAGCGAATCGAGGACCCGACCGAGATCCCGGACGCCCTCGTGATCGCGCGGCACCGTCGCGAGCGGCACGAACTCCTGCAACCACGACAACGGGACGCGCACGTCAACCCTTCCCTGCTCGATGATCCTGCTCGATGATCATGCTTGATGGCCCTGCTCGATGGCCCTGCTCGATGACCGGGGGCTACCGTGACGGTGCCTGCGCTCAGAACTGCGTGAGGAACCGGACGTCGTTCTCGACGAAGCTCCGGATGTCGTCGATCTCGTGCCTCATGATCGCAAGGCGGTCGATCCCGAAGCCGAACGCGAATCCGCTCCACTGCTCGGGGTCGACTCCACTCGCCTCGAGCACAGCAGGGTGGATCAGGCCGCAGCCACCGAGCTCGATCCAGCCCGTCTGACCACAGGTCCGGCATCCCGCCCCGGTGCAGATAGTGCACGTGATCTCGAACTCCGCGGACGGCTCGGTGAACGGAAAGTACGCCGGACGTAGGCGCGTCGCTATGCCGGTGCCGAAGATGGCCATGACGAAGGTCTCGACAGTGCCTGCGAGGTCGCCGAAGGTCACGCCGCGGTCGACGACGATCCCTTCGATCTGATGGAAGACCGGCAGGTGGCGAGCGTCCGCCGTGTCACGCCTGTAGACGCGCCCGGGAGCGATCGCGTAGAGCGGGAGTGCGCCCCGCTCGAGCAACCGGACCTGGACGGGAGAGGTCTGCGTCCGCAGCAGGTACGACTCCCGGTCGCCTGTCGCGAGGTAGAAGCTGTCCTGCATGCTGCGCGCCGGATGATCGCGCGGGACGTTGAGAGCGGTGAAGTTGTACCACTCGGTCTCCGCCTCCGGCCCGTCCGCGATCTCGTAGCCCATGCCGACGAAGACGTCCTCCAGCTCCTCGCGGACCTGGGTCACGAGGTGGAGGTGCCCGGCACCCGGCGTGGCCACGACCTCGGTGAGGTCGAGGCGGTCGGCAGCGACGAGCGCCGCGCGCGCCACGGCCGCGAGCAGTGCGCGACGGCTCTCGACAAGCGCGTCGACCCGGGCGAGAGCTTCGTTGAGCTCCTGGCCGATCGCTCGCCGCTCGTCGTGCGCGAGCCCGCCGAGCGACCGCTTCCACAGAGCGAACGGCGACCGCTTGCCTGTCAGCTCCGCGACGAGGGCGTCGAGGGACGCCAGGTCGTCGACCGACGCGACGCGCTCGGTCGCCCTCGTCTCGAATGCCTCGACCTCGCCGGGCTGTGGGGCTGCGACGTGCTCCATCGAGCTCATCGTAGGCGGGCGATCCCTGTCGGGTCGCCAGCGTCCCCGCCGCTTGCCCTGCGCCGCCGTGCAAGCTCGAAGCAGAGCACTGTCGCCGCCATCGCGACGTTGAGCGACTCCGCCCGCCCGAGCATGGGAATCGACACGCTCGTGTCGAGATACGACGCGGCCTCGGCGTCGAGTCCGCTCGCCTCGTTGCCGAGCACGAGCGCGACCCTGCCGGTGAGCGCCGCGACCGCATAGTCCGCCCCGCCGCGGGGCATCGTCCCGACCCTCTCGAAGCCAGCGGCACCGAGAGCGGCGAGGACCTCGGCCGGTACGCGCTCGACGACGATCGGGACGTGGAACACCGAGCCGGCCGATGCCCGCACGGTCTTCGGGTTGTAGACGTCCGCGCTGCCGTCGCAGCAGACGACGCCAGCGGCTCCGGATGCGTCCGCGCTCCGCAGGACCGACCCGAGGTTCCCGGGGTCGCGCACGTCGACGCAGACCACGACGAGAGCCGGGACACCTCGGACCAGGTCGGGCGAGAGCAGGCTCTCGAGCTCGACGTCGACGCGCCCGACGACACCGAGCACGGGCTGGGGAGTAACTGTGCCCGAGACGCGCTCGATCACGCCCGCCTGGAGCGCGAGCACCCGCAGGCCGGCTTGGCGGGCGCGCTCCAATAACGCGACGGCGACAGGCGCGACCAGTGCCTCGGGGCCGTAGTAGACGGCCTCGATCGGCGCGTTCGCCGCGACTGCCGCGTCGAGCACCCTCACCCCCTCGGCCACGAACACGCCGTCGGCCCGTCGGGCGCTGCGCTGGCGCAGCAACCGGCGGAGCCGCTGCACACGTTGGTGCCGCAGCCCGAGAGCCTGCTCGCTCAGGAAGCGACCTCGACGGCGGCGTCGCTGTCGGCCGCCTCCTCCGCGGCGTCCTCTGCCGCATCCGCTGCTGCCTCCGCTGCCGCGACCTCCGCGGCCCCCGCAGCGTCGTCGCCGAGCGCCTCCCGGGCGATCGCGACGATCTGCCCGAACGAATGCGGGTCGCGTACCGCGATGTCCGCGAGGTTCTTCCGGTCGACCGTCACACCGGCACGGTGCAAGCCGGCGATGAGCCGTGAGTAGCTCATGCCTTCGATCCGTGCTGCGGCATTGATCCGCTGGATCCACAGCTTGCGGAAGTCGCCCTTACGCGCCCGGCGGTCACGGTAGGCATACTGCAGCGAGTGCATGACCTGCTCGTTCGCAGCACGGTACGAACGGGACTTGTTGCCGTAGTACCCCTTGGCACGTTCGAGGACGACCCTGCGGTGCTTCTTGCCATGGACGGCGCGCTTGACCCTGGCCATGGTGCTCCTTTCCACGAGATCTGACGAGGACACCGCCCCGGCGACCGGAGGCCGCTCGGACGGGCACCGACGCCGGAGGGCGTCGGGGTTGGCCACCGCGCGGTGGCCGGAGGACCCGCGTGCTCAGATGCCGAGCAGACGCTTCACCTGGCGACGGTCGCCGCTCGACACCTCGACCGAACGACCGAGGCGGCGCGTCCGCACGGACGACTTCTTCTCGAGCAGGTGGCCGCGGTTGGCCTGGCGGCGCATGATCTTCCCGCTCCCGGTGACCTTGAACCGCGCGGCGGCGCCTCTGTCCGTCTTCATCTTCGGCATCGTCTCAGCCTTCTTTCGTCGTGTCGCTGTCTCTCGGCGCGTCGTGTGCACCGTCGTCGTCTCGCCCGTCGTCTCGCCCGTCGTCTCGCACGGCCCCCGCACCTGGCGTCGCGGCCGCCGGGACGTCACCGGCTCGCGCCGCG
>DAHXNN010000174.1 GCA_027365385.1 Acidimicrobiaceae bacterium | reverse complement strand
GACTCGACCGTGTCGCGGTCACGCAGCCGTCACGAGCACCTCGGTGCAGATTGACGGTGCTACCACTCTTGGTTGTGGATCGCTGTCGGGAGACGTCGGGCGCGCCTCATCCCCCCTTAGCGCACACCCTCCACGTACCCTCGCTCGTTTCCTCCTCGTCACGGGATCGGAGCACAACCCACAGATCGATCACTGGCGTATCTCAGGAACAGGCCAGGTCGGCGAGCCATGCTCTGGCCATGACCAACACACCAGACCCAACGCCGAGCGAGCGAGACGTTCTAGCCGTCGCCGCCCCGAGCAAGCGAGCAGACCGCTCCGAGCACGGAGCTATCCACCGAAGCGCGGCAGCGCGTGGCGGGTGGACCTACACCGCGCTAGGTCTGGCTCTCGCGTCCAACGTCAACAGCGCCGCGTAGCGTCCATGTGGCCTACGAGATCACCCTCACGGTGCGACGACGCCATCGACCTTCCATAGATTGTTGCGCAACGAGGGAACGGGGAGCGGCTGCTCCTGCGCGAGGCCGCCGGTAGGCTGCTCGTCGAGCATCGTACAGCCAAGGACGGCAAGCGCCGCCTCTCTCTCCGGATCCCTCCCCTGCTGGTCACCTCACGAGCGGGCCGGTCGTCCATCGTCAGCAGGCCCCTCAGCGTCGCTGACTTACCTCTGCATGGTTATGCGCAGTCCCGGGAGGGATCTCGGACTGACCGCGAGTGGAGCTATTCCGATGACGCGAACGGTGAGATCTCCCCCGATCCTCGCTCTCGCAACGTCGTCGAGACGACCTGGTGCTGCACAGGAGAATCGTCACCTTGCATCCGATCGAACAGGACCTCCGCTCCGATGGTGCCGATCAACTCTGGATTCTGCGCGATGACGGTGATAGCAGGCTCGAGCATGTCGAACAGCTCTAGGTCGTCAAAGCCGACGAGGGCGATCGAGTGCTCGCGTCCGAGCATTCGCAACACATGGATCGCGCCGACAGTTAGTCGGTTGTGCGAAGAGAAGAGCGCCGTCGGGGGCTCGCAACCAGCCAAGATCTCGAGGCTCGCGCTCTTCGCATCCTCCTCGGATTGCAGCTCCCGTCGCACGATCGACTCGTCGAGCTCGATCCCGGATCGACGCAATGCGTCGACATATCCCCCATAGCGTTGGCGGGCCGGTTCGAAGGCGCTCAACTCTCCGAGATAACCGATCCGGCGGTGTCCTCGTCGCACGAGATGCGTGACGCCGGTGAGGGCACCATCGTGGTTGTCCGAGCCGACGCTGTCGACGCGCAGCAGCAGCGGGGGTCGGTCGAGAAAGACCATCGGAGTCCCCGCCTGGCACTCTCGCTGGAGGTAACTAATGCAACAGGCAGTGAGGCGCAACATACCCACTACAAGTCGCTGCTGACGGCCTTCTCGTGTCTGTCCATAGCCTCGTATGACGTCGTCTACCGCGTCACGGATGCAGAGCGGCGCGCGCTCGTGACGTGAGGGGCGAAGCCAGCCACGCCGCGACAGGGGACCGTACCAGAGCGCACCGCTCTCGGTACCGTGCTCTGTGGTCGGAGTGCTCAGCTGGCGGAAGCGTAGAGCGACCGCAGCTCGGCGAGGCTCCTCGCGAGAAGCCGGGAGACGTGCATCTGGCTGAGCCCGACGCGAGTCGCAATCTCCGACTGCGTGAGGTCGTCCATGAAGCGGAGCCGCACGATGAGGCGATCGCGCTCAGGGAGAAGCTTGAGGATCGCGGCAAGCCCGATGCGGTCGTCCGCTCGCTCGAGCTCCCGGTCGAGTTCGCCGAGGTTCTGCGCGAGCGTCGCGTCGTAGGCGTTCGGCGCGTCGATGGACATGGAGCGGTAGGCGTGACCAGCCTGGAGCGCCTCCACGAGGTCTCCCTCGGTCGCACCGGTCTCGAGGACCATCTCGGCCACGGTCGGCGGGCGACCGAGCCGCTGGCACATCTCGTCGACCACCGGCCCGAGACGGAGGTAGAGCTCCTGGATGGCTCGGGGTGCGCGAACCGACCATGCTCTGTCCCGGAAGTGACGCTTGATCTCACCGACGATCGTCGACGTCGCGTAGGCACCGAACGCGTAGCCGAGGCTGGAGTCGAACCGCTCTACCGCGTTCACGAGGCCGATCGAGCCCGCCTGGACGAGATCCTCGAGCGCCTCGC
This sequence comes from Acidimicrobiaceae bacterium, assembly GCA_027365385.1. Classification (GTDB taxonomy): domain Bacteria; phylum Actinomycetota; class Acidimicrobiia; order Acidimicrobiales; family Bog-793; genus JAJZCK01. The sequence continues at coordinate 2,940 of DAHXNN010000174.1, read as the reverse complement.
CCCGGTTCGCGAAGCGCCGTGCCAGCTGGAAGACGAGGGGCATCTCGTTGACGACAATCTCGTCACGCAGCGCCTGGTCGTGCGTGCAGGCGTACGCGCGAAGCGCTTCTCCGAGATCCTGAAATCTGCCGGCAGGCGGCCGCACGAGCTCTGCGCGCAGCGCCGATGGTACCCGTGCGCGGCTTGCCGTAAGCACCCTTCGTTTCGCGAACCCAGAAGACCTCGGGCTCGACGATGGACCAGGCGGAACCACCGAGTCCACGTGGCTGTCGTCGTAGACAGCTTCGTTCGTCACGTGCTTGCCGCCATTCCCGGGCGAACGGCAACCACGAAGCAAGGAGCCGCGCGAGATGGGCACAGCCCGACACCCGCTGCGGCGGCAAGGGGGATGTCGACGATCCGGACGACGAGGCGGTCGAAGGCCGCCCGGGCGGGAGACATCCCGCACGAGAAATCGCGATACACGTCGAAAAGATGCTGCTCGTCGCCCACGGATTTTCCTTGCTTGGCAGCAGGAGCGAGCCGCGTGGTCCGGGCGGGAGCTCAACGAAGATTGCGTCGTAATGCTATCGCAGCAACCCCGCGGAGGCAAACCTGTTGCGACGCGCCCTCGCCCTCATGGCCTTCGCCCAGTGAATCTCCGCCAACGATCTGGCAGCACGAGGTGCTCGGCGTAGAACCCCGAAGCATCGGGTGGCAGCCGATGCGCATGCGCGAAGCAGCCGCAGCGAGGCGCGCTATTGACCATCAGTACCCGTGCGTCTACAATGTAGGCAGCCCGCGTGGTCCAACAGTCAGACAACGGCTGCAGGACTGCCGCAAGGAGTACGCCTTGATTGTCGTCTTGGGCTTTGTCGCCTGGGTCGCGGGTGTCGTGGCCCGCGTCAACGGGGACCGGTGGCACGCTCATCTGCCGACTCACTGTTTCACCGCGCTCGGCCGTCCCGTGACGGGAAGGACTGTGACGCCATCGTCGAGCAGCGCTCCGCCGCACGTGGCGCGACAGCTCGGGCGAGCGCCGCTCGCTTAGACATAGCACGTTCCACGCGAATAGCTGATCTACGCGACGTCAGCCATCCGAGCCCACGTCGGAGAAGATGGTACGCGTTCGCCGACCGGCGAACGCGTAGGTGGCTTGGCGTGAGGGCAGCCATCGACCGTTCGACACCGGCAATGCACATCTCACAACAGGAGGACGACGAGAGAATGACGACAACAGATACGGACCAGCAATGGGAGCAGTACGCAAGGTAAAGAACACGGCTGAGCAAGCAAAGGGGCAAGCGAAGCGAGCTGCGGGCAAGGTCGCCGGCGACGACCTCCTCCGGGTCGAAGGCAAGGCCGACGAGATGAAGGGGAGCCTTGGCCAGGCCGCCGAGAAAGTGAAGGACGCCTTCAAGAAATGACGTTCGACGAGCGAGATACGCGCATCCCGCGATGACCTCCTCGTCGCGAAAGCGCTACCGAGCTGGTGCCGCGGTGGTCGCCGTGCTGCTCGGTGACAGTGCCTCGATTGGTCGAGAGACATGCTCGACATCACCTAGATATCAAGTGGCTCGGAAATGAGGCCGCGCCCAATAGTCAGGAAATGTCCATGCTCATACTGCTCTTGCTGCTCATCGTCCTCCTAATGGCCGGCGTCGGTTTCACGCTCCACTTCCTGTGGATCGCCGCTGCTGTCCTCTTCGCGCTGTGGCTCGTCGGCTTCGCGCTCGGACGAGGAGCTGGAGGTCGTCACCGCTTCTATCGTTGGTGACAGCGATATCGAGAGAGATGGGGCTGCTTCCGGCCTACCTCGTCGACAACGAGCTCTCCAAACGAGCTTTCCGACAACAAAGGAGTTCAATCTTGGGCATCGGGACAAGCTTGATCGTGTTCGCAGTCGGCGCGGTGGGGATCGGACTTCGCTGACCGACGAGGAGGCACCCGGACGCAAGCGACGGATCGTCCACAGGACGGCGCAGCTCGGTCTGACGAGCCGGATCCTGTACCGGATCGAGCACTACAGCTCCCTTCCGATCGTCGCCATCGCGGTCACCGGGCTCCTCGTCGTGCTCGTCGGCGTGGGGATAGGACTCGGCTTCCCGGGCCGTTTCGTAGCCGCTTTCGAGATCGTCGCCTCGGCGAGCACACTGGTGATGGTCTTCGCCATCCAGCACACCCAGGGACGAGAGCAGGCTGCGACACAGCGAAAGCTGGACGAGCTGATCCGTGCGCTCCCCGGCGCCGACGAGTCCCTCATGATGCTCGAGGAGGCCTCGAGCGAGATGATGCTCGAGATCGAGGAAGAGCAACGGGACATCCGCTCGATGACTCCGACCTCGGACACAGCGAAGGGCGAATAGCCGCTCTATGGCCCGCAGCACCAGCGGCCTCGACATCGGCTGGATCTCCTGCGCACTCTCCGGCGCCGCCGCGCGCTCGAAGTCGCACCGCACGACCCCGTGACCTACCGTGTCCGCGATGAGTTGCACCTGGTCGTGGGCCGCTGACGCGAGACGGCCGACCAGCGTTCGTCCGCGCCCCCGCACGGCCAGTGGCGAACGCGGGTGAGCGACGCCGAGGCCAGCAGCTCGCGGATCGGTCGCTACGTGACGGTCGTCGTCGACGGCGTACCGGGGGTGATCTCTTGCGTCGTGGCCCGGGAGGACCCACGCAAGCTCGTCGTCGAGCAGGTGTCGCGCCAACCGTACGAATTCGTCCCCGGTGACAAGCTGACCTGCACGAGCCTCACCGGCACCTGGACGACGACCGTGCTGTCGTGCCGAGGAGAGGTCCTCGAGCTCGCGGCACCGTCCTGGTTCGAGCGCTCTGCCCGCCGACGGTGGCGTCGCGTGCCGGTGACAGACGCCGTCCAGCTGAGGATCACACGCCCCGCCGACGGCATCGTGCTCTCGGCCCGCCTGCAGGACGTGTCCGCCGGAGGCGCTTCCGTCCTCC
>DAHXNN010000161.1 GCA_027365385.1 Acidimicrobiaceae bacterium | reverse complement strand
CCGCCACCGAGCCGCCGAGCCCGTCCGAGCTCGAGGACGCGTTCGCCAGCGCCGACATCGTCGTCGTGGAGAACCTCTGCTCGCTGCCACTCAACCCGGGAGCATCCTCGGCAGTCGCAGCCGCCCTCGCCGGTCGTCCGGCCATCCTGCACCACCACGACCTCGCGTCCCAGCGGCACGGGCTCGCACACCTCGGACCTCCACCGGACGACCCGCGCTGGCAGCACGTCTGCGTCAACCAGCGCTCGACGACCGAGCTGCGGGCCTACGGCTACGCGGCGACGACCTGCTACAACACCTTCGACCCGGAGCCGAGCGGTGGCCAGCGCGGCGCGACGCGCGAGCGCGCCGGCGTCGCGCCGGCAGACCTGCTCGTCCTCCAACCGACCCGGGCGATCCCCCGCAAGGCGGTCCCGGTCGGCCTCGCGCTCGCAGAGGCCGTCGGCGCCACCTACTGGCTGCTCGGTCCTTCGGAGGACGGCTACGGGGGCGAGTGCGCAGACGTGCTGCGATCCGCACGTGTGCCCGTGCTCCGGGGTCCGTGGCCGACGCGTCCGGGCGAGGTCGTCGCCGACGCCTATGCCGCCTGCGACGCCGTCGTGCTCCCCTCGACGTGGGAGGGCTTCGGCAACCCCTCGGTCGAGTCCGCGACCCACCGGCGCCCCCTCGCCGTCGGCCGGTACCCCGTCGCGCGCGAGCTGAGACGATTCGGCTTCGCGTGGTTCGACGCGGATCGTCCCGCTCTGCTCCGCGCATGGCTCGACGACCCCGACGGCGGGCTCCTCCGGCGCAACGCGGCAATCGCCCGGCAGCACTTCGACATTGCAGACCTGCCAGCACGACTCTCCCGCGTCCTCGGCCGGCTCCCAGGTACGCTCGACCCGTCGTGAAGGGGTCGACATGAAGAAGGTGACAGCCAGGCGGCGACCAGAGCAGGTCCACGTCGTCGTCGAGTCGGTGGACCCGATCGTCGACGGCGGGCGCTTCCCCGCCAAGGCCGTCGCCGGCATGCCGGTCGAGGTGAGCGCTGACGTCTTCTCCCATGGCCACGAGCCCGTGCGAGCGCACGTCCGGCATCGGCGGGACGGCACCCGGAGCTGGTCGACCGTCGCCATGTCGCCGGTCGGCAACGACCGCTACGTCGCTACGGTGACGCCCGCAGAGCCGGGCCTCGTCGACATCGAGGTGCTCGGCGAGGTCGACCGGCTCGCGAGCTGGCGCCACGACGCCTCCCGCCGGGCCGAGGCGGGGCGCTTCGACCCGAACGACCCTGTTGCCGGCGCAGCGCTGCTTGCGGAGGCCGCGAACCAGCTCGCCGCAGCAGGAAGAAGGCGCGAGGCGGAGATCGTCGGGTCGCTGTCCGTCGCGACCGCCGATGCCGGCGACTGCGCGGCGGTCGTCACAGCGCTCCGCTCGTGCGACGCGCACGCGGACCTGCTTGCCTCTGTGCCGCCGACCGGCGAGCTCGGCTCCTCGTACCGGTTCCAGGTCCTCGTCGGCAGGCGGGCTGCCGCATTCTCGAGCTGGTACGAGTGCTTCCCCCGCTCGACGAGCCCCGTCCCGGGCAGGCACGGCACCCTGCGTGACCTCGTCGAGCACCTCGACTACGTCGCACGCCTCGGCTTCGACGTGCTCTACCTCCCTCCGATCCACCCGATCGGGACGACGGCACGCAAGGGGCGGAACAACGCACCAGTTGCGCTGAAGGGCGACGTCGGCAGCCCTTGGGCGATCGGCTCACCAGCCGGCGGGCACCAGGCTGTCGCCCCCCCGCTCGGCACGCTCGACGACCTCGACGCTCTCGTCGCCGCCGCGCAGGAGCGGGGCATCGAGATCGCCCTCGACCTCGCGTTCCAGTGCTCGCCCGACCATCCGTGGGTCACCGAGCACCCGGACTGGTTCGCGCACCGGCCCGACGGGACGATCGCGTGCGCGGAGAACCCGCCGAAGCGCTACGAGGACGTCTACCCCATCGACTTCGACACGCCGGACCGAGACGGCCTCCACCTCGCGCTGCTCGACGTCGTGCTGCACTGGCTGGCGCACGGCATTCGCATCTTCCGGGTCGACAACCCGCACACGAAGCCGTTTGGCTTCTGGGAGTGGATGATCGCCGAGGTCCGCCGCCACGACCCCGGCGTCGTCTTCCTCTCGGAGGCCTTCACGCGGCCGAAGGTCATGCACCGGCTCGCAAAGCTGGGCTTCGACCAGTCGTACACGTACTTCACCTGGCGTAGCACCAAGAACGAGCTCGAGGAGTACTTCGACGAGCTGGCGCACGGCCCCGGACGGACCTACCTACGGCCCAACGTCTGGCCGAACACTCCGGACATCCTGCCGGAGAACCTCCAGCGCGGTGGCCGCGCCAGCTTCGTCGCGCGCCTCGTCCTCGCCGCCTGCCTGTCCGCCTGCTATGGCATCTACGGCCCGGTGTTCGAGCTGCTCGTCGACACCCCAGCCAGCCCGGGGAGCGAGGAGTACGCGGATTCGGAGAAGTACCAGATCGGCATCTTCGACCGGGACGACCCTCGCAGCATCGCCGACGTCGTCGCTCGCGTGAACGCGGCCCGCACGTCCCATCCTGCGCTCCAGGCGAACGCCTCCCTCCACCGCCACACTGTCGACAACGACCAGCTCATGTGCTGGTCCAAGCGAGACGTCGAGACGGGCGACACGGTCGTGTGCGTCGTGAGCCTCGACCCTCTGTGGCCCCAGTCCGGCTTCGTCGACCTCGACCTCCCGGCGCTCGGCCTTGCCGACGGTGCCGCCTTCTCCGTCCGCGACGAGCTCACCGACGCGAGCTATACCTGGACCGGCCGCCGGAACTTCGTCCTGCTCGACCCGAGCGGCATCCCCGCACACCTCTTCAGCCTCGAGCCCGCCGCCATGAAAGGAGCGTGCGCCGTGGCCGGACCCAGCGCAGGCAGACCCAGCGCAGGCGGACCCAGCGCGCCGAGCCGTTGAGCAGCAGCTTGGCACGCGCTGCTCTCGAGCGGGCGGCCCGGCGCCACGGCGTCGTCACGCGCTACACGGACGCCTGGGGTGAGGCAAGGAGCGTCGGAGACGCGACGTTGGCCGCGATCGTCGACACGCTGACCAGCGGCGCGGGACGAGACGCTCCACCCCCGGTCGTCGTCGCCTGGGACGGCGTCGTACCCGAGGCCGGTACGCTCGCCCGCCTCGGCCTCGACGAGGGCACCCTCGCCAACTGCGAGCTACGACGTGAGCGCGGCGAGCTCTTCGGACGCGTCGGATCCACCGGCCCCGATCCTCGTGGCACCCCACCAGCCCCACTTCCCTACGGGGTCCACGAGATCGCCGACACCGGGAGCTCGGGGAGAACCGTCGCACGCGTCGTCTCCGCCCCGTCACGAGCAGACCTCGGCGGGCTCGGCGCGCGCGACCGCTCGTGGGGGATCGTCGCGCCGCTCTACGCCGTCCGGGACCGGCGCTGCCTGCCGACGGGTGACCTCACGTCGCTCGAAGAGCTCGGCGGGCTCGTCGCGCGCTGCGGCGGTGACGTGGTCGCCACCTTGCCGCTCCTCGCCGAGCTCTCGACCGCCGACGGAGCCGCGCCGGGTCAGCATCCGTACTCGCCCGTGAGCAGGATGTTCTGGAACGAGGCCTATCTCGACCTCGCGCGCGTGCCCGAGATCGCAGGCCAAAGAGACACTGCCAGGCCCGTCGACCGAGGCCCGGACATGACTGCGGGAATGCCGGCCGACCTAGCCGGGCGGGCGGCAGCGGCGCGACCGCTGCTCGACGAGGCGGTGCGCATCCTCGACGCGACGGGCGGAGCGCGGCTCGCGGCGTTCCGCGCGTACCTGGCGGAGCAGCCGGAGCTCGTCCGGTACGCGCGCTTCCGGGCGGGCATCGAGGCGGCGGGACCCGACCCCCGGCGTTGGCCCGAGCCCTGGCGCGGCGGCACGATCCCCGAATCAGAGGTGAGCCCGCAGGCCGAGCGGCGCCACGCCTACGCCCAGTGGGTGACGGACGCACAGCTCGCCGAGACCGCTCGGTCCCTGCGGGCGAAAGGTGTCGGGCTGGTGCTCGACCTTCCGGTCGGCTGCGCTGCGTCCGGCTACGACCCGTGGGCCTGGCCTGACGCCTACGTACGCGACATGTCGATAGGCGCGCCGCCCGACGCCTTCTTCACCTCGGGCCAGTGCTGGGGGTTCCCACCCCCCCATCCGGCCGCGGAGCGCGCCAGCGGATACCGAACGACGAGGGCGTGCCTCGCCCACGGCCTGCGCCACGCCGCAGCGCTGCGGGTCGACCACGTCCTTGGCTGGTCGCGGCTGTGGTGGGTGCCCGACGGCACCCCGCCAGACCAGGGTGCCTACGTCCGCTACCCCCTCGACGAGATCCTCGCGGTGGCGAGCCTGGAGGCATGGAACGCACGGTCGTCGCTCGTCGGCGAGGACCTAGGCACCGTCGAGCGAAGGCTCAGGTCGACCCTCACGAGGCACGGCGTCGCCGGGATGGACGTCGCCGTGTTCGCTCTCGAGCACCGGCCCACCCGTCGGCTGCGCACCCGGCGCGGCGGCGTCGCTCTGGTCGACACGCACGACACCGCGACGTTCGCCGGGTGGTTCGACGGGAGCGACGTCGCGCTGCGCGCCGACCTCGGCCTGCTGCCTGCTGCCCTGGCGGCTGCAGAGAAGTCGAGGCGAGGCGGTGCACGATCCGCACTCGTGGAACGCCTCGTAGGCTCCGGGGCACTCGACCCCGCCAAGGCGAGCGATCCTCTCGCCGTGCTGTCCGCCGTGCTCGAGGAGCTCGGCAGCTCGGACGCCAGGCTCGTCCTCGTCCAGGCCGAGGACCTCTGGGCCGAGCTCGACCCGCACAACCTTCCGGGCACGACGACCGAGCACGCGAACTTCTCCCGCCGCCTCGCGCGCCGGCTCGACGAGATCGTCGCGGATCCGAGGGCGCGCGAGATACTCGCGAGGTTGGACGCAGCGCGCCGCAGCGAGCCCGGGAGACGCCGATGACCGCACCTCGAGACAGGTCCGCCACCCCACCTCGGGTCGAGCTCGTCGGCGAGCTCGACCGCTACCTGTTCAACGAGGGACGCCACTACCGCCTCTACGACTGCCTCGGGGGACACCTGCTGGCTGCGTCGCCGGGGTATGCGCACTTCGCGATCTGGGCACCGAGTGCGACGGCGGTGTCGGTCGTCCACGACGGCAACGGCTGGACCGCCGGGATCGACCAGCTCGAACCCCGGGGCTCGTCGGGGATCTGGGCCGGAGTCGTCGGCAACGTCGGGGACGGCACACGGTACAAGTACGCGATCGACTCGCCGGCGGGCAGTCGCGAGAAGGCCGACCCGCTCGCCTTCTGCTCCGAGGACGCGCCCGCGACCGCGTCGGTGCTCGCCACTCTCGACTTCACCTGGCACGACGCAGCGTGGATGGCGAGCCGTGCCAGCCGACAGGCGGGCACGGAGGCGATGAGCGCCTACGAGGTCCACCTCGGCTCCTGGCGACACGGACCCCACGGAGAGCTGCTGAGCTACGACCAGATCGCCGGTCCTCTCGTCGAGCACGTCACGCGGCTCGGCTTCACCCACGTCGAGCTCATGCCGGTCATGGAGCACCCCTTCTACGGCTCGTGGGGCTACCAGACGACGGGCTTCTTCGCGCCCTCCGCCCGGTACGGACCGCCGGCGGGGTTCGCGCACCTCGTCGACGAGCTCCACGCGGCCGGCATCGGCGTCCTGCTCGACTGGGTGCCGTCGCATTTCGCCACGGACGCGTTCGCCCTCGCGGAGCTCGACGGCACGCACCTCTACGAGCACGCAGACCCGCGGCGGGCGATCCATCCCGACTGGGGAAGCTTCGAGTTCAACTACGGCCGGCACGAGGTCCGCTCCTTCCTGGCCTCGTCCGCATGCTTCTGGCTCGACCGCTACCACGCCGACGGGTTGCGCGTCGACGCAGTCGCCTCGATGCTCTACCTCGACTATTCGCGAAGCGCCGGCAGCTGGACGCCCAACCCCTTCGGCGGCCGCGAGGACCTCGACGCGATCCGCTTCCTGCGCGAGGTGAACGACGCTGTGCACACTGGCTTTCCCGGAGTGCTCACCGTCGCGGAGGAGTCGACCGCGTGGCCAGGCGTCACCCGGCCGACGGGCGAGGGAGGCCTTGGCTTCTCCCTCAAGTGGGACATGGGCTGGATGCACGACACCTTGACCCACCTCGCCCGCGACCCCGCTCACCGGCGATTCCACTACAACGAGCTCACCTTCCGCGCCCTCTACGCGACGAGCGAGCGCTACCTCCTGCCGCTCTCCCACGACGAGGTGGTCCACGGCAAGGGCTCGCTCGCCTCAAAGATGCCGGGCGACGACTGGCAACGACGCGCGAACCTGCGCCTGCTCTACGGCTACCAGTGGCTGCTCCCGGGCAAGAAGCTGCTCTTCATGGGCAGCGAGCTCGCCACCTGGAAGGAGTGGGACCACGAGTCGGAGATCGAGTGGTCCCTGGTCGACCATCCAGACCACGCGGGTGTCGCGCGCTTCGTCGCCGACTGCAACCGCTGCTACCGCGACCTCGAGGCGCTACACGGACACGACCTAGAAGGTGAGGGGTTCGCCTGGCTCGTCGCGGACGCCGCCGACGACGGTGTCCTCGCGTGGTTGCGCGCCGGGCGCGGCGCCGGGACCGTAGTCGCGGTCGCGAACTTCACCCCCGTCCCGCGGCGCCGGCGTTTCGGCGTCCCTGCTCGCGGGCGTTGGCACGAGGTGCTCAACAGCGACAGCGCCGACTACGGCGGCTCGGGGGTCGGAAACCTGGGTGGCGTCGAAGCGACCGATGAGCCGTTCGCCGGCCGTCCGGCGAGCTTCGAATGCGCAATCCCGCCGCTCGGGATCGTGGCGTTCGCGTCGCCCGTCCCGCAGGATCTGCCCAACCAGTGAGCCTCCACGGACCACGCGTGCTCGACGAGCACGCGACACACTTCCGCGTGTGGGCACCGCGTGCCTCGATCGTGACGCTCGTCTGCGACGACGGCCGGAGAGAGCACCTCGCTACCGCTGGCGACGGCTACCACGCTGCGACTCTCGAGGGTACGGGACCAGGGACACGCTACCGCTACCTGCTCGACGGTCGGGGGCCCTTCGCCGACCCTGCCTCGCGATCCCAGCCCGACGGTGTGCGTGGCGCATCCGAGGTCGTCGCCACGCGCGCGCCGTCGCACGCGAGCTGGCGGGGCGTCCCTCCCGCCGCCCAGGTGATCTGCGAGCTGCACGTGGGGACGTTCAGCCCGGCCGGCACGTTCGCCGGTGTCGCCGAGGCGCTGGACGACCTCGCCCGTGCCGGGTACACGGTGATCGAGCTGATGCCCGTCGCGGAGTTCCCCGGGCCGCGCAACTGGGGCTACGACGGCGTCTTCCCCTTCGCGGTCCAGTCGAGCTACGGGGGTCCGGACGGTCTCGTCGCCCTCGTCGAGACAGCGCACGAACGGGGGATCGCCGTCGTCGTCGACGCGGTCTACAACCACATCGGCCCCGAGGGCGCCGTCCACGGTCACTTCGGACCGTACTTCACCGACCGGTACCGCACGCCGTGGGGCGACGCCGTGAACGTCGACGGCCCCGGAAGCGACGCCGTGCGGGCCTACTTCGTCGAGCACGCCTGCTATCTCGTCGGCGAGCTCGGCGTCGACGGGCTGCGGCTCGACGCCGTCCACGAGATCATCGACACGAGCGCGTCGCCGTTCCTCGCCGAGCTGACGACCACGCTCTCCGCGCTCGGCCGGGCCCTCGGCCGCACCGTGACCGTCACTGCGGAGAGTCCGGCGAACGACCCGCGGCTCACCACGGCGGTCGCAGCAGGCGGGCTCGGCTGCGACGCGTCGTGGGACGACGACTTCCACCACGCGCTGCGATCGACGCTCACGGGCGAGAAGGACCGCTTCTTCGCCGACTTCCACGGCCTCGCGGACCTCGGTACGGCGTCGTCTCGCGGCTGGGTCCTCACCGGTCGCCACTCGCAGAGCTTCGGGCGACGCCACGGTGCCCCACTCCCCCCCGACACGAGCGGCGACCGCCTCGTCGTGTTCGCGCAGAACCACGACCAGATCGCGAACGCCGGACGGGGGGAGCGGCTCGCGAGCGCGCTCCCCCTCGCGGCGCAGTACCCGATCACCTTATGCACACTTCTTGCACCATTCGTCCCACTTCGCTTCATGGGCGAGGAATACGGCGAGACGGCACCCTTCCACTTCTTCACGAGCCACGACGACCCAGAGCTCGCGCAGGCGGTGCGCCGTGGCCGCGCGGCCGAGCTCGGCGGCGACACGCTCGACCCGCAGGACCCCGCTACGTTCGCTGCGAGCCGCCCGGACCGCACCCGCGCCGGATCCCCGCCTCACGCTGACCTCCTCGAGTGGCAACGGACGCTGCTCGCGCTGCGGAGGTCCGAGCCGGCCCTCGGCTCCCTGGAGCCCGCCCTCGCGACACCGGCACCCGACGTCTCCACGTCCACGCTGGCACTCCTGCGCCGAGCCGGCGCCTATCTCGACGCACCGGCGGTCGTCACGATCTGCCGCTTCGCACGGCAGCCCCACGCAACGGGAGAGGCCGGACCGGCAGAGGTCGGGATCCCCCTTCTCGGCGGGCGACGGTGGGAGGTCCGCGCTGCCCGCGGCGCGAGGGGCCTTGCACCCGGGGACGTCCTCGGAGGCCCCGACGCTCCCGCGCCGGAGCTCGTGCTCGAGGGCTACGCCGCCGTCGTCGCCGTGGAGGTGCACGAGGGTGGACCGCGGGTCGGGCGATGACGCCGGGGATGGGGTCAACCTACCGGCTCCAGCTCGGTCCGACGCTCGACTTCGACGACGCTGCCGCGCTCGTCGGCCACCTCGCGTCGCTCCGCGTCGAGAACCTCTACTGCTCACCGATCTCCGAGGCCGTCCCCGGCAGCACCCACGGATACGACGGCACCGACCCGTCGCGCCTGCGTGCCGAGCTCGGAGGCGAGCAGGGCTTCCGGCGGCTGGGGACGGCCCTTGCCGCAGCGGGCATCGGCTGCGTCGTCGACATCGTCCCGAACCACCTCTCGACCTGGGCCGGCGGGCCGTGGTGGCGTGCGGTGCTGAGGGACGGCCGCGCGTCGGAGCTCGCGGAGGTGTTCGACGTGGACTGGGACGCTGGCGCAGGCAAGGTCCTCCTGCCCCTGCTCGACAGACCGCTCGACGAGGCGCTGGCCGAGGGCTCGGTGACGACCTCAGCAGTCGGCGGCGAGCCGGTGGTCGCCGTCGGCGGGACCCATCTCCCAGTCACAGGCGGAGCGCTCCGACCGGACGAGGATGTCGCCGAAGTGCTCGGCGCCCAGCACTACCGCCTCGTCGACTGGCACGACAGGAGCGCTCGGAACTATCGACGGTTCTTCGACATTGACACTCTCGTCGGCGTGCACACCGAGCGACCTGAGGTCTTCGAGCGGTTGCACGCCCTCGTCGGGCGCCTCGTCGCGGACGGTCTCGTGACGGGGCTACGCGTCGACCACGTCGATGGGCTGGCCGACCCTGCGGGCTACCTCCGCCGGCTGGCCGAGCTGACAGGGGGTCTTCCCGTCGTGGTCGAGAAGATCCTGACCGGTGACGAGACGCTCCGGCGCTCCTGGCGCGTCGCCGGGACGACCGGCTACGAGGCCCTCGACGACATCGGCGGGGCGCTCGTCGACCCACAGGGCTGCGACCGGCTCGCCGAGGCGGCCGCCACCGAGGGCGAGCCGGACGTCGCGAGCTGCGCGACCGCGTGCCGCCGCGCGGTCGCCAGCACCACGTTCGCAGCCGAGCTCGAGCACGTGGCGACCGCGCTCGGCACGAGCACCGAGAGCCTCGTGGAGGTCACCGTCGCGCTCCCCGTCTACCGCACGTACCTCGACTCAGGTCCCCTCGCCAGCGAGGATTCCGAGGCGCTCGCGATCGCGACGGCTCGATCACCAGGAATGCTCGACATCCTGCTCGACCCCTCGCACGCCGCTGCGGTCGCGTCGTGGCAGCAACGCTCCGGCGCTGTCATGGCCAAGGGTGTCGAGGACACCGCGTGGTACCGGCTCGCGGGCCGGCTCGCCTTCTGCGAGGTCGGTGGCCAGCCAGCCCGC
>DAHXNN010000152.1 GCA_027365385.1 Acidimicrobiaceae bacterium | reverse complement strand
CGCCTCGGCGAAGGTCCTGTGGACTGAGGCGATACCCACGTGAGGGGGTGTTCGATCACCACCTCCTCGCCAAGGAACGATTCGGCCAGCTCGTCGAGATCGGCCCCGGTGAGGATCCCGGAGCCGTCGATCGCAGCGATCAGCTTGGCCGTGACCCGGCCCCACCGGTCACAGGTGCAGAGCAACATGGCGAGGAACGCGGCGGGGAGGGTGCCGGTGCCGCGCACTCTTTCGAGCAGCTCGACCGCCTCTGCGCAACGGGAGCTCGACCCCCAGCCCCAGGCCGACTCGAGGAGACGCCGGCAGAGCTCGTCGGCGTCCTCGATCGCCGACAGCTCAGCGATCGCAGGGTCTTCGTCTCGCGACGACTGCGGCGCCATTCCTCGACGCGCGACGGCGCGAGCCAGCCGATGCCCACCAGCACGTCGATCGCGCTGACGAACTGCCGTTCCGCCAGGGCGGCCTCGGCCGCTCGAACGACACGCTGCTCGAGCTTGGTCCCGTTCTCCTGCCTCTTCGCCGCCGACACGCTCATCACCTCGGTCTATGGTCGCGCACTCGATGGGCCGGCTCTGAGTTGGCGACGCACGGCCCAGGGCGCGCCTTGGGGCGTCGTAGGTTCGGATCGCCTGCTCGTGAACAAGGAGTGTGACGCCTCCACAGAGCGAACCTCAATACCACGGTGACCAGCATCTTCGCCGTCGCAGTACCTGTCGAGCTCGACGGCAGGAGCCGGGCCAGTCCTCCGACGATCGGTGCGCCTACGTGCTCGGCTCGCTCTGGCCCCGCTGGGCCGGGAAGATGACCTACAGCTCGACTGGTGATGGGAAGCCCAGACTCGCGTAGCCTGCACATCGTTCCGTAATGTACGGGCCGGTAGCAACGGCCAAGAGCGGTGGTCCGCCGTCGGTGACCTTCAGGGACTCGATGGCCGCACGCCTCGCTCTGGCGCCCAGCTTGCCGTGGAGCGAGACCGGTGAGTGCCCGGCCTCTCGTAGTCCGCCAGCCAGGATCTCCATGTGAGCCGTTCGGCTGGTCAGGAGCAAACAGTGACGACCACGGCGACGTGCACCTTGGACGTCGGCGATGATGGCGGCGTTGCGCTGCTCGTCGTTGACGAGGGAACGGTAGATGTCCTGGATCATGCCGAGGGTGCTGGAGTCGAAGTCGGAGTCGTACCGGGACGTGGTCCTGTGCACCAGGACGTTTCGCGTCGTGGTCGCAGCTGATGGCTGCTCCCTTGTCGTCTCCACTGGAATCCGATGACGCACGGGGCCGCACTGCATGAGGATCATCTGGTCGAGACCATCGCTCCGGTATGGGGTGGCCGTCAGGCCGAGCCAGCGCCGAGTCGGGAGTTGGCGAACAGCCCGCTCCAGCGTGGCCGCGGGGAGATGATGGCATTCGTCGGCGATCTCCAGCCCGTAGTCGGCAAGGAGCTCGGCTAGGTCGTCCCTGCGGGCGAGCGTCTGCAGGCTCGCCAGGTCGACCAATCCGCTGCGTCGCCGACGACCCCCACCGAGCTGGCCCGGTTTCACGCCAAGCAGGGTCTCGACCTGGCCACGCCACTGGTCGAGCAACGCCGTCCGATCGACAAGGACGAGCGTCGGGGGACCAGTCTTGGCAATCAGCGCGCAGCCGACGACGGTCTTTCCCGCCCCAGGTGGTGCCACCAGCACTCCCAACTCGTGTTCGAGGATGGCGTCCAGAGCGCGCTGCTGAGCCGGGAGAAGCTGCGCGTTGAACGAGAAGTCATGGAGAGCGGCGGTTCTGGCCGGTCGTCGGTGATCTCCAGTTGGCTGCCGGCCTGCAAAACCAGATCCTGGACCACCTCACGGAGTCCGCGAGGGAGGTGTAGCCACTCCAGATCCTCGTGGTAGCAGCGGACGAAGCGGGGAACGCCGTAGGTGGACAGTCGTCGCTTCTCGCGCTTGTAGGACTCGGGATTGTGCAACGACGCGGCGTGCTTGAGCGACCCGAGAAGGGCGGGGGCAATCCAGCACGCTCCAGTGAGACCCCAGCCCCCAAGCGAGCGCGGATCACCGCTGGCGCTGGCGGGTGCATCCGGGTCGCCCCACTGGCGTGGAGACGACGGGCACCAGGTCCGACGGTGAGCGGCCGCATGGCCTCTGCACGGTCTGCCACTTGCTTCGGGGTAAGGCGCTCCACATGCGACAGGTAGCCGAACTGGTCTTCGTGGGGCTCCAGAGTCGCCAGATCGAGGAAGACGGTCGTTCCCTGCTTTCGGCACGTGCCCTGCAGCGGCAGCGCGATCAAGTTGCCGAAACGGGTACAACCCGGCGTGAATGGTGCCGGCGAGGTGAGCGGTGATGACGTCGTCGGTGAGCGGCAGGTACGTCCGGTTGGTCTGACCTCGTCGGAAGCCGCCTTCGACGGCAGGCATCCATCCGGCTCGGCCCGTACGATCGTTCTCCCATCGCAGCGCGTGCACGTCGTCGCGGCCGGTAAAGAGGTGCCGAAAGAACGTGACCTTGTCCGCTTTCGAGGAGGACCGGTTCACCGCACCCGGGAGTCCGCCGAAGAGTGGTGAGCGGGCCGTCTCGTCGGGCAAGGGACGCGGACCCACCAATCCGACAAGCTGTGCCAGCCGAGCGTTCTCGGCGCGAAGCCTCCCAAGCTCGCGACGCAACTCGCGCAGCTCCGCATCGTGATGGGATGAAGAAACAGAGCAGGACATGTCGACGATCAGCCTTCCGACCGCGATGAACTCGTCTCGGTCACGCTCCGATCAATGCCTCCAGCCTGGCCGCCAGTTCGGGGTTCGGCCGGACGTGCAGGTTGCGCCGCGCCTCGAGTGCTCCGTTGACCGCCCCGATCACCGCCGGGCGCTCGGTATCGATCTCACGGTGCTCGTAGGCAGCAAACCATGCCTCGACGTCGGCCCAGCGCCACAGCGGGTTCCGCACGTTCCCCGACACGGGGGCGGGGAACCCCCCGGGACCTCGCTGCCCCTTGACCAACTGGTCGATGGACTGGCGGGTCCGCCCGACCCGATCGGCTATCTCCGACGCCCAGACCAACTGATCCGGCTCGACCCGGACAACGCTCAGGCCAGGGACCTGCTCGATCTGGTCGATGGCCTGCAGGACCGCATCGGCGAAGGTGCCGGCCTCGATGTCGAATCCGACCGTGCTGGTCCAACGGTCGCCGATCTCGACAGTGGCGGCACCGTCGGTCGCGGCGTAGATGTCGTCGAGACCCTCCTCGTCGACACCAGCGACCAGAAGCGTGACGTTGTAGGTGGTCATGTAGATCCTCCTGTGGAGTGAGGGCATCGATCGACGGCTCGCCGAATGGCCCGGGCGTGGTGCTCAGGAACTCGCGGAGTGGACTACACGGCGACCTGCGGACAGTCTCCTGGACAGACGACGAAGCCCCAGGCGTGGGCAGACTTTCCCGATGCCCGGTAGCTCCAGCCGTTCGACTCGGCATAGCGGACCGCTTCCTCGATTACCCCTGAGGGGTGCCGCTTACGAGTCACGTTGACACACTACAACAACTGTTGCTATATGTCCACATGGCCGCCGCACCACCCTCAGCACTGCACCGGCTCGTCCCCAGCGTCGGAGGTGCGAATCGCCCCCTGCGAGGCGCTGCGCAGTAGCCAACCCTCGCCATACAGGATCGATTTGGCGTCTGACCTGCGTATTTACCGTCGCAGTACTGATCTGGTCGAACGGCAGGGTCGCGACCTACGGCGTGGAGGGCCGGGGCGCCGACGACCTTCGAACCTCTGGCCTCTGGCCTCTGCCGACTGCCGCCTGCCGACCTCAGGAGGCTGCTCTCACCGCTGCGCCGGACGCGGTTCTCGCGGAGGCACGCACGAGGTACCAGGTCCCGCCGAACGAGGCGATGCCCTCGCCAGCGGAGGCTTTCGGTCCGGGATCGCCTGCGTAGCTGTAGAGGGGGTAGCCGTCGTAGGTGACCTGCTCGGCATGCGAGCCGCGCCGGACGAGACCGAGCCGGCCCGCGAGCCCCGGGATCCTCGTGGCGAGCGAGGCGGCGGTGGCGAGAAGTGGTGGCCAGAGCGCGAGACAGCCACCCGTGCAGACGATCTTGTCGCCCCGCTCGGCGGTGAGCAGGTAGAGGCTGTCGTGGTGGGACGTCCCGAGCACGACCCCGTAGTGGGGGACCGTCATCGCGACGACGGGCCCGACTGCCCGGGCTCGCCCGAGCTGCACCGGAGCTGTGGAGCTCCCGGCGAGCACGAGAGCTAGCGCGATCACGCTCGCGAGCGCGAGGGGAGCGACGCCGCGTATCGCAAAGCGCCGACGGGCCGTGTCGAGTGCGACAGCGCCCGCGATGCCGAGCACGACGAAGGCGGCGATCTCGACGACCCCGGCGACGATCCCTGCCGTCGTCCGCACCTCGTGGAAGCCGAAGAGCCCGATCGCGACGCTCTCGAGGTAGCCCGCAAGGGTTGCAAGTGCGAACAGCGCACCGGCGGCAAGGACGAGCGGGTGGCGCACCACGACGACAGCGAGCGCGAGCAGGAACGCGGCTGCGACCTGGGCGAGGAAGAGCGGCCCGATCGTCGCGACGCTCGAGTACCCGGTGAGGTAGAGGTCGAGATGGATCGCTCCCGTCCCAAGGAGGAGCCCTGCACCCGCGACGGCGAGCAGCGGCACAGCGGATCCGGCAGGACGTCCCGGCGAGGGCACCGTGCAAGCATTGCACCGCGGCCCGCTCCCGGGACGGTCGCGCTCTTCTCGCGTGGCCAGGCGATCTCTCGTAGCCAGGAAATCTCTCGTGCGCCGGCAATCTCTCCGAGGGGCTCGTCCGTAGTACTCGAGGAGGGCGGGAGAGCACGCTCCGGCAGCCGACGGTCGAGCGGTCGCCCCGGCTGTGAGAAGCGAGGAGAGACCGATAAAGGAGGGCACGATGAGCACTACCACGTCGAACGCGCCGCGCGAGGTGCACGACGAGACGAGCACGGGTGAACGGGGACGGTTCGTGACGAGGGCGGCCTCGGCAGTCGGAGTCGCTGCTCTTTCAGCTGCATCACTTGCCGTGCTCGCGCCGGCGAGCACGGCAGCCACGCGTACCGCCACAGGGCAGGCAGCGACAGGGCAGGCAGCGACAGGGCACGCCGCCCGAGCGCCCGGCTTCCTCGAGGTGCTTGCTGTCCCGGGCTACGGCAAGGTACTCGGAAACGCGAAGCACTTCAGCCTCTACGTCCTGTCGAGCGAGCGGGGCACGAAGAAGGCTTGCGTCGGCAAGTGCCTTGCGATCTGGCCCCCACTGCTCGTCGCTTCGGCGGCAAAGTCGGTCTCGCTCGGCGCGGGAGTGACCGGGCATGTCGGCTTCGTCAAGCGCAGCGCCACCACCAAGCAGGTGACGCTCAACGGCTACCCGCTCTTCTACTTCGCGAAGGACACCGGGCCGAGCCAGACCCACGGCGAGGGCATCGTCGCATTCGGCGGCACGTGGACACTTGTCCGGCCGAGCGCACAGACTGCCGCGGCGACCCCTGTCCGTCCGGCGAGCAAGCCCGCGAAGACCACGACCGGCTGGTAAGGCTCCGGCTAGCGACCAGGCAGCGCGCAGGCGAGGTCGGATCGGCTCGACTCGCGGCATGAGCGGGCAACCTGCATCGGCCGGGCGTAGACCGCCACCTGAACATCCCCACGGACCCCAGCACGGGGCACCTCCACCAGGATCGTCCCTGTCGGAGTGAGAACCGCAGGGACGGGCAACGTCCCGTCCCGAAACCACTTCCAGGCGGTCTGATAGTGGATGCGCTCTTGCTCCGCCCACTCCGACAACGTCACGACTACGGACTAGTACGTACGATCGCTGATGATGAGTGATCGTCCGAGGAGCAGTTTCCAGTCTCTCGTCGTCCCGGCGTCGACGGATCTCCCGGCGCTCCATTGCCCAGCAGGGCGCGTTCCTCCCTCTTGGCCACTGACGTCGTAGAGTGGCTGATAGGCAGTTGACCCGGAGTGCGGACCTGCATGAAGGACGCGTCGTCCACATCCTCGGCGTCACTGCTCAATCCGGACTACCGATGGGTGACCCAGGTGGTATGCAACTTCGCCCCCGATGCGGCCCCCGGCTGCCCCGCTCCCACCGACGCTCGACAAGTCGCCGTTGGCGGTGGTTCCATAAGCTCGACGCCGACGCCGACGCCGACGCCGAC
>DAHXNN010000136.1 GCA_027365385.1 Acidimicrobiaceae bacterium | reverse complement strand
CCTCAGCTCCTCGTAGCGGTCGGCGAGCTCCTCGGCCGTCGAGCGGTGGTCGGCGACCTGCGCCAGGAGCCCGACCCGCGAGGCGAGCGTCGCGCGCACCGCGACGAGCAACGCGACACGCGTGAGCGGTCGGCGACCTTGCGCGAGCAGGCTCTCCTCGCCGAGCGCACGTACGAGCTCTGCGGCGAGCACGAAGCGCACGCCCGCCAGGCCGCCGACCGCAGAGCCGCGGCGGGCGAGCCGGGCGCCAAGCTGCGACCTCGCGCTCGCGTTGGGGGCCACCACGACGACCGGCGCGAGTGGATCACCTGCCCGGCACGAGTCGACCACCTCGCCGAGCGCGGCGAAGGTCGCGTCGCCGTAGGCAAGGATCTCCACGTGTCCGCTCACGGCGCGGAGCATAGGACCGGGCTGTGCCATGACAGCTGCCGCGGGACCTATGGCAGCTGCTCCTGGAGCGTTACCCGCTGCTCGCCGCCGGCTCGACACGCCGCGCCGCACGGCCCGCGAGACCCTCCGCGGTGTGACGCCAGGTCCTCTCGCCCATCACCCACAGCCAGGTCTCACGGGCACCGGCAGCGAGCGCGGAGCCGATGACGCGCTGCGACGACTGCTCTGACCCGAGCTCGCCTCCCCACGCCTCGGCCAGCTCCTCGCTGAGCGCTTCGGCGATCGCGACCGGTGCGGCCTCCGGGTCGCTCGCCGCGATCGCGTGGAGCCGGGCGCGCAGGATCACGGGATCCACGGGGAGGTGGCCGAGGAGCCGGTCCCGCAGCTCGCGTTCCACGACGCTCACCATCCCTTCCAAACCGGCGCCCGGTCGCTGCCGTCGTAGGCGGCGAGATGGTCCGCGAAGTCGACGAACATCGCCCCGTCCGGCTCGAGCGCTCGGCGCAGGCTCCCGGTCGCGATGCTCTTGTCGATGCGGTCGAGCTTGTCGAGCGCCTCGGGCCGTGCGATCTCGGCGAGCTCGAGGCTCGGTGCCGCGAGCTCGAACGCTGCCAGGCCCGCGGGGGTGCGGACGAGCACGCTCGACCAACCGTCCGGACTGCCGACGCTTCCGACCGCGAGGTCGGCTGCCCGCCCGAGGAAGTCGGCACACTCGTCGCAGCCCTTCAGCGCGGCGCCGTGGAAGGCCTTCACGGGCTCGTCGACCACGACGCGGTGCTCCAGGTCCTCGACGAGGAGCCGGCCGTGCGCGACGTCGACCTTGCCGACACGGCCGAGGTCGAGGCCGCGCTCGTCGCGCAGGCTCTCGAGCATCAGCTTGCGGTAGTCGAAGCTCTTCGTGCACAAGAGCGCGATCGTGAGCGCGACCGCGTCGACTCGCGATGCTCCCCTGCCCCACGCCCGCGCCTGGAGCGCCCGTATGCCCTCGATCTCGCACGGCGTCCCGACCACCGCGATCCTCGCCTCGGGGCCGAGGCCAGCCCGTTCGAGGTCGAGCGCCGCGAGCGCCATCGTCTGGTTGTAGAACGTCCCCGCGCTCTTCAGGATCTCCTGGCTCGTCGTCGCGACGTACGGGACCCCACGCCAGGGGGTCTGCGGGTCGACACGAGCGATCAAGGCGCCGTCGATCTGGCCCGACGCGAGAGCCGACAGCAAGATGGCCGAGACGACGCCTCCGTCCTGGGCGCCGGGAGCCCTGTGCGGGTTCCCCGTGCGGACTCGCGCTGCATAGCTGGCGACGACCTTGCCGAGCCCTGGCGCCGGATCGGCACCGGTGATGCGCCACGACGAGTCGCTCGGCTCCGATTCGGGAAGCCAGGTCGTCTCGTAGCGCAGACCCCCGCGCGGGCAGAAGTCCCAGCAGAGCGAGCAGCCGGTGCACATCTTCACGAGTATGGGCAGGTCGTCGTGGCCGACGCCGATCGAGTCGGACGGGCACGCGGCCACACAGGCGCCGCAGCGCACGCAGCGGTCGGCGTCGATGACTGCCGCCGCCAGCTCGAAGAACCAGACCTTGCCGGGCGCCTCCGTGATCCCGTTCATCGAGGCACGTAGCCGGAATGGGGGCAGTGCAGGTCGCTGGTCGTACCCTGTGCGCTCGCCACCCGGCGAGCGCTCCCCGTCGCGGAGCGCGAGATCGGTCATGTCGATCCTCTCGTCGTGGGCCGTTCGTCCGTCCCCGTGCTGCTCGCGCCCGCGTCACGGTCCGGGACGGGGCGACCGGGCACACCAGCAGTGGAGAGCTGAGGTGCAAGATCCTCGGCGCCGAGACGGCGGACGAAGCTGCGGAACGGCTCGCCGGCACGCCTCTCGACCAGGTACCTGTGCAGGACAGCAGCGATCGCGTCCGGGACGTCCCCGACCGGAACCGCGCCTGCGACCCAGTCGGCGAAGACCGCGTCCGGCCCGAGACCACCTCCGAGACCGACATCGACCGCCTCGACGATCGACTCGCCGACGTGTGCCGTCTCGCCCCGGAACGCGATGTCCGCTATCTGGGGCTGCGCGCACGAGGCCGAGCAGCCGGAGAAGTGCATGCGGACGACCTCCTCCTCGGGGCCACCGAGCACGTCCGCGAACCTCTCGTCCATCTCCCGGGCCCAGTCCGCCGCCCGGACCTTGGTCTCGACGATCGCGAAGCGGCAAAACTCGTTCCCCGTGCAAGCGACGACGCCACGGGTGAACGGACCCGGGAACGGCGAGCACCGCCCGAGCACCTCGTGCGCCAGCAGCTCGTCGAGGCAGTCGTCCGGGACACCGGAGAGCACCAGGTTCTGATCCGCGGTGAGGCGTACCGTCGCATCGCCGTACGCCTCGGCGAGGTGGGCCACCTCGACGAGATCTGCGCCCGTGATCCGCCCGACGGTGACCGAGCAGCCGACATAGGACCGCAGGGGGCCGTCCGGGCTCGCTGCCCGCTGACGGTGCACGCCGACGTGGTCGCCGCGGTAGCGGCGGGTGAGCGCCTCGCCAGCGGGGCGCAGCTCGAACGTCGCCCTGGCCTCGAGCTCGTCACGGATCAGCTCGGGTCCGAGCTCCTGGACGAGATAGCGGAAGCGGTTCACCCCGCGGTTCTCGCGGTTGCCGAGCTCGCCATAGAGCTGAGCGATCGCCCGGGCGCACTCCGGGGCGTCGCGAGGTTCGACGAAGACGTCGACGTCGCTCGCCATGCGCGGCCCGTCCGAGAGCCCACCGCCGACGAGAAGGTTGAATCCGAGAGTGCCGTCGTCCAGGCGGGCGGGCCACATCGCGACGTCGTTGATCTCCGCGCGGGCGCAGTCGTCGAGGCAACCGGTCACGCTGATCTTGAACTTGCGCGGCAAGTTCGCGTACTCGCGGTTGCCGGTGAAGAGCTCCGAGATCGCCCGGGCCACGGGCGAGGCGTCGAACGCCTCGTCGGCGTCGATCCCGGCGACCGGGCAGCACGAGACGTTACGCGCCGAGTCACCGCAGGCCTGCACCGTCGTGAGCCCGACCTCTGCGAGCCGGTCCCATGCCTGCGGAATGTCACCGATGTGGAGCCAGTGCAGCTGCACCGTCTGGCGCGTCGTGATGTCGCAGTACCGGTCACCCCAGACCGGGTGCGGCTCCGGGCCGTGGGCGAGCTCGTCCGCGAGCTCTCCGATGCGCCTGGCCTGTGCCGCGCTGAGCCGCCCGCCTGGGACCTTCACCCGGAGCATGAAGGCGTCGCCGCCTTGGCGCTGGGGGTAGAGCCCGACCCACTTTAGGCGCTCGACCTCGCCGGGGACCTTCGCGATCGAATCGGGGCCGAGGCGCGAGTAGCGCTCGCGGATCGCCTCGGCGACGTCGAGCGGATGCCGCTCGAGCTTCCACCTCTCCTGCTGGCTCAGCTCGGTGCCGTGGCGGAACGGTCTTATGAACTCCATCTCTGGGACGGTCCTGTCGTATCTCGCGTCGGGCCGCGCTCAGAGATGCAGTCCGCACTCTGTCTTGCCGGAGCCGGGCCACCGCCCGGCGCGTGGGTCCTCCCCGTCGGCGACCGCGCGCGTCGTCGGCGCGCAGCCGATCGACAAGTACCCGGCGGCATTCAACGGGTGGCGCGGGAGACCGTGCTCGACGACGTACGACTCGACGTCGTCCTCGGTCCAGGCGACGATGGGGTTGACCTTCACGACATTCTTGGCGGGATCCCAGGCCACCACGGGCGCTTCGGCGCGCTCGGGGGTATCGACCCTCTTCACGCCCGTCATCCACGCTCGCGCACCGGCGAGAACGGCGTTGAGCGGCTCGACCTTGCGCGCCTGGCAGCAGCCCGGCGTGCCACACGCGCGCTCGCCGAGCGGAAGGGCAGGCGTGACGACCTCGACGTCGAGCCCGTAACGATCCTCCACGAGGTGCAGGTACTCGAGAGTCTCCGGGAAGTGGTAGCCGGTGTCGAGGAAGACGATCCGGATACGCGGGTCGACCTGGACCGCCACGTCGAGAAGGACGCAGTCCTGGAAGGACGACGTGAGGACGACACCTCGTCCGAACCGGACGACCGACCACGAGACGACCTCGGTGGCTGTCGCCCCGGCGAGCTCGCTCCGCACGTTGTCGAGCTCGGCCGCGAGGTCGAGACCCGGGTCTTGCCCGCCCGACGCGCCCACGAGCTCCGATGCACTCTCCACGACCGTGCTCACGCTAGCTCCCGCTCCTCGCCGCCGGCAGCCGAGATCCCGGGCCGCTCGAGCTCATACCTGACTTGACAGATCGGAATTATAACCCGACCCGGCGAGTCATGTTTCGGGCCCGAACGCCGTAGACTTCGTTGCTCGTGCCGTTCACCGCCCCTACCTACCCCGTCTCGCTCCTCCTCGCCGGCCACCGGTGCCTCGTGGTCGGAGGCGGCCGCGTCGCGCTCCGCAAGGTCGAGGGCCTTGTCGCCGCCGGAGCGCACGTGACGGTCGTGGCCCCGCGGGTCGACGAAGCGATCGACGCCCTCGGCGTCGCGGTCGAGCGGCGCCGGTACGAGGCCGGCGAAGCAGCGCTCTACAGGATCGTCGTGACTGCGACGGGCCGACCCGAGGTCGACCGGGCGGTGTTCGCCGACGGCGAGCGCTCCGGCGTGCTCGTCAACGCCGCAGACGACATCCCCGGCTGCTCGTTCATCCTGCCCGCGGTGGTCCGGCGAGGTCCCGTCTCGGTCGCCGTCTCGACAGCGGGCACGAGCCCAGCGCTCGCGAGCTGGCTGCGCGACCGCGTCGCTGCCCTCGTGGGTCCCGAGGTGGAGGTCCTCGCGGCGATGCTCGGCCAGGTCAGGGAGTCACTGCGCTCGAGCGGTCGCTCGAGCGCGACGCTGCCCTGGCGGGAGCTGCTGGACGGGGAGCTGCCGGTGCTCGTCGCCGCGGGCAGGATCGCCGAGGCAGAGGCCGTCGTCGGCCGCTGGGCGGAGATCCACGGTGCCGACCCATGGCCACCCTGCCGGGAGCACTGTCCCTAGGACGGCTAACTTCGCCTGCGTGGCGGTCGAGGGCATCGATGGGACACGCGTGCCGGTGCATGTCGGCTGCGTCATGGACGGCAACGGCCGTTGGGCTCGGGCACGTGGCCTACCGAGGACCGAGGGCCACGGGGCAGGCGAGGAGGCGATGCTCGACGTCATCGACGGGGCACTCGATGCCGGGATCCGCTGGCTGTCGATGTACGCCTTCTCGACGGAGAACTGGCGGCGACCCGCCGACGAGGTGCGCTATCTCATGCACTTCAACGAGGGCATCCTCACCCGCAACCGCGACGACCTCAACGCGAAGGGCGTACGCGTCCGCTTCGCAGGCAGGCGCGACTGGCGAGTGCCGAGGCGCCTGGTCCGGCACATGGACGACGCCGTCGAGCTCACCGCGGCGAACCGCCGGATGACCCTCACGATCTGCTTCAACTACGGAGGGCGCGCCGAGATCGTCGACGCGGTGCGCGATCTCGTCGACGCCGGCCTGCCTGCGTCGAAGATCGACGAGCGGGCGATCCGCTCGCGTCTGTACTATCCCGACATGCCAGACCCGGATCTCGTCATCCGGACGTCGGGTGAGTACCGCATCTCGAACTTCCTGCTCTGGGAGCTCGCGTACTCCGAGCTCGTCTTCACCGACGTGCTGTGGCCGGACTTCCGCCGTGAGCACCTGTTCGAGGCGGTGCGGGAGTTCCAGCGGCGTGACCGCCGCTACGGCGGGGTCGACGCGTGAGCACAGGAGGGCGTCGGGCCGCGGGCAACGACGGGACAGCCGCGACAGCACAATCGCGAGGACGACAGGCAACCACGCCGGCCGGAACGCCCGGGGACGCGACGCATGCCGGCTGGCTGTGGGACCACGCAGGGAGGCTCGCCGGAGCGCTGCTCGGCTTGCTCGCGTTCGGGGCGACGGTCTTCCTCGCCGCCATCGGCTTCAAGCCCGCCCTCTTCCTCGTCGTGCTTCTCGTGGCCGGCGTCGTGCTCATCGCCGTCGGAGGACGGATCAGGAGCACCTGACGGTGACCCTCTACCGCGACGAAGGCGTCGTGCTGAGGACGGTCCGCCTCGGCGAGGCGGACCGTATCGTCACCTTGGCGACACCTGGGCACGGGAAGGTGCGCGCGGTGGCGAAAGGCGTCCGCCGGACCAAGAGCCGCATCGGGGCACGCCTCGAGCCGCTGAGCCACGTCACGATGCTCTGCTGGCACGGGCGCGAGCTCGACGTCGTCACCCAGTCCGAGGTCCTCGGCTCGCCGAGGTCTCTGCGGGAAGACCTCGACCGCCTCGTCCCCGCGATGACGATGCTCGAGATCGTCGACCAGGTCGCGGTGGAGCGCCAGCCGATGCCCGAGCTGTTCGCGATGCTCATCGGGGCTCTGCGGACGCTCGCGACGAGCGAGTCCCGCCTCGTGCTCGCGGGCTTCTGTTGGAAGCTGCTGTCTGTCGAGGGGGTAGCGCCCGTCGTCGTCGCGTGCGCCCACTGCGGTGGCCCGGATCCTCTCGTCGCGTTCGACCCGGGCGAGGGGGGCATGCTCTGCCGGGCCTGCCGACGCGGCCAGGCCGTCGCCACCGAGACGGTCGATCTCGTCCGCCGGATCGTCGGGGGCGACCTGAGACGGGTGCTCGAGGAGAGCCCACACGACGCCGACTCCGAGGTCGAGCGCCTGGCGCTCCTCGCGGTCGAGTGCCACCTCGAACGTCGGCTCCGCACCACGCGGCACATGCTCGAGGTCGCCCCGGCCGGCACGGCCCGCTTCTGAGGATCGCCTGCCTCCGGGGAAACCTTCTCCGGGAGGTGAGTGCGACCGGCCGGACCATCCTGCGCCCATGCCCGACCAGCACCTCTCCCAGACGACAGAGCCGCTCGACGCGACAGCTCCGGGTGCAGGTGACAAGACACGGCCCTCCGGCACGGCACTGTTCGACGCCGTCGTGAACCTCTGCAAGCGTCGTGGCTTCGTCTTCCCGTCGGCGGAGATCTACGGCGGGATCCGCTCGACCTACGACTACGGCCCGCTCGGCACGCTCATGCTGCGCAACGTGAAAGACGCGTGGTGGCGGGCCGTGGTCCAAGAACGTGACGACGTCGTCCCGCTCGACGCCGCGATCCTCACCAACCCCAAGGTCTGGGAGGCCTCCGGCCACCTCGCGACCTTCACCGACCCGCTCGTCGACTGCCGGAGCTGCAACGAGCGCTCGCGCGCCGACCACCTCGAGACGGACGAGACCGGTGCTCCGGTCTGCCCGCACTGCGGCTCGACGGACCTGACCGAGGCCCGGCCGTTCAACTTGATGTTCAAGACCTTCGTCGGTCCGGTCGAGGACGAGGCGTCCGTCGCCTACCTGCGCCCCGAGACCGCGCAGGGCATGTTCGTCAACTTCGCGAACGTGCAGACGACGATGCGGCGCAAGCCACCGTTTGGGATCGCGCAGCTCGGGCGGAGCTTCCGCAACGAGATCACGCCGGGCAACTTCGTCTTCCGGACACGTGAGTTCGAGCAGATGGAGATGGAGTACTTCGTGCCGCCAGCCGAGAGCCCCCAGTGGTTCGCATACTGGTGCGCCGAACGCTTGTCCTGGTACAGCCGGTACGGCATCCCCGAGGCAATGCTGCGGCTCCGGCCGCACGAGACCGAGGAGCTCTCCCACTACTCCTCGGGCACGGCCGACGTCGAGTTCGCCTTCCCCTGGGGCTGGGGCGAGCTCGAAGGGATCGCCAACCGCACGGACTTCGACCTGAAGGCGCACTCCGAGCACTCCGGCGTGCGACTCGAGTACTTTGACCAGGCGAGCGGAGAGCGGTACGTCCCCCACGTCATCGAGCCGGCCGCCGGTGCGACGCGGACCATGATGGCCTTCTTGCTCGCCGCCTACGACGAAGACGAGGTAGGAGGCGAGCGCCGCTCCGTGCTCCGCCTCCACCCACGGCTCGCCCCGTACCAGGTAGCAGTGCTCCCTCTGTCGAAGAAGCCGGAGCTCGCACCGCTCACCGACGAGGTGCTCGCGTCGTGTCGCCGTCGCTTCGTGTGCGAGCGCGACGAGACGCAGTCGATCGGCCGGCGCTACAGGCGTCAGGACGAGATCGGCACGCCGCTGTGCGTCACGGTCGACTTCGACAGTCTCGTCGACCGTTGCGTCACCGTGCGCGACCGGGACACCACGGCACAAGAGCGCGTCCCGGTCGACGACGTCGTCGCGTACGTCGCGGAGCGGATCGGCAGCTAGGGACAGGCACGGGACCCCGCCTCCGTCGCGAGCCGCCGCCGCGGGAACGCTCAGGCGGGTACGGTCCGGACCATGGCCATTCCCGACGAGGACGTCGCCCAGGTGCGCGCGGCGACCGACATGGTCGCCCTCGTCGGCGAGCAGACGGCACTCAAGCGCGTCGGCCGGCGCTACGTCGGGCTCTGCCCGTTCCACTCGGAGAATTCGGGGTCGTTCAGCGTCAACGCAGAGGAGGGCCTCTACTACTGCTTCGGCTGCCAGGCGTCGGGTGACGCGATCAGCTTCGTGCGCGCGGTCGAGGGGTGCGACTTCGTCGAAGCGGTGGAGCGGCTCGCTGCGCGTGCAGGCATCGCGATCCGCCACGACGACGAGGGGGCCCCAGCGCAGCACGGGCGGCGAAAGCAGCTCTACGACGTCCTCGCCGCCGCGGCCGCGTTCTACCACGAGCGCCTGCTCACAGCCCGAGACGCCGGCGGAGCCCGCCAGTACCTGCGCGCACGCGGCTACGACGGTGCCGTCGTGCGGCAGTTCCGCCTCGGCTATGCGCCAGCGGGCTTCGACGAGCTCGTCCGCGCACTCCGCCTCCCGACGGGTCTGCTCGTGGAAGCCGGCCTCGCGTTCGACGGTCGCGAGCAAGGGCGCGACGCTTTCCGTGAGCGCATCATCTTCCCGATCTTCGACCCGGGCGGGCGGCCCATCGCTCT
Source organism: Acidimicrobiaceae bacterium (assembly GCA_027365385.1). Taxonomy (GTDB): domain Bacteria; phylum Actinomycetota; class Acidimicrobiia; order Acidimicrobiales; family Bog-793; genus JAJZCK01. The sequence continues at coordinate 32,086 of DAHXNN010000136.1, read as the reverse complement.
CGGGGGGCGGGTCCTGCCCCCCGAGCTGCGCGCGACCGACCGCGACCCGGGGCCGAAGTACCGCAACTCGCCAGAATCGTCGGTCTACCAGAAGCGGCGCACCCTCTACGGCCTCAACTGGGCGAAGCAGGACATGGTCCGGGCCGGGGAGGCGGTCGTCTGCGAGGGCTACACGGACGTTATCGGCTTCTTCCGGGCCGGCGTCCCACGTGCGGTCGCGACGTGTGGCACGTCGCTGACCGAGGAGCACCTCCGCCTGCTCGCGAACTTCGCCAAGCGCGTCGTGCTTGCCTTCGACGCGGACAGCGCCGGCCAGAACGCAGCCGCACGCATCTACGAATGGGAGCGACGGCACTCGCTCGAGCTCGCCGTCGCGATACTGCCTGCCGGGAGCGACCCGGCCGAGCTCGCGGAGAGCGACCCAGACGGCCTCGCTAACGCTGTGCGCGACGCGCGACCTTTCCTCGCGTTCCAGGTGGAACGAGCGATCGGAGCGTCGGACCTGGGCTCTCCCGAGGGACGTTCACGCGCGGCGGAATCCGCCCTCGCGCGCGTCGCGGAGCACCCGAGCGAGCTCGTCCGCGATCAGTACCTCGTCGAGATCGCGGACCGCACCCACCACGATCCCGAGCGACTGCGCCCCCTGCTCGAGACGCTGCGCCGCGAGTCGCTGGTGGGACCATCGGCGAGCAAACGCGGGGGCGCGGCACGTCGTCCCGACAGCACGCGCACCGCGGCGGAGCCTCTCCCGTCGGACGACTGGCCGGCCTACGACGACCCGGGCGGCGACGGGCCAAGCGCCTCCGACCCGGTATCGGACGTCGGGCGGCCGCCATCTGGTGGCGCCCGCCAGTCGAGGCGCGGCTCGGGGCCGGACGAGACCGTGCCGAGGACCGGACGCGGTCGGCGACCTCGAGCCTCCCGCGCCGGGCTCGACGGGCTCGCGCTCGCCGTGCACCGACCGGTGGAGGTGGCCGAGCTGTTCGACGCGGTCCTGTTCACCGACCCGCTCCAGCGAGAGGCCTTCGAAGTGCTCGCGTCGGCTTCGGAGCTTCACGAGGCGATCGCTGCGTCGGCACCGAGCGTCGCCGACCTGCTCCTACGAATCGCCGTCGCGGATCTCGAGACTGACGCGGACCCGCTAGGCACCTTCGTCGCGCTGACACGCGCCGCAGCGGAGGCCGCCCTCGCCGCGTTCGGACGCGAGGCGCGCGTAGCCGAGCGCTCCGGTAGCCCCGCAGGCACGCGGGAGCATCTCGAGAAGAGCGGGGTCGTCCGACGAGACCTCGAGCTGCTGCGAGACGCCGGCGACTCCCTGGGTCCGGGCGCGCCGGCGATTGATGCGGCGAAACGGTTGGTAGCGTGGATGGTGCAGCGCGAAGAGGACGGTGGAGGATGGCGCGCATCGACCTGACGGACGAGAGCGACGCCGACGGTGTCGCTCTGCGAGCGCTTAGGGGCGGAGGCTCGGCGGGCGCTCCCGGCTCGCCCGCAGGCGACACCGTGCGGGCCTATCTACGCGAGATCGGTAGGGTCTCGCTGCTCTCGGCGGACCTCGAAGTGCTCTGCGCGAAGCGCATCGAGCTCGGACAAGAAGCGGCGGCGCGACTCGAGGCGTGGAGCTCGGACGGGAGCCTCTCGAGTGTCCCCTCTCCGGAGCGGCGCTCAGCCGAGCGCCTCGTCGCCGAAGGTCTCGAAGCGAAGGACCTCCTCACCGAGGCGAACCTCCGCCTCGTCGTCTCGATCGCCAAGCGCTACCGCAACCGCGGCATGGCGTTCCTCGACCTGATACAAGAGGGGAATCTCGGGCTCATGCGCGCCGTCGAGAAGTTCGACTACCGCAAGGGCTTCAAGTTCTCGACCTATGCGACGTGGTGGATCCGCCAGGCGATCACGCGGGCGGTCGCAGACCAGGCGCGCACGATCCGCATACCGGTCCACATGGTCGAGACGATCAACAAGATCGTGCGCGTCCAGCGGCAGCTGTCCCAGGAGCTCGGACGAGAGCCGACTGTGGAGGAGGTCGCCGTACGGATCCAGTTCCCCGTCGAACGGGTCCTCGAGATCCAGCGCATAAGTCAGGACACGGTCTCGCTCGAGCAGCCGATCGGCGACGAGGACGACTTCAGCCTCTCCGACCTCGTCGAGGACCGCTGCGCCGAGGTGCCGGTCGACGTGGCGACGCGGGTGATGCTCAACGAGGCGGTCCAGCGAGCGCTCGGCGAGCTCTCGCCGAGAGAGCAGGAAGTCGTCCGGTTGCGCTTCGGCCTGGACGACGGGCGCGTCCGCACCCTCGAAGAGGTCGGGCAGATCTTCGGAGTGACACGCGAGCGCGTCCGCCAGATCGAGACGAAGACGCTTGCGAAGCTCCGGCAGCCCGCTCTCTCGCGCCCGCTGCGCGACTATCTGGGATCGGACTGACCGCACACATAGGGCGGCGTCGCACCGGCTGTCATTGCGGAAATGTGTCCCTGACGTTGCGCTCTCGTGGCGACATGTGACGCCGTCCAGCAGGTCCTTGTGCCGAGCTTCTCATCACCGTATAACTGGGTCGTCCGACGATGCTGCGACCGACCGGTGCGGTGGGGGCGGGCTAGACCTGCTGGGCGGGAGCAGGCACCAGCCACCGCGCTGAGGCTCGCGGGTGACCGCCACAAGGTCGCAGACCGGCACGCCTGCATCCCGGGGTGCGGCCACGTGGGTGACCGACGAGCAAGGCGAGAGGGGACGCGCGATGGACGAAGGACACCAGACGATCGAGGCCCTGTTCGACGAGGCGCGAACCTTCCCACCTCCGCCCGAGCTCGCACGAAGAGCGGTGGTGTCGTCCGATGCCATCTACGCGGAGGCAGAGGAGGATCTCGACGGGTACTGGTCGGGCAGGGCGGAGCGGCTCGTCTGGAGACGACGCTGGGACTCCGTCCTCGACTGGTCGAAGGCACCGTTCGCGAAGTGGTTCGTCGGTGGCACGCTCAACGTGACGGAGAGCTGCCTTGACCGACATCTCGGCGAGCATGCCGACCGCGTCGCGTACTATTGGGAGGGCGAGCCGGGCGACCGGCGGATCATCACCTACGGCGAGCTGCACGCGGAGGTGTGCAGGTGCGCGAACGCTCTGGCCTCCCTCGGAGTCGCCAAGGGTGACCGGGTCGCGATCTACATGGGCATGGTCCCGGAGCTCCCCGTCGCCCTGCTGGCCTGTGCCCGACTCGGCGCACCACATGTCGTCGTGTTCGGAGGCTTCTCCGCGGACTCCCTCGCCGACCGGATCGACGACGCCGGTGCGAAGCTCGTCGTCACGTGCGACGGAGCGTGGCGAGGTGGTGCGGTGGTTCCGTTGAAGGAGATGGCGGACGACGCCGTCGCCCGGACACCCTCGGTGGAGCACGTCGTCGTCGTACGGCGCACCGGCGCGACGGTGCCGATGACGCCCGGGCGCGACGTCTGGTATGACGAGATCGTTCCCGACCAGCGTCCCGAGCGCCCTGCGACCGAATGCGATGCGGAGGACCTCCTCTTCCTGCTGCACACGTCGGGCACGACCGCGAAGCCGAAGGGCATCGTCCACACATGCGGTGGCTACCTCGTCGGTGCCGCGGCGAGCCACTCGATGGTCTTCGACCTCCACGAGACGGAGGACGTCTACTGGTGCACCGCAGACATCGGCTGGGTGACGGGGCACAGCTACGTCGTCTACGGGCCCCTCGCCAACGGCGCCACCTCTGTCATCTACGAGGGCGCCCCGCACTACCCGGACAGAGACCGCTTCTGGGAGATCGTCGAGCGCTACGGCGTCACCACGTTGTATACGGCTCCGACCTCGATCCGGACGTTCATGAAGTGGGGCGACGAGCACGTCGCGAAGCACGACCTGTCGAGCCTGCGACTGCTCGGGACGGTCGGGGAGCCGATCAACCCCGAGGCGTGGATGTGGTACCGCGAGGTGGTCGGCGGTGGGCGCTGCCCGATCGTCGACACCTGGTGGCAGACCGAGACCGGCGGGCTCATGATCGCACCACTTCCGGGCGTGACGACGACGAAGCCGGGCTCGGCGACCCTTCCGCTCCCGGGCATCGCTGCCGACGTCGTCGACGAGGAAGGGCACAGCGTCCCGCTCGGTCAGGGTGGGTACCTCGTCATCACGAGACCCTGGCCGTCGATGTTGCGCGGCATCTACGGCGACGACGACCGCTTCGTCGAGACGTACTGGCGGAGGTTCTCCGTGCCCGAGGAGAACCGGTGGGTCTACTTCGCCGGCGATGGCGCGAAGCGCGATCTCGATGGCTACTACTGGCTGCTCGGACGCGTCGACGACGTCATGAACGTCTCGGGTCATCGCATCTCGACGCTCGAGGTCGAATCTGCGCTCGTCGACCACCCTGCAGTCGCCGAGGCCGCCGTCATCGGACGTGCCGACGCCCAGACGGGCCAGGCGATCGCCGCATTCGTCACCCTGCGCGGCGATCGAGAAGGTGACGCCGATCTGATCACGGAGCTGCGTGACCACGTCGCCGCGAAGATCGGCAAGATCGCCCGGCCTGCATCGATCGTATTCACGCCAGAGCTACCCAAGACGCGTTCGGGCAAGATCATGCGCAGGCTGCTCCGCGACATCTCGGAGAGGCGCAAGCTCGGCGACGTGACCACGCTCGCCAACGAGTCGGTGGTCCACGAGATCGCGGAGCGTGCCAAGAGCACTCCGCGCGCCGACAGCTGACGCGCGGTGATCGGGTCGGCCGCATTCCGGCCTGCGTCGCGGCTGTAGCTCCACTCACTACCAGCTCGGCAGGGAAAGGAGGAACGAGAAGCTCCAAGCAGCACCCGGGGGTCGTCCAGGGGATCGCGGCTGCGCGATGGGACCACCGGATTGCGTCGAGACGACCCAACGAAGGGGGAACCACGAGATGAGTGAACCGAGCACGGGAACAGGCACACAGGCCATACCCGCGAGAGCGACGAGCGTCGAGGCGACGGTGACGTCGCCGATAGGCGATCCCGCCCCGATCGGGCTGGCCGGCTTCGCTATGACGACGTTCTTGCTCAGCCTGTTCAACGCCGGCGTCCTCGCCGGCAACCTCGAAGGTGTGGTGCTCCCGCTCGCACTCGTCTATGGCGGCGCCGCCCAGCTGCTGGCCGGAATGTGGGAGCTGAAGAACAAGAACACCTTCGGCGCGCTGGCCTTCACCTCCTATGGAGCCTTCTGGATCGCGTTCTTCTACTACGTCCGCTACGTCGCCGGCGGGCTGCCGGCGGCAACCGCCTACCAGGCGACGGGCTACTTCCTCCTCATGTGGACGATCTTCACGGCCTACATGCTCGTCGCGAGCCTGAGGACCAACGCGGCGGTAGCGGCGGTGTTCCTCGCCCTCACGGTCACGTTCGCGTTGCTGGCAGCCGGTGCGCTCGACCAGAGCACCAACATCACGCACGTGGGCGGCTATGCCGGCCTGGTCACCGCGGCACTCGCCTGGTACGCGTCGTTCGCCGGGGTCACGAACGCGACGTGGAAGAAGGTCGTGCTGCCCGTCTGGCCGCTCGGCTAGGCCTGCCGCGACCCCCGGGCTGGGAGAGCTTCCCCGGCCCGGGGGGTCGCGCTGGGTCCGCGCGTCCGGCGTCGCCCTGTCCTACCAGGGTGACCCTGGTCTTTTCCCAGGGTCACCCTGGCGTGGCCGGTCGCGCGGCGACAGCGGGGTCGACGCCGTGCACCCGCTGGAGCCCTGCCACGTTGGGCGCGGCGGAATACGGCCTGCGGTCCGCGGCGAGTGCCGAAGCGTGCTGCGTGCGGAGCACCGGCCGGCCGAAGTACCAGCCCTGAGCGAGCTCGACCCCGAGATCCCTGGCGGCGCTCGCCTGCTCGGCCGTCTCGATGCCCTCGGCGAGCACCACCGTTCCCGCCGCGCGCCCGATGTCGACGATGGCTCCGACTATCGCGGTCGCGACCTTGCCGGGAAGCCGCTGGACCGTCTCGCGGTCGATCTTGACGATGTCGGGCTCGAGGCGCACCATCAGGTTGAGCGAGGAGAATCCCGAGCCGAGGTCGTCGAGAGCGACCTTGCAGCCCTTGGCCTTGTAGTAGGCGAAGAGGTGCGCCAAGTGGTCGACGTCGCGCACCTCTTCGCTCTCGGTGATCTCGAAGACGAGCTGGTCGAGACGGAGTCCGGAGTCTATGGCCGCGCGTTCGGTCGTGCGGAGGCAGACCTCGGGACGGTAGATCGTCGTCGGAACGAAGTTGACGAAGAGGAGGTCGTCTCCGATCCAACCCTGCGCGCCGCGGAGCGCCGTCGTGCGGCCGACCCGGTCGAGCACATGGATCCACCCCGCCTCTGCTGCCGCAGCGAACATCTCGTCCGGCATCACCCGCCCCGAGGGGCTCGATGCTCTGAGCAGTGCCTCGTGGCCCGCGATCGCCCCGTCGTCCAGGCGCACGATGGGCTGGTAGACGCTGTAGAAACGAGCGAGCTCGTCGGCGAGCAGCGCTGCGAGGTCGCCATGCGTGGCCCGCGCGTCGAGCTGGGCGAGCGTCGGGGCGCGGAGTGCCCCCGCGAGCACGCCGGTGCCGCCCAGCCCGTGGAAGCCACCTGCTCGTGCTGCTGTGCCCGGCGGGTTCGCGACGCTGAGGACACGGACCTCCTCCCGCTCGACGCTCGTCAGCTCGCCGGCGATCGCGTGGAGCACCGCTGCGACGTCCTCGGCGGTGATCTCGACCATGCCGGACTCGGTGGTCGTGACCGTCCCACCCGCGTGCCTGCAGGCGCGACGCACGGTGGCAATCGAGTGGGCGACGTTGCTCGCGACGAGGAGTCGGGTCCCGGCGGCGCCCTGAGCCAGCTCCTGGCACGTGCAGCTCTCGCACTGGACCCCAATGGTCATGTCGCCTCCGGACGCGCGCCTGCCGCCGGAGACCGGGAGATCTCCCCCGAGACGGCAGCACTACCTGTCCTAACGCTCGCGCAGTCGTGCGCTTGAGGCTCGTCAGGGCGACCGGGTCCCTGCGCCCGTAGGCGACCCGCAGCCCAGGCGGCCCGGTAGGCCGCGTCGAGCCCGGCTGCTTCGGCCGCCTCGATGCCGACCGGCCGTGACGGCGCTGCTATCGTTCGAGCTATTCCGGGGTAGCTCAATTGGCAGAGCATGCGGCTGTTAACCGCAGGGTTGAGAGTTCGAGTCTCTCCCCCGGAGCTTTACCGGATTGCCTCGAGGGGCCGTAGCTCAGTGGTCAGAGCAGGGGACTCATAATCCCTGGGTCGCAGGTTCGATCCCTGCCGGCCCCACGACGTGAGCACCCTGGCATAGGTCGCATCATGGTCCCGGCCAACGCAGCGGACCGGCGGACCGGCGAGCAGAGGGGATCGGGGTCGTCCTCCCAGCCCGCCGACGCGTCCGGCGCACCTGAGCTCGCCGGCTTCGCCTCCGTCGGCGACGGCTCGACGTCCGCCGGATCAGCCTGGGTCGTGCACGTCCCGTGGTGTCACAGGCGCCCCACCCTACCGGGACCGTCAGAACACGAAGCGCCCGACCAGAGCTTGGAGGTCTGCGGCCATGCGTGCGAGCTCGCCGGCAGAGCGGGTGGTCTCTGCCGTACCTGCCGAGGTCGACCGCGCGACGTCGGCGACACCGCTGATGTTGCCCGTGATCTCGGCGGCGCCCTGCGCAGCGCTCGACACGGAGCGAGCGATCTCGTTCGTGGTCGCCGTCTGCTCCTCTACTGCCGACGCGATCGTGGCCTGGAGGTCGTTGATCTGAGCGACGATGTGGCCGATCTGGCCGATGGCCGCCACGGCACCCTCTGTGTCACCCTGGATCGCACCGATCTTCGCACCGATATCCTCGGTCGCGATCGCCGTCTCGCGTGCGAGGTCCTTCACCTCGCTGGCGACGACAGCGAAGCCCTTGCCAGCTTCGCCCGCCCTCGCAGCCTCGATCGTGGCGTTGAGCGCCAGGAGATTCGTCTGCTGCGCGATCTGGGTGATGACCTTGACGACCTTGCCGATCTCCTCCGACGACTCTCCGAGCCTTGCGACCTGCGCGTTGGTCGTCGACGCCACCTCTGCAGCGAGTGTCGCCACACGCGACGCGTCAGCGGCGTTCTTCGCGATCTCCCGGATCGACGCAGTGAGCTCCTCGGCCGCAGCAGCGACAGTCTCGACGTTGCCCGCCACGACTCCCGACGTGTCGGACACGACGTTCGCCTGGGCGGCAGTCTCCTCCGCGCCGACAGACATCTGCGCCGCCGTCGTCGCCAGCTGCTCGGCGGCCGACGCGAGGCTCTGGCTGTTCCCACTTATCGCCGCGATGCGACTCCGAAGATCGGCGAGGAACCGAGCGAGGCTCTCGCCGACCTGGCCCACAGGATCGTCTCCCGATACGGGCACGACGACAGTCAGGTCGCCGTCGCCAGCTGCGTTCACGACTACGAGAATGTCTTCGACCTTTGCGCGCAGCTCCGCTTCGGCGAGATGCTCCCGCTCGCGTGCCGCTATCCTCTCGAGCGCGGCCGAGAGCGACTGCGCAAGGCTCCGGAAGACCTCGAGACGCCGCCCGGCACTACCGTACCTTTCCTTCGAATACAGCTCGATGACCCCGATGGTCTCGCCATCGGCGACCATCGGGAGGGCGAGCGCCGTACGGGCACCGTCGCGGGCAGCGCTCTCGGCTCGAGGGTCGCCGACGACGGAGCCGAGGTCACCGACGAGCACGACATCGCGACTCTGCCATGCGCGCGCGACGAGCCCTGTCCCGGTGCCGTGCTCGGCGCCGTCCAGGAAGGTCCCCCGGGCGAAGGAGAAGGACCGCTTCATCACCTCGAGGATGCCGGTGACCGCCTCGTCGGTGCTCGTCATGCCCTGCACGACACCCACGACCTCTCCAGCCGCTCTCGTGTCGGCGGCCGCCTCGGCGTCTTCGGCGCTTCGTGCGGCAAGGTCCTCTTGGGCGGCTGCCTGAGCCGTGATCGCCTGGTTGAGAAGGCCGGCGACCTCGCCGAGCTCGTCTCGCGTCTCGACGGCGGCACGGGCTGAAAGGTCGCCACGTGCGACACGGCGCAGCGTCTCGCCGACGATCTCGAGCGGCCGGGTGATCGTGCCGGTCAGCCAGCGGACGAGGAGCACAGCGAGGAGCACAGCGACGGCGAGGAAGACGACGAGAAGGAGCTGGTTCTGACCGGCCGAAGCGAGGGATGACGACTTGAGGGCAGAGGCCCGAGCCTTGAACTCCCGCTCGAATCCCGTAAAGGCAGCTGCCATCGCGCTCGACACCGCGCCGTTCGTCGTGTCCACGACCTGAGCCGCCTCGCCGAGATGGTGCGCGAGGACGCTCCTGTGGACCTCGTTGGTGAAGACGTTGTACGCGGCGAGATCTGCCTTCGCGCGACCCACCTGGGCCCGCAACGACGCCGAACCAGGTCCGCTGTCGAGCGTGGCGAGCTTCGTCAGCTCGGACAACGCGGTGGCGTGACCTTGCTCGACCAGTCGCCATTGGCCAGCGAGCACGCTCGGGGACGGGTTGCCGTAGAGAGCGAGGGCGACGTAGGCATTGGTCTGCGAGTCGTCCATGGTCCAGCCCTGGTAGGCGGCATCGACAGTGGCATAGCTCGCCGTGAAGGAGTCGGCGGAGGCCGTCGAGGACCGGCCGGAGGAGATCGCGGAGAACGAGACGGCCATGCAGGCGGCGAAGAGCAGGGCAAGGGCGAGGAAGATGACGAGCAGCCTTCTGCGTACGCTCAGGTCGCGGATGGCTCGTCCCGGCCCGATCGGCCGCCTGCTCGCCTGCGTGGATCGGAGACGCCGCTCGGCAGAGACATCGAAGGGGACGTCGAAGGGGATGTCGGCGGCGACATCGTCCAAGGCCCCGGTCGGAGATGGGGCAGCGGCCGTGGGGCGCTCCGGCGGGATCGGGTCGGTTCGCGGATAGGACGCAGCGGCGGCGATACCTTGCGTGGCGCTCGAACCGCCGCGTACCGCCACGACGTCCCGCTCGCGCAGCGCGAACGGCCGTGCGGTCGATGCGGCGTAACCTGACCCGCTACCCCCGCCATTGCTCCCACGCGACATGGCCCCACCCCTCTCGCTAGCATGCCCGCACGGCACGATGCCGCCCCGCGCCACATGCGCTGTGGCCGCATGCCTTACGGATCCACTTGTCGTGTGGTTGAGCAATAAAGGTTGATCACATGGCATTCGCGGCAACCTGGCCCAGTTCTCCGCCTACCTCGCACTGCCGAGCCGCTCGGCCGGGATGCCCAGGATTTCTCCTTCACCGCGCCGTGGATCGAACCGTAGGCTGTAGCAATGATCCTCCGGTGGCCCCGTTCGAAGGAAGCGGTCCCCTCGACGTCGAGCCCACGGACGTCGACTCGACGATCTGCCGGCTCGATCCGACAGCAAGGCTGGTAGGCGAGTCCGTGGGGCGAGAGTAGACGTGCCGAGATCCGACGGGACGGCAGAGAGCGACAAGCCCAGCGGCGCGCACGACGACGGCTCGTCCCGTCCCGTCCGCGGCTCGATGGTCGCGAATCTGGCACACCCGCCTCTCGGCGACCGTCGATTCTGGATGGTCCAAGCGATGGTCGTGATCGCCGTTCTCGTCCACCTCGCCGCCGACCTCGCCCAGGACGCGGGCGTGTTCCCGGTTCCGGGCTTCGTGTGGACCTTGCTGCTGCTCGTCCCCACAGTCTACGCGGGCACGGTATTCGGGCTCGTCGGATCGCTCGGCGCCGCGGTCGGTGGGATCGCCCTCCTCGCTCCCGAGGAGCTGTTCGCCCGTCACAGCTCCACCGAAGCCTGGGGCGCATGGGGCGTCTTGTCGATGGTGCTCGTCACCGCGGTACTTCTCGGCTACCGCTTCGAGGATGAGCGCTCCCTGCGCCACCGGATGGTCGAGGCAGAGCGCGAACGGATCATGGGCAGCATCGAGGGCCATTCCCTCTCCTGGCACACCCTGTTCGACGCCCTCCCCTATGGCATCGCTCTCGTCGACGCGGACGGTGCGATCCGCTACGCGAACGGGCAGCTCGAGATGCTCTCGGGCTACCAGAGCGAGCAGCTCGTCGGTAGCGCCGTCGAGCTGCTCGTTCCCGCGGGCTTCCGTGAGCACCACGTCGCCCAGCGAAACGGCACAAGAGGCACGTCCGTGACTCGCCCACACGGGGCACGACCGGGACTCCTACTGCTGCGCCAGGACGGCGCCGAGATGCCTGTCGACATCGCCCTCGCTCCGCTCGCGACGGACACCACGCCTTACACGATCGTCATGGTCCGCGACGACAGCGTCCTGGAGCAAGCCGAGCGCGCTCGTGACGACGCGGAGAGGCGCTTCCGCCTGGCCTTCGAGAACAATGTCGCCGGCATGGCTCTCGCAAGCCTGGACGGACGGTTGGTCGACGTCAACCGCTCCTACTGCACCATGCTCGGCCTCACGGCGGCCGACATGCTCGGGCGCGACCTCGTCGATGCCACCCACCCGGAGGACCGGGCACTCACCGCGGAGATGAACCGCCGCCTCGTCTCCGGAGAGGTCGAGCACGTCAGCTACGTCAAGCGCTACCTCCACAGCGACGGCCACGTCGTCGACGCGAACCTGCTCACCGCCGTCGTGAAGGACGAGAGCGGCGCGCCCGTGTACCTCGTCGCCTCGGTGCGGGACGTGACCGAGGAGCGCCTGCTTGCTGCCCAGATCTCCCACCAGGCTCTGCACGACCCACTTACCGGGCTCGCGAACCGGTCCCTGTTCCAAGAGCGGTTCGAGCGCGCGTCCTCGGTGAGCGACGGTCGCGACGGCTGGAGCGCAGTGATGCTGCTCGACCTCGACGATTTCAAGTCCGTCAACGACAGTCTCGGTCACAATGTCGGCGACCAACTCCTCGTAGAGCTTGCCCGTCGCCTATCGAAGACAGCGCGCGCGAGCGACATGTTGTGCCGCCTCGGCGGGGACGAGTTCCTGTATCTCGCGGAGGGACTCGCATCCGCCGCCGAGGCCGGCGACGTGGCGAGAAGCCTGCTCGACGCACTGGCCGCGCCCTTCTATCTTGGAGGTGGGCGCGTCGAGCAGCACGCGAGCCTGGGAGTCGTGGTCCGAAAGCGTCTCGGCACGGACTGGGCCGAGTTGCTGCAGGACGCCGATTCCGCACTCTACGAAGCCAAGCGCCAAGGCAAGGGTGGGTTCGCCACCTTCACCCCGGAGATGCGCGAGCAGGTCTCCGTCCGCTTCGCTCTTCTCCAAGAGCTGCATCAGGCGCTGTCGTCGAACGAGCTCTCGATGCACTACCAGCCGCTCGTCCAGCTCGCGAGTGGAACCGTCGTCGGCTTCGAGGCACTCATGCGCTGGCACCAGAGGACGCGCGGCCCGATCTCACCCGACGTCTTCATCCCTCTGGCCGAGCGAAGTGGCCTCATCGCCGAGCTCGGCGAGTTCGCGCTTCGCGAGGCCGGTCGCGCGGCCGCATCGTGGCAGAAGGCGGTCGGCGATGGCGTGGCCCCGTACGTGTCGGTCAACCTGTCTGCTCACCAGTTCCACGATTCCGCTCTTCTTGCGTCGATCGACGATGTGCTCTCGACGGCTCCCCTTGCTCCGGGCCGCCTGGTGGTCGAGATCACCGAGAGCACGGCGCTCGTCGATGTCGCGCGAGCAGCGAGCACCATCGAGGAGCTGCACCGCCTTGGGGTAGCCATCGCGCTCGACGACTTCGGGACCGGCTATTCGTCGCTGTCGTATCTTGCCAGGCTCCGCCCAGATATCATCAAGATCGACAAGTCGTTCGTGAGCTCGCGAGCCGAGACCGCCCACGCAGAGTCCCTTCTCGGCGCGATGGTCTCCCTGGGTCACGATCTCGACATGATCGTCGTCGCGGAGGGCATCGAGACACCGGAGCAGCTCGCACGCTTGAGCGCGCTCGGTTGCGATCTCGGCCAAGGCTACCTGTTCTCCCGGGCGGTGCCAGCGGTCGATGTCGCAGCGTTGTGTTGTCTTGACAAGCTGCGAGCATGCTGACGGGAGCACTCCCGCGCGGGCACAGGCTGGCTGTGCCTTGCAAGGGCTCAGTCGACGCCGGTATCGAGCGCGGCCCGGTCGAGCGCCACATCCGCGTCGCCTTCGGCACTGGGATTGGTCGATATCGACGTGGCGCCGCCAGGTCGAAGGTCGCCGACGAGCTCTGAGTCCCCGACGGTGAGCGCGCCGAGGCTGGCGTACAGCTCGAGCTTGGCGCGGGTATCGGCGATGTCCAGGTTCCGCATCGTGAGCTGGCCGATCCGATCCGTCGGGCCGAACGCCGCGTCCTCGGTCCGCTCCATCGAAAGCTTGTCCGGGTGATACGACAGTGCAGGGCCTTCGGTGCGAAGGATCGTGTAATCCTCCCCGCGCCGCAGCCGTAAGGTCACCTCGCCGGTCACTGCCGAGGCCAGCCACCGCAGGAGCGGCTCACGGATCATCATCGCCTGCGGGTCGAACCAGCGGCCCTCGTAGAGGAGCCGGCCGAGGCGCCGCCCCTCTCCGTGGTAGGTCGCGATCGTGTCCTCGTTGTGGATGGCGCTGACCAACCGCTCGTAGACGGCGAACAGCAAGGCCATTCCCGGCGCCTCGTAGACACCGCGTGACTTCGCCTCGATGATGCGGTTCTCGATCTGGTCGGATGTCCCGAGCCCGTGGCGCCCGCCGATGGCGTTCGCCTCGCGGAACAGCTCGACGACGTCGTCGTAGCGGCGGCCGTTGATCGCCGACGGCCGGCCCCGCTCGAAGGCTACGGTCACGTCCTCGGTGTCGACGGTCAGCCCGGGTCTCCAGTGCGCGACGCCCATGATGGGCTCGACGATCTCGAGAGAGCAGTCGAGGCGCTCGAGCATCTTCGCCTCGTGGGTGGCGCCGAGGATGTTCGCGTCGGTGGAGTACGCCTTCTCGACGCTGTCCCGGTAGGGCAGTCCCCGGGCGACGAGCCACTCGGACATCTCCTTGCGACCGCCGAGCTCGGCGACGAACGCGGCGTCGAGCCACGGCTTGTAGATCTGCAACGCCGGGTTCGCCAGCAGGCCGTAGCGGTAGAAGCGTTCGATGTCGTTGCCCTTGAACGTCGAGCCGTCACCCCAGATCGACACCCCGTCTTCCTGCATTGCCCGGACGAGCAGGGTGCCGGCCACCGCACGACCGAGCGGGGTCGTGTTGAAATACAGGCGACCGGCCGAGCGGATGTGGAACGCCCCGCAGGCGATAGCCGCCAATCCCTCCTCGACCAGCTGGCGGCGGCAGTCCACGAGCCGGGCGTGCTCGGCGCCGTACTCGAATGCGCGGCCCGGCACCGACGCTATGTCCGGCTCGTCGTACTGGCCGAGGTCTGCCGTGTAGGTGCAGGGAATCGCACCGTGGTGGCGCATCCACGCCACCGCGACCGACGTGTCGAGACCACCGGAGAAGGCGATGCCGACGCGCTCGCCGACCGGGAGGGAGCTCAGGACCTTGGACACGACGCTCCACCTTACTGGCACCCTGGAAGCATCTCCCCGGGTCACGCTGTGGCGACCGGCGCTTACGGTGCACACCCTCCACGTACGCGATCGATGGGCGATGTCTCAGTCGCGGGCGGCGACCCCAGCCGTCTCGCTGCGACGGGTCGCACCCGACCAGCGCTGTGGCGACCGGCGCCCGCCCGTGCGGGGCCGATCGGTGCGGGGCCGATCCAGTCGTCCATGGAACGCCCTCCGGAGCGCTCGGCAGCGGGTAGAGCGCCGCTCGTCGCCGCGACCGCCACGACCGGTGTCACGAGGTCCGAGAGCAGCTCGGCCTGGGGATGGATGCGCCGCGTGGCCGGGCTGTGGGCCGGCACGGGCTTCTCACGGCGGCTGGAGCGCACGTGGCGGCCCGGCCGGCGCCTGGCAGTGAGCCGCGTCACGAGGAGCAAGCCCAGGACGCCGAGCAGCACGCCCGCGAGGGCACAAAGCCACACCGGCAGCGAGCGAACCGCCGTGCGCAGCGCCGACGGTGACGGAGCCCGCACGCCGAAGCTGCCCGCGACCTGGCCGACCGCTAGCGGCATAGGGCTGCCCGTCGGCGAATAGGGCCATCCGTCGGCGAATAGGGTCGCGCCGTGGACGATCCTCGTATGGCTCCCGGGACCAGTCACCCGGCCGGGACGGTGGTCTCGCTGATCCGCGAGGCGGTGGGCTCGGTCGTCGTCGGCAACGAGCACGCCCTCGAGCTCCTGCTCGTCGCGCTCCTCTGCCGTGGCCATGCGCTCGTCGAGGACGTCCCCGGCGTCGGAAAGACCCTGCTGGCCCGTTCGTTCGCGCGCGTCCTCGGCTGCGACTTCCGACGAGTCCAGCTCACGCCCGACGTGATGCCGTCCGACATCACCGGTTCGAGCGTGTTCAACCAGGCGACCGCGGGCTTCGAGTTCCGACCGGGCCCGGTGTTCACCCAGGTGCTGCTCGCCGACGAGGTGAACCGCGCGACCCCGCGAGCGCAGTCGGCACTGCTCGAGGCGATGGAAGAACGCCAGGTCACAGTCGACGGCGAGACCCGAATACTGCCCGAGCCATTCCTCGTCCTCGCGACACAGAACCCGGTCGAGCTCGAGGGGACGTTCCCGCTTCCCGAGGCGCAGCTGGACCGCTTCCTCGTGCGCGTCGCTCTCGGCTACCCGGACCGTGGCGAGGAGCACGACATCCTCCGCCGCTTCGAGCACGACGACGTGCCCGAGCTCGCACCGGTGACCGATCCCGCCGGGCTCCTCGCGCTCCAGCGGCAGCGTGCCGACGTAGTGGTCGGCGACGACGTGCTGGCCTACCTCCTCGACGTCGTGCGGGCGACCCGCGAGGACGACCGCCTCACCCTCGGGGCGAGCCCACGGGCGGCGCTCGCCCTCCACCGCGCCTGCCAGGCGCGTGCCCTGCTCGACGACCGCTCCTACGTCCTGCCGGACGACGTGAAGGCGCTTGCCGTCCCCGTGCTCGCCCACAGGATCAACCTGAGCGCGTCCGCTCGCCTGCGCGGCACGTCTGCCGGCGGGATCGTCGTCGAGATCCTCGAACGCACAGCGGCTCCGGTCGAGGACGAGGGCGAGAGCGGTGCAGGCTCGTGGCCGGCGGCGGACTCGCCACCAGCTGCGCGTCCGACGACGCGCTAGAAGCGGATCAGCCCGGTGAGCGGATCCCGACCTCGCCGAGATGCGCGAGCAGGTCGTTGGCGTCGTCGAACACGCGCGACGCGCCGGCACGCTCGAGCTCCTCGCGCCCGTAGCCGCCCGACAGCACGCCGATGGCACCTGCTCCGGCGCGCCGGGCGGCGAGCAGGTCCCACACCGAGTCGCCGACCACGACGCACGACGCCGGAAGGACGTGCAGCCGCGCTGCGGCGACGAGCACGAGGTCGAGGGTCCGCGGCGCCCTTGGCGCCCGGCGCACCTCGTCACCGCAGACGAGCACCGCGTCGGGCACGCCGAGCAGCTCGAGCGCGGGGCACGCGAGCCGGAGGGTCCCATTCGTCGTTACGGCCCACGGTAGGCCGATGCGGGACAGCTCGGCGAGAAGCGGCTCGGCTCCGGGCAAGACGCCAACCGACGCGCTCTGGCGGCTGAGAGCGTCGGCATGGGCCGACGAGAGCCGTCGGAGGACCACCTCGTCGACGACCACACCGGCCTCACGGGTCAGGTCGTCGACGAAGGCCGCGCCGCTCATCCCGATCCGCCGGTGCACGCGCCACGCGGGGAGCGAGACACCGATCTCCTCGAGCGCCTCCTGCCAGGCGACGACGTGCTGGTAGACGCTGTCGACAAGCGTGCCGTCGAGGTCAAGCACGACGGCCTCCGGGCCGGCTCCCCATCGCTCCCGCCCCTGGCGCATGACAGTCGTCGTCACGGTCAGCCCCGCACCCCGGAGATGCCACGACCCTCGGCGTCACGTCGCAGCTCCGCCGCCAGCGCGGGAGCCGGCGCGGCAAGTGGGAGCAGGCAGGCCTGGAGGGCGTGGTAGAGGTCCGGCTTGCCGTACCAAGGATGGACCTTTCGGCGGTTCGCAACGTCGAGCTGGGCGTACCAGCCTCCGCGCTCGTCGTCGATGAGGTGCTCGGCCGCGAAGTCCCAGAACCTGCGGTACCACTCCTCGTAGCGGGCACCGCCGACAAGCTCGCCGAGATACGAGCTCGCGCCGATT
Source organism: Acidimicrobiaceae bacterium (assembly GCA_027365385.1). Classification (GTDB taxonomy): domain Bacteria; phylum Actinomycetota; class Acidimicrobiia; order Acidimicrobiales; family Bog-793; genus JAJZCK01. The sequence goes on along the minus strand of DAHXNN010000136.1, from coordinate 14,957 downwards.
CCTTCCGCGATGGGCCACCAGTAGTGGTCGTCGTTCACCGGAGTGCCGTCCCAGCCGACCGTGTAGGCGAGACCGCCGTGCTCACGGTCCCAACCGAGCGCGACAGCGCGGTCGAACAATGCCTCCGCCGCCTCGACGAGCCAGACGTCGCTCCTGCCTGTGGCGAGCCACGTCGACAGCACGAGCCGCGACCACTCGAGCAGGTGACCGATCGTCACACCGTAGGGACGGAAGGGATGATCGGGCTGGTCACGGTTGTACTCGAGCTCGGGGTGCCAGGACCTGTCGTAGTGCTCCGGCAGCAGCCAGCCGTTGCCACGAGCGCGATCTCCGATGAGCAGCTGCGCTATGCGTAGCGCACGTGCCGCAAGCTCGTCGTCACCGGTGACGTCGGAGGCGGCGAGGAAGGCCTCGCACATGTGCATGTTGCTGTTCGCGCCTCGGTAGTCCTCGAGCTCCGACCAGTCGGCAGAGAACGCCTCGCGGGACGCGCCCTCCTCCGGCGACCAGAAACGTTCGCCGATGACGCGCAGGACGTCGTCATAGAGCGCTCGGGCGATGTCGTGGCCAGCCGCAATGCCGCTCGACGCCGCGAGCAGGACGAAGGCATGGCCGTACGCTGACTTCGTCGTCACCGTCGCGCTCGGGCTCCCGGTGGCCTCGACGTAACCGCCGTTCACGGTGTCCCGGTGCTCCGTCCAGAGCACGTCGAGGCCACGGGCAACGATCGGACGCGATCCCGGCACGCCGACGAGCTCGCCCAGCGCATAGCCATGGACGGCGCGCGCGACGGTGAGAAGGCTCTGCCGCGGCTCGGTCGCCGGGGGGCATCCCGTCGGCATCGGTCGACGCTCGTCGTCCAGCTCGACGAACCGCCCACCGGGGTCGACCGTCGCCCGGAAGAACTGCAGGAGCCGGAGCGCCTCGCTACGCAGCCATGTCTCGTGAATCCCGGAGCCGGACCATCGGCCGCCGACGCCGCTCGTCGCTCCTGGAGCTGACGTCACAGGTCGGCGACCGCAGCACCTTGCTGCTGCGCGTTGCGGTCGCGCACGAGAGAGTCGAGCGCCTGGTAGAGGAGATCCCACGCACCGAGCTCCCGCCGCGGGAACTCGTGGACCTCGGTCTCGAGCACGACGCCGGCCCACGGGTTGTACGCAGGTGGGTCGTAGAGCTCGACGTGGTAGTTCCCCGTCTCGTGTGTTCCGGTGTGGTCGTTGCGGATGACGGCACGTGCGATGTCGGTGTGCGGTCTCTGCTTCTCCTGAGGGTCGTCGGGATCGACCTGGTCGGGCCAGCGCTCGATCTTCACGATGATCATCTGCTCGTCTCCCGGATCTCGCTATCGGCTCCCCCTCCCCGCGAGCATGCATCATGGAGCGCCCGGCGTGCGAGACAGCCAGCTCGACTAACGGCAACGGCGCACGAAGTTCGAGCGTCGACCGAGCCTACGGGCTCCCGCACCCGCCGAGGTGCACGACAACGGACGGCAGGCGTGAGCACACCGACCACCCGCGACCAGCAGCAGGGAGACCTTGCGGCCTAGCGTCAGGCTGTGCGGCGCACGTGGTTGTCCCCGAGGGCACTCGGCTTGCATGCAACGGTGCTGGTCGTCGTTCCGGGCTTCTTGTGGCTCGGCTGGTGGCAGCTTCACCGGGCACTCGGTGGCAACGACTTGAGCTGGGCCTACACGGTCGAGTGGCCGTTCTTCTCGGCCTACGCGATGTTCATGTGGTGGCGGCTCGTCCACGACGTCGCGAAGGACCGCGCTCGAGAGGGCGCGGACACCATCACCCCCGAGCCGCGGGCGGCGGCGCCGGAGGGCGATGACATCCGATCGCACGACGAGGAGATGGCCGCATACAACAGCTACCTCGCCAGCCTGCATACGCGCGACCGCAGCTCGGCACCGTGAGGCGCGTCCGGTGGAGTGCGTAGCCGCGGTCGTGTGACGAGATGCTCAGGGAAGCATCGGGTCGAGGTCGAGCGCCAGCGAGTTGATGCAGTAGCGCCGGCCGGTCGGGCCGGGACCGTCATCGAACACGTGGCCGAGGTGAGAGCCACAGGTACGGCACACCACCTCGGTGCGCACCATTCCATGGCTCCTGTCCTCTCGTAGCTCGACAGCGCTCGCTACGGCGGGCTCGGTGAAGCTCGGCCATCCCGAACCGGAGTCGAACTTCGTCCCCGAGGAGAACAGCGCCGCGCCGCAGGCGGCGCAGCGGTACGTCCCGTCGTCGTGGCAGTCGACGTAGCGCCCTGTGAACGGGGCCTCCGTAGCCGAGCAGCGGAGCACGCCGTACTGCTCGGGCGAGAGTGCCTGCTTCCATTCGTCGTCGCTACGCACCTCGGGATCGCCCACGTCGTCGTCCTCCTCGTCGATCGTCTCGCCTTCGCCAGACTACGGCTCGGTGCCCGACGGGAGCTCCAGATCGGGACGGGCCCCGGCGTCCACATCGGGACCATCTGGACCATCCGTATCGGGCACGAGCTGCTCGACCGTCGTGCCCAGCGAGCGCGCGACTCGCACCATCGTCGTCACGCGAGGGATCCCGATCCCACGCTCGATGTACGAAACCGCCTGCTGGGTGAGACCCGCTCGCCTGCCGAGCTCGAGCTGGGAGAGCCTGAGCTCGCGTCGCCGCTCACGGACGAGGCGTGCCCACGAGCACGCCTCGTCGCTTGCCGGTGCAGCGTGCGTTGCACGGTCTCGAGGACGCGACATACTACGCACTGTAACGCATACTCGTGTACGTGTCTCCACATTGCGTTGAACTCCGCTCACCGTTCTGCTGGCGTGCTTCACCCGAGAGGCACAAGTGGGCTTGTCACAGACCATCGCTGGATCGGATACAACTACGTACGTGAGCACGATCGGATTCTCCGGCTGGCTGAGGCACAAGGTCGACGCGCATGGCTGGCTCCAGCGTGACCTCGCCAACGCGACGAACGTCAGCCAGCAGACGGCCAGCCGTTGGCTTCTCGGCCAGACCCTCCCCAACGTGACGCACGCCCACGCCATCGCCCACGCGCTCGACGTGACGACGGACGAGGTGCTCGAGCGTCTCGGCTCGGCTGCTCCAGCGCGCCCAGTTCGCCCCGGGGCTCGCGACGAGGAGATGGCCGAGCTGCGAGCCCGAGTGGAGCGTCTCGAAGAGGAGGTCGCTCGCCAGCGCGAGGCGTGACACCGAGGAGGGCCTCGAGCGCAGCGACGCGAGCTCGCAGCTCGGTGGTCTCTGCAAGCCGCGCCTTCCTGCGTCGTTCGAGCTCGTCCTCCACGACCACCTCCAGGTCCATCGGATCCGACAGCGAGCTTGCCGCGCCGCTGTGACAGAGGTGCTCGGAATGCGGCGACACGAGCGCACGCGACGCAGCAGGGCCGGGCGCCAGCCGCCCGGCCCTGTGTCACCACTCCTGGGCCCTTCACTCCTGGGCCAGGCAAGGAACTACTTCGGCATGCCGATCAGGGTGACCGTCGCCGTGTGGGACGTACCGGTCGTGTCGACGTAGGTCACGGTGACCTGGTCGCCCGGCTTCTTCGACTCGATGGCCTTCTGCAGCGACGCCACGGTCGGGGTCGCGACCGAGTCGACCGCCGTGATGGTGTCACCACCGGAGATGCCGGCTGCCTGGGCGGGGCTGCCGATCGCCACGTCGGAGACCGGCACCCCGCTCACCGTCGGCTGGCTGAACCCGAAGCCGCCGACGCTCGACGTCGTGCCGTCGAAGACGCCGAGGAAGGCCGTCTCGCCGAGCACCACCCCACCGCCGGCCTTGCCGCGCTCCATCTGCTGGACGATCGCCCGCGCCTCGTTAATCGGTATCGCGAAGCCGAGGGTCGAGCCGGTACCGCTGCCCGAGGCCGACGCCGCGGCCGTATCCATACCGATGACCTGGCCCTGGCCATTTAGAAGTGGCCCTCCGGAGTCACCGGGCTGGATCGGCGCGTCGGTCTCGATGAGCCCATGGAGCGTCTCGCTCACGCTCGTCGGCGAGGAGTCGCTCGCCGTGATGGTCCTGCCGAGCGCGGAGACGATGCCAGTCACCGTCGTCGGTTGCTGTCCGAGCCCGAGCGCGTTCCCCATCGCGACGACGGGGTTGCCGACCGCTGCGGTCGAGGAGTTCCCGAGGCGGACGGTCGGGAGCGTACCGGAGAACCCTTGGATCTGCAGGAGCGCGACGTCCTTCAGTGGGTCGACCCCGATGACGGTCGCCCCGTAGGTTCCGGAGCGCCCCTGGATGCTGACGGTGATCTTCGTCGCATCTGCGACGACGTGGTTGTTCGTGAGCACCTCGCCGCTCGAGGTGATGATCATGCCGGTCCCGGCTGCCTGCGCCTGGCCCTGGCTCGCCGGACTCGCCACGTTGGTGTTGATGTCGACGATCGCCGGTTCGACCGCCTTCGCGATCGCCCCGGTGGACTCGGTCGGCCCGCTGCTCGCCACCGTCGACCGGGTCGGAGTCGGGATGACCGGCACGTTCGCTCCGGTCGACGACCCGGACGTGCCCCCCGAGAAAGCGATGCCGAGTCCTGCACCGAGACCGCCGGCGAGCAGTGCCGCAGCCGCAGCCACGGTGAACGCCTTGCGGCCATTGCGCGCCGGCGTTGCCGCTGGCGGAACCGGGCCCGTGGGCCCGTACCAGCCCGACCCGTCCGGGAGCCACGGGACGACCGGTGGCGCGCCCCCCGGAGGAGTGGCACCCGTCGTGCTCTCGCCTCCAGGGGGCACGGCACCTGCGCCGACGCCGCCCGATGCCGCCGCCGGGGGGGCGAACGGCGGCATCGAAAGCGGCATCAGGGGCTCCCACGCCCCGCTCCCGGCGCCAGGTGCCGGGAGCGGGGTCGGCTCTGCGCGCTCCGCGCCGGCGCTGGGCACGGCGTCGAGCGGCTTGCCGGGGTCGTAGGTCTCGTCCATATCTCCCACCTCGTCCTCTCACGTCCTTACGGCCCGCCCATTGCATCGGGACATGTCCCCGCATGCGCCGGCTGGGCCGCTTCCCGGGAGCTTCCCAGCTCCCGTCCTCCCTGACAGCATGCCTGGCCTGCCTGCACGGTTGCTGGGCTCGGCCTGGGAACTACCTGAGAGAATCGTCCCGGTCAGGAGCTGGCAGCGAGCGCCACCGCGCGTGTCGCTCCTGGCACGTGCTGGTTCGTCGGCGTCATGTTGCGCGCGGCGCCGAAGCCGTAGACCTCCCCCGATCGGGTGAGCAGCCAATAGCCTGGGCCCGCGTCGGCTGGGGCGGGCGCGATAGCAACGACACCATGGTCAGGCTTGCCCGCGTAGTCGGCGAGCTGGCGCGCTGCACCGTAGGCGTAGACCTGCCCGTTCGCGTCGGCCAACCAGTAGCCAGGGGATCCGGGTACGGCTGCGATCCCGACGATGCTTCCGACGAGCGTGCCCGGAGTGACCCAGCCGAGCCTGCGTGCTGCTCCGAAGCGGTAGACGCGCCCGGTCGACGTCGCGAGCCAGTAGCCCATGCCGGTCCGCGACGCTGCTATGCCGATGACGCTCCCGACAAGCGCCCGGGGAGGTATCGAGCCGAGCAGCTGGGCACCACCGAAGGCAAAGACGCGCCCCATGGTGCTCACGAGCCAGTAGCCGTCGCCGTCGGGCGTCGCCGCGATCCCGGCGATGCGGCCAGCGTGCGTACGAGGTGGGACCGAGCCGAGGCTGCGTGCGCCGCCGACGCCGTAGACATGCCCCGTCGTGCTCACGAGCCAGTAGCCGTCGCCGTCGGGCGTAGCCGCGATCCCGGACGCGTACCAGGACTTCCTCGTGAGCGTCGGCGGCGCGCTCATGCCGTAGGTGACCGCCTGGCCTGTGACGTCGAGGGTGGCGTAGCCCTCCGCGGCCGCCGGCGCTACCACGACACTCAGCTGCTCGGTCGCCTCCGCACCGAGCGCATCGGTCACACGGGCGTCGAAGGTCGTCGTGCCGGGAGTGCCCGGGCGTCCGGTGAGCAACCCGGACGAGGCGAGGACGAGCCCACCTGCGAGGCGGCCAGTTGCCACAGACCAGCTGTAAGGCGGAGTGCCCCCGCGCGCGGCGAGCCGCGTCGCGTAGTCGGCTCCGACCATCCCGTCCGCCAACGAGGCCGTCGCGACCACCGGCCCTGGCCGGACGTCGAGCACGAGTGTCGCTTTCGCTGTCGCGTTCAGCGCGTCCACGACCTCGATCTGGATGCTCTGGTGACCAGCTGCCGACGGTGCCCCAGCGATCTCACCCGTCGAGCTGATCGTGACCCCGGCGGGCAGCGCAACGGGCGACCACTGGTAGGGCGGCGTCCCTCCGACCGCTGCGAGCTGCACCGCCAGCGGCTCGCCGGTCTCGACGACGGGCAAGCTGCTCGCCACGATCGCAACCCGGGGCGTGCTCGCCTGAGCCGTGCCCCGGGGCGCACGGGCGGTGGTCACGACAGCTGCGCCGCTGCCCGCGGCGAGCACGGGGACGGACAAGAGCGCTGCTGCGACCGCGAGAGCGGCGCGACGTGGGGGCAGGGGCACGACGCGGGACGCTACCGCAGGTCGCGGCCGATTCGGCCTCGCGGGTGACGGTGGGCGCAGACGAGACCGGCACGAGGAGCTACGCGAGGGCGACGAGGTCGCCAAGCTCGTCGCTCCAGTGGTCCTCGACCCCGTCGGGCATGAGCAGCACCCGTTCGGGCTGGAGCGCCTCGACGGCACCCTGGTCGTGGGTAACGAGCACGATCGCTCCGGCGTAGCTTCGCAGCGCGCCGAGCACCTCAGCACGGCTCGCCGGGTCGAGGTTGTTCGTCGGCTCGTCGAGAAGGAGCACGTTCGCCGACGACACGACGAGCGCGGCGAGAGCGAGGCGCGTCTTCTCGCCGCCGGAGAGGGTTCCTGCGGGCTGGTCGACACGGTCGCCACCGAACAGGAAGGCACCGAGGATCCGGCGCAGCTCTACGTCGGTCAGCGAGGAAGGCGCGTTACGCCGTACGTTGTCGAACACCCCGGCATGCGCGTCGAGCGTCTCGTGCTCCTGCGCGTAGTAGCCGAGGCGCAGGCCATGGCCAGGGACGACCTCGCCCGCGTCCGGGATCTCGACGCCGGCGAGCACTCGGAGCAGGGTCGTCTTGCCGGCGCCGTTGAGGCCGAGCACGACGACCCTGCTCCCGCGGTCGATCGCGAGGTCCACGCCGGAGAAGACCTCGAGCGAGCCGTAGCCCTTCGAAAGGCCCGTTGCGGTGAGAGGCGTCCGACCGCACGGCGCGGGATCCGGGAAGCGAAGCTTCGCGACCTTGTCCTGGCTCCTCGTCTCCGGCAAGCCACCCGCGATGCGGGCCGCACGGCGATCGAGCTGGTGGGCCGCACGTGCCTTCGTCGCCGTCGCGCGCATCCTGTCCGCCTGCGAGCGCAGCGTCACGATCTTGCGCTCCGCGTTCGCTCGCTCACGCTGGCGTCGCCGCTCGTCGCTCGCGACCTGCTCGCGGTAGGCGCGCCAGCCCATGTTGTAGACGTCGATGACCTGCCGGGTCGCGTCGAGATGCAGCACACGGTTGACAGTGGCCTCGAGCAGGTCCGTGTCGTGGCTGATCACGACGAGCCCGCCTGAGTAGCCGCGTAGGTAGTTGCGGAGCCAGGTGACCGAGTCTGCGTCGAGGTGGTTCGTCGGCTCGTCGAGCAAGAGAGCCTGGGCGCCGGAGAACAGCACCCGTGCGAGCTCGACCCGCCGGCGCTGGCCGCCCGAGAGCGTCCCGAGCGCCTGCTCGAGCACGCGATCGGGCAGGCCGAGGCTGGAGGAGATCGCTGCGGCCTCGGCTTCGGCGGCCCAGCCACCGAGAGCGACGAAGCGCTCCTCGAGCGCCGCGTAGCGCCGCATCGAGGACTCCCGCGCGGAGTCGTCCGCTGTCCCCATCTTCGCTGCGGCATCGGCGAGGTCTCGAGCGACGACGTCGAGCCCGCGAGCCGACAGGATGCGGTCACGTGCGAGGACCTCGAGGTCGCCGGTGCGTGGATCCTGGGGGAGGTAGGCGATCTCTCCCGAGCGCCGCAACGTGCCGGCCGCCGGGAGCGCCTCGCCTGCGAGCACGCGGGTCAGGGTGGTCTTGCCAGCCCCGTTGCGCCCGACGAGACCGACCCGGTCGCCGGGCGCCACCTGGAACGACGCGCCCGACAACAGGACGCGGCCGCCCGCGGCAATCTCGAGGTCGGTGGCGGTGAGCAAGGTCGGGAGGCGGTCGTACCGCTCGGGCGTTGCCGCGTGGCATCGCCGCCGAACGGTCACCGGGGCACTCCATCATCGCGCGGATCCGCGAGCCTCTCCGCACGACGAGCCGCCCCGGCGCCCGCCGGCGACGACCGCCGACCATCGGCCGCGGGTCGGGCACCGCAGCGGGGTGCGGGAGCGGACCGGCACCCCCCGGAGACCACATGGGAGCGCCACCCGCAGCCGGTAGCCTGCCGGGGATGCACGGGCCTGTCGCTCTCGTCGGCAGTGGCGAGTTCCTCGAGGTGATGCGTGAGGTCGACGAGGCCCTGCTCGCCGGGCGACCGCGCCGCGCCGTGTTCCTCCCGACGGCAGCCGCGGAGGAGGGTGAAGAGCGCGTCCGCTACTGGCTGGACCTCGGCACCCGGCACTTCGCGTCGCTCGGCGTCGAGCCGGTACCACTCGCCGTCCTCGATCGGGCTGGGGCCGAGCGCGCGGATCTAGCCGAGCTCGTCGCAGGTGCGGGCCTCGTCTATCTGTCCGGGGGAAACCCCGGCTACCTCGCCGACACGCTCCGCTCGACCGCCGTATGGCGGGCAGTCCTCGAGGCCTGGAAGAACGGTAGCGCCGTCGCTGGCTGCTCCGCCGGCGCCTGCGCGCTGAGCGCTGTCGCCGACGACTTCCGCCGGCCGGGCCGCTTCTCCGGGCTCGGGCTCGGCGTCGTTCCCCACGTCGCGGCGATCCCGCACTTCGACAAGTTCGACGGCTGGGCCCCCGAGCTTGCGAAAGGTCTTCTGGCGACGTCGCCGGCCACCGTGTCCGTGCTCGGCATCGACGAGGAGACCGCGCTCGTCGGCGGGATCGAGGACTGGTCGGTCGCCGGCCGCCAAGGTGTCTGGCACCTCGGGCGCGACGGGACGAGGACCCGTTACGCGCCGGGCGAGACGCTGCGCCTGCCTCTGCCGGGAGCTGAAGCGCCCTCGCCCTGACCTGCGGGCGCTGCGAGCCCTCACCCGCGGACGCGTGCGCCCGGGCGTCGCGCTCGGGCTGACCGTTGCAGCGGTCCACGAGGACGACGGGCTGCCCGGTGCCGAGACGAGCGCGAGCGCGCTCGGTGCCCCGCTCTGAGAGCTACCGTCGCGACAGGGGTCCGACCACACGGTCGGCCCGGAACGGTCAGCGACGGGACGAGCGCGGGACGCAGATGAGCAGCGGTCTCCACGAAGGCACGGTGCACCACCGCCGGCTCGGCCCGGCATCGCACGCGTCCGCCTGCAGGATCACCATGGCGTGCATCGACCTCGTGGAGGCGGCGGCGAGGCGACCGACCGGTGTCGTCGTAGTCGGGACCGGAAGCCCTCGGCCGAACGAGACGCCGGGCGCGCGACCGGCACCGGGCCGAACGGCATGAGGACGCTGCGCCGGGCGTCCCGCGGGCGAGCCGGAGCGCGAGATCTCGCCGCGCGTGCACTCGTGCTCGGCCTGCTCGGCAGGGTGCGAGATGGGGCGGTCATCGTCCGCGAGGGCGACAAGCGCCATCTCTGCGGCCGGCCGGCGCCAGGCGAGCCAGTCGCGGAGGTCGTCGTGACGTCGCCGCGGGCATGGCGCGTCGTGGCCACGGAGGGGAGCGCCGGTCTCGGTCGGGCGTGGTTCTCCGGCTGGTGGACCTGCCCTTCCCTCGACGAGCTGGCGCTGTTCCTTCGGGTCGTGATCCGCAACCTCGACTCGATCGAGCGTGCGAGCGCACTCGGTCAGCGCCTCCGCGCTCCGGTCCACCGCGTCCTCACGCGCTCCGACGACCGCCCGGGCAACCTGGAGGTGGACCGGCGGAACGCGCGAGCGCACTACGACCTCGGAAACGAGATGTTCGCCCTTTTCCTCGACGAGTCGATGACCTACTCCGCCGGTATCTTCACGAGCCCCTCCACGACCCTCCACGACGCGCAGGTCGAGAAGCTGGACCGCATCTGTCGCAAGCTCTCCTTGTCGCCGGCGGACCACGTCGTCGAGATCGGCACTGGCTGGGGAAGCTTCGCCATGCACGCAGCGCGCCACTACGGCTGCAAGGTGACGACGACGACGATCTCGGAGAGCCAGTACGAGCTCGCGACGACAAGGGTCAAGGAGGCGGGCCTCGACGACCTCGTGACCGTGCTGCGCGACGACTACCGCGACCTGCGGGGAACCTACGACCACCTCGTGTCGATCGAGATGGTCGAGGCGCTCGACTGGCACCAATACGACCGCTACTTCCGGACCTGCTCGGAGCTCCTCGCTCCGAGCGGGACGATGGCCCTCCAAGCGATCGTCATCGCCGACCAGCTCTACGAGCGCGCGAAGCACACCGAGGACTTCGTCAAGCGGTACGTGTTCCCGGGCTCGTGCATCCCGTCCGTCGCTACGATCGTCGACGCGGTCGCTCGCACGACCGACCTGCGCCTCGTCGCCCTCGACGAGATCGGGCACCACTACACCGAGACGTTGCACCGCTGGCGCGATGCGTTCGTCGCACACGAAGGCGAGATCGGCGAGCTCGGGGTCGACGTGACGACTCGACGGCTGTTCGAGTTCTACCTGTGCTACTGCGAGGCCGCGTTCGCCGAGCGCAGGATCGGCGACGTGCAGTGCTTCTTCGCCAAGCCTGGCTGGCGTGCCGCCGGCCTCTCGCGCCCCGCCGGCTGATACCGGCCGCCCGGCCCGCAGAGCCTGTCAGGCACCCGCGGCCGGGGGCCTCGGCCTTTCAGGCGCTCGCCACCCCGACACGTGGCACCCGGGAGATCTGTGCCGCGGTCGGCAGCTTGACGTTCCGGGCGAGATGGCAGCGCTCGAGCAGGCGGATGACCATCCACGACACGTCCACCTGTGCGAGCGCGAGACCGTGGCGCGCCGAGCGCGGGAACGCATGGTGGTTGTTGTGCCAGCCTTCGCCGAAGGTGAGAAGTGCGACGAACCAGTTGTTCCTGCTCTGGTCACGCGCATCGTAGGTCCGCCGCCCGAAGGTATGGCAGATCGAGTTGACCGCGAACGTCGCGTGCTCGAACGCGAAGATCCGTACGAGGCCGGCCCAGACCATCGCCTCGACGCCACGGTCGACGCTGCCGGTGACCGCATAGCCGACGAGGAACGGCACCCCGACGGAGAGCGCCACCCAGACGAGGTACAGGCGGTCGATGAGCCGGATCGTGCGGTCCTCGAAGAGGTCGCGACCGTACGCTGCTCCCCGCTCCATCCCTTTGGTCGTGAACATCCAGCCGACGTGCGCGTGCCAAAGCCCCTTCACTGCCCCGACGACGCCGTCGCCCGCGAGATGAGGTGAGTGCGGGTCGCCCTCGTTGTCGGAACGGGCGTGGTGCTTGCGATGGTCGGTGACCCACTGGGTCACCGGTCCTTGCAGCGTCATGGCGCCGAGCACCGCGAGCGCGACCTTCACGGCACCGACCGCCTCGAAGGAGCGGTGGGTGAAGTAGCGGTGGTAACCGACCGTTATCCCGAGACCGGTGAGCACGTAGAGCACGAGACCGAGCACGAGATCGAGCGGCCGGAACGCGACCCCCCAGAGCAGCCCGGCCGCGGAGAGGATGCCCGCTGCGGGGACGACGACGGCGACGAGGGTGACGACCTGGCTGACGACGGAGGTGCGCTCACGGACGGTCGCCACCTCGAGCGACTCGGTATCGACGTCCGCCGGACCGTCGGGGAGCGACTGCCGCTCCGTGACGGATGGCGCGGGGTCAGGCAGGACTCTCAGCACGTCGCGATCTTCCCATCTCCGCGGCGCCGCCCGCACGCGTCGGCGACCGGTCCTTCGGAGACGTGCCCGCTCGTCACGACGGGACGTCGGTCGGCGCGCGCCCGAGCAGCCCGATCGAGACGATCCGACCGTGGACCTCCGCCCACAGCTGATAGGTCTGGTCGGCGCGTAGCGGTTGCAACGCGCCCGTCGTGATCCAATAGGCCTGGCCACTCGGTTGCGCCGCGACGACGGCGCGACAGTAGGTCTGCGCGAGCAGGAACGACCGGAGCGAGCCCCGCTCGGGGTCGAAGCGCTCCGGAGCGCTCCACAGCCTCAGGAAGACCTCCTGGACCACCTCCTATCGGCGAGAGCAGCATCCTAGAGGACCCGCTTCGCGAGGCCGAAGACCGCCCCAGCATGGCGCCGGTAGACCTCGGCGATCGCGTCCTCGTGCTGGCGCACGATCGCCATCACGAGGTTCGCGTCGCTGGCGTTCTCGAGGTCGGGCCGCATCTCGTCGGTTGTTCGGCGCGGCGGGCGCACCGGATGGCGCGCGCTCACGCGGCGACCACCCGGCGCCGGGTCAGAGCCCGCCGCCCTCGTGGGTCGAACGCGGCATGTCGTCGTCCGCCCCGACTGGCGCGGTACCTGCCACGGATCCCTCGCCGTCCCCATGGCCGTCGAGGGATCCGTACTCTGCCTCGTACTGCCGGAGCTGCTCGACGAGAAGCTCGGCCCGTCTCTCGTCCCCTGGCGCGCCACGGCCCGTCCGCGACTCGAAAGCGATGGCTCCGAGCTCGGAGAGGAGCGAGTCCGCCTTTCGGCGCGCCTGGACGGCCTCGAGCTTGGCCTGGCCGACCTTGCCGGCCTCCTGCGCCTTCTCGGCGATCTGCGTCGCCTGAGCCTTCATCTTGTCCATCAAGCCCATGTCGGCCTCCTCGGCAACCACCCGGGCTCGACCGCCGCGACCTGCGCGTTCCGCGGCGCGCCGTCCGGCGTGTCGCCAACCAGACTACGACAACGGCGCACCGCGGACGTGCTGGTCGGCGGCTCGGACGACCGCGCTCCACCGATAGCACGCGTGCGCGCGGCAGATGGCGGCGGCGTGCGCTAGGTCAGCTCGACGAGACGTCGCCAGTCGGTGGACCGCACGGCAGCTGGGTTCGAGCGGAGCGTCTCGTCGGGGAGCGCCTCCGACAAAGCCCTCTGACGCGAGTAGTCGTGCGCGGCCCCTGCGAACAGCGAGCGCCGATGCTCGACGAGGTCCCCGGGAGCGTCGCCAAGGTAGCCGAAGACAGTGAGAGCCAGCTCGAGATCGCTCGCGACGGGGGCCCTGCCGTAGAGCGCCGCCCGTCGGAGCGCCAAGGTCAACGCGCCCGCGATCACGTCCTCGGCGTGCTCGCCCGGCAGGAGCACGAGCCGGTCCCGGAAGCGGGAGGCGAGGTGCAGGGCATAGCCCTGGTCCGGGCCTGGCACTCCGCCTCCGACCACCCCGGCTCGGACTCCGGGAGGCAGGTCGGCGGGGCGGCTCGCCCGCCACGGGGCGGGCGGCTCGAGGCGGTACGACGGGCGTACCTCGTCCTCGAGCGCGATAGGAGCGAAGCTGGGCTGGGTCATGGGGCCTCCTCCGGCACGTTAGTCGTCGCAGCCGAAGCCCGGAGCAGGCCGTACACGACCGAATCGACGAGCGCGTGCCACGACGCCTCGATGACGTTCTCCGACACGCCGATCGTCGACCATCCGCCGTCGGAGTCGGCCGTGTCGAGCAGGACACGCGTGACTGCCGCCGTCCCTTTCGCCGTGTCGAGCACCCTCACCCTGTAGTCGGCGAGATGCATCGACGACAGCTCGGGGAAGCGTGGTCCGATCGCCTGGCGAAGTGCCGCGTCGAGCGCGTTCACCGGGCCGTTGCCCTCGGCGGTCGCGACGACGCGCTCTGTAGCGATCCGGACCTTCACCGTCGCCTCGGTGACGAGCTCGCCCTCCCCAGCCCAGGGGTGCACGAGACGCTCGTGGACCGCGACCTCCGGATCGAGCGCGGGCGCCGCCCTCCAGTCCGTGGTCACACGGTACGACTCGACGGTGAAGAAACCGTCGAGCGCCGCCTGGAGGCCACCCGCTGCGGCCCGCATGAGCAGCTCCAGCGAGCCGTCCGCGACTTCGAAGTGGTAGCCAGCGTGCTCGAGCGTCTTCAGCGCGTCGAGGACGCTGCCGAGCGCCGCCGAGTCGAGCTCGATGCCGAGCTCCGCCGCCTTCAGGGCGAGGGTCGACCGGCCCGCCAGCTCGCTCACGACGAAGCGGGTGCCATTGCCCACGGCATCGGGACGTACGTGCTCGTAGGCGTCCGACCGGCGTGCGATAGCGCTCGTATGCAAGCCAGCCTTGTGCGCGAATGCGGCAGCGCCGACGTAAGGGCGCTGGGCGTCGAGGTTGACGTTGACGAGCTCGGCGATGTGGCGCGCGACGGGCGTCACCAGCTCGAGGCGCTCCCGCGGGATCGTCTCGACGCCCATCTTGAGCGTCAGGTCCGGGATCGCAGCCGAGAGGTCCGCGTTGCCCGCACGCTCGCCGTAGCCGTTGATGCAGCCCTGCACCTGGGTCGCTCCGTACCTGACCGCCGTCAAGGTGTTCGCGACCGCGCAGCCGCTGTCATTGTGGAAGTGGACCCCGAGGGTCGCCGACGTCGCTGCACGTACCTCGGCGAGGACCTGCTCGACCTCGTGCGGGAGCCGCCCACCGTTGGTGTCGCACAGCACGAGCGCTTCCGCACCTGCGACCTCGGCCGCATCGAGCACCCTGAGTGCGAACGACGGATCGCGAAGGTAGCCGTCGAAGAAGTGCTCGGCGTCGAGAAAGACCCGCAACCCTCGAGAGCGGAGGAAGCCGACCGAGTCCGAGACCATCGCTACTGCCTCGTCGAGGCTCGTACGCAAGGCATCGGTCACATGGAGGTCCGACGCCTTGGCGACGATGCACACCGCCTCCGTGCCAGCGCCGACAAGGTGGCGCAACGTCGCGTCCTCGGTGGCGCGAGCACCGGGACGGCGAGTCGACCC
>DAHXNN010000134.1 GCA_027365385.1 Acidimicrobiaceae bacterium | reverse complement strand
ACACGGCGTTCTCCGGCTCGCACCAGGACGCGATCAAGAAGGGCATAGCGGCGATCGGGACGAGCTACGAGCACTGGGAGGTTCCCTACCTCCCGATCGATCCCCACCACGTCGGGCGGAGCTACGAGGCGGTCATCCGGGTCAACTCCCAGTCCGGCAAGGGCGGGGTGGCATACATCATGGAGTCCGAGCACCAGATGGTCCTGCCGCGTCGGCTCCAGATCGAGTTCTCCCAGGCCATCCAGCACGTCACGGAGGACACCGGGACGGAGATCTCCCCGTCGGAGATGTGGGAGGTCTTCTCGGGCGAGTACCTTGGCGACGGTGCCGTCCGGCTCGTGCGCCACGAGTCGGCGACGTCCGGCGACCGGGACAAGGTCACAGCCGAGCTCCTCGTCGACGGTCGCGCCGTGACGATGTCCGGCGAGGGCAACGGTCCGATAGCGGCGTTCGTCGCCGGACTGCGGGACGGCCTCGGCATCGATCTCGACGTCGTCGACTACAGCGAGCACGCCGTGACTGCAGGAGCGGGAGCGCGTGCAGTCGCCTACGTCGAGACCACCGACGGCGGGAGCAGGACTCGCTGGGGAGTCGGCATCGACCCCAGCATCCTCACCGCGAGCCTGAAGGCGGTCGTCTCGGCGGTGAACGGCCGCTGCGCCACCGAGCAGGCAGGGCCACTCCGTCTCAGACGGTAACGGCCGGCATCCAGGCCGGGCGGGACGACTCGAACAGGTCGATCTCGCCAGCGTGCTCGAGCGTCATCCCGATGTCGTCGAGGCCACGCAGCAACCTGTCGCGAGCGGTGTCGTCGAGGGCGAACGGCACGGCGATGCCAGCTCCGGGTACCTCGACGACCCGTCGCTCGACATCCACCGTGACCTCGAGCGACGGATCTTCGGAGATCGCGTCGAGCAGCATCCGTCCGTCCTCGGCACCGACCTCGGCGGGGACGAGACCCGATCGGGTGGAGTTGTTCTTGAAGATGTCGCCGAAGCGAGGAGAGACGACGGCAGCGAAGCCGTAGTCGACGAGCGCCCACACGGCATGCTCGCGCGACGAGCCGATTCCGAAGTTGGGGCCGGCGACGAGGATCGTCGCGCCGGCGTGCTCTTGGCGATTGAGCACGAAGTCACGGTCGTCCCGCCACTCCGAGAACAGCCCGGCACCGAAGCCCGTGCGCTCGATTCGCTTCAGCCAGTCGCTCGGAATGATCTGGTCGGTGTCGACGTCTGCTCGGTCGAGCGGGACTGCCCGACCTGTGACGACATGCACAGGCTCCATGGTCCATCCTCCCTAGCGGTCGAGGGTGTCGGGTGCCGCGAAGTGCCCCGCCACCGCAGTCGCCGCAGCCACGGCCGGTGAGACGAGGTGGGTACGCCCCCCACGTCCCTGACGACCCTCGAAGTTGCGGTTCGAGGTCGATGCGCAACGCTCTCCCGGGGCGAGCTTGTCGGGGTTCATCGCGAGGCACATCGAGCAGCCGGGCTCCCGCCACTCGAAGCCTGCCGCGAGGAAGATCTTGTCGAGGCCTTCCTGCTCCGCCTGGAGCTTTACCCGCCGGGAGCCCGGCACCGCGAGTGCGCGCATTCCCGGCGCGACGTGGCGGCCATCGAGGACCGTGGCCGCAGCCCGCAGGTCCTCGATGCGCGAGTTGGTGCACGACCCGAGGAAGACGGTGTCGACTCGGACGTCGGCGATCGGTGTGCCGGCCTCGAGTCCCATGTAGGCAAGGGCACGCTCAAAGGTCTCGCGCTCAGCGGGGTCGGCTGAAGAGGACGGCCCGGGTACGACGCCGTCGAGAGCGACGACCTGCCCGGGGTTCGTCCCCCACGTCACGTACGGTCGCAACGCCGACGCGTCGATCTCGACCGTCGTGTCGAACGTGGCGCCCTCGTCCGTGGCGAGCGAGCGCCACTGCTCGACGGCGGCGTCGAGCTCCACTCCGTGGGGAGCGTGCCGGCGCCCCTCGAGGTAGGCGAACGTCACGTCGTCGGGGGCGACGAGCCCCGCTCGCGCTCCGGCCTCGATCGACATGTTGCAGACGGTCATCCGTCCTTCCATCGAGAGCGAGCGGATGGCCGATCCCCGGTACTCGACGACGTGGCCGATCCCGCCACCCGTGCCGAGGCGACCGACGATCGCGAGGACGACGTCCTTCGCGCTCACGCCCGGGGGAAGCTCCCCTTCGACCTCGACCGCCATGGTCTTCGGTCGGCGTTGGGGGAGCGTCTGTGTCGCGAGCACGTGCTCGACCTCCGAGGTCCCGATCCCGAAGGCAAGAGCGCCGAAGGCCCCATGTGTCGAGGTGTGGCTGTCGCCGCAGACGATCGTCATGCCGGGCTGCGTGAGGCCCTGCTCCGGTCCGATGACGTGGACGATCCCCTGGTCGCCATGACCCATCGGGTAGAGCTCGACGCCGAACTCGGCGCAGTTCGCAGCGAGGGCCTCGAGCTGGCGCCTCGACACCAGATCGGCGACGGGCTTGTCGATGTCGGTCGTCGGCACGTTGTGGTCCGCTGTCGCGACGGTGAGGTCGGGGCGCCGGACGCGCCGGCCGGACATGCGCAGCCCGTCGAAGGCCTGCGGAGAGGTCACCTCGTGGACGAGGTGAAGGTCGATGTAGAGAAGGTCCGGATCCGTCCCACCGTCACCAGCGTGGACGACGTGGTTGTCCCAGACCTTCTCCGCAAGCGTGCGCCCCATGCGTGCTCCTCAGTCGACGGTGACGATCTCGACGCGGAGCCGCCCGTTGGGGGCGTCGTACTCCACGGATGCTCCCGCTGCCTGGCCGAGCAGAGCCTGTCCGAGGGGGGAGCGGGGCGAGATGACCGAGACGTCGTCCGGGTGCTCCTCGATCGAGCCGACGAGGTAGCGCTCGACGTCGTCGTCGCCCTCGTAGCGGATCCCGACGATGCTCCCGGCGACCACTGCACCGCCACTGGTCGTGCTCGGGTCGACGATCACGGCCGATTCGAGCATCGCCTGGAGCTGGCGGACCCGCGCCTCCATCTTGCCCTGCGCGTCCTTCGCGGCGTGGTAGTCACCGTTCTCGGAGAGGTCCCCCAGGGCACGGGCTGCCTCGATCTGCCGGGCGATCTCGACACGACCACGGGTCGTAAGGTCGTCCAGCTCGGCGACGAGACGGGCGTGGGTCTCCGCGGTGAGGTGCGTCTCGGTCATCGGCCAGAGGGTACCCGTTCATGGCGCCGACCGTCGCAGCGGAGGCGACAGGCACGGGCCGGGATCAGCTGGCGAACCTGTCGGTGCTGCCCGGCTCCGGCTCTTCGGGGCCCGCGTACCAGGTGACGTCATCCGGGCTCGGAGGGTGCCACTCCGAGAGCGGGGGAAGGTCGGGGACGACGGGCCGGTAGATCTGGTGCGGCGGGAAAGTCGCGCCGCCGTGCGCGCGCCGCCGGGCGGAGCGACGGGCGAACCTGAACAGGACCATCATGACGAGCCACACGACGAAGAGCACCGATGCCCCGCGCCCCGACGCGCCGAAGCTCACGAGGAGCAGCCCGAGGGAGGCGAAACGAAGGGCGCGCAGTGCTCCGGGCCGCTGCCACGGCGGGTCCGACGCCGGCACCGCTTGCTCGAGAGCCCGAGCTGACTCGGGCGGCAGGTCGGCGACGAGGTCGTCGAGCTCACCGAGCGTGACCGCGGTCAGTGCCGAGCCGACGCGGTCCGCCAGCTCCTCCGTCGTGAGGCGTCCCTCGGCCGCGTGGTGCCGGATGAAATCCACCGCGCGCTCGCGGTCCGCATGCGATGCTCGCAGGTCACGCCGGTGCCGCTCGAATGCAGCCTCGCTCACGTCCTCAATGATCGCGCGCACCGGGTCGCTTCGCCTGTCGCCTGCGCGGCGGCCGAGGCGAGTTGACGGCGGCCCCCGTGGACGCGAGAATCGTCGAGATGTCGAAGCGCATCGAGATCGTAATTACCTGAACGACGCACCCCTGCAGGAGTGCGTCGCGGCCGTCCACCTGGTGGGCGGCTTTTTTGTTGTGCTGTGCCGGTGGGGGCCGCTCCCTGCGAGCGCTCCTGCGTCCCCGGCGAGGAGCTTGCCTGTGTGGGTAGCGGTTGCTGTGACGTGAGTGTTTGCTGTGAGATCAGTGGTTTCCTCTGAGCTGTGCTTTCCTCCGAGGACAGAGAGCGGGCGCCGCGCCCGGAGAGACGAGGTCGAGGTGGGCACCTACAACGTTGCGGTGATCGGTGGCGACGGCATCGGCCCCGAGGTCGTGTCCGAGGCGCTGAAGGTCGTCGCAGCCGCAGGCGTCGCGCTCACGACGACCAGCTACGACCTCGGTGCCGACCGGTACCAGCGGACCGGCGACGTCCTTCCGGCGAGCGTCCTCGAGGAGCTCCGCCGTGTGGACGCGATCCTGCTCGGAGCGGTCGGTCCACCTATCGGCTCGACCGCCGTCCCGCCGGGGGTGCTCGAGCGGGGCCTGCTGCTTGCCATGCGCTTCGAGCTCGACCTGTTCGTCAACCTCCGGCCGTTCAACGCGACGCCCGGCTCGATTGCCGAGGGTGCCGACTTCGTCGTGGTCCGGGAGAACACCGAGGGTCCCTACGCGGGTGAGGGTGGCCAGCTCCGTCGCGGCACACCGTTCGAGGTCGCCACCCAGGGCTCGGTGAACACCCGCCACGGGGTGGAGCGCTGCGTGCGCTTCGCGTTCGAGCTCGCGGAGCGCAGGGCACGCCGCTCCGTGACGCTGGTCCACAAGACCAACGTGCTCACCTTCGCGGGAGACCTCTGGCAGCGCGCGTTCGACGATGTCGCCGCGGAGCACCCCGACGTCGCCACTGCGTACAACCACGTCGACGCCGCGAGCATCTACATCGCGACCGACGCCCGGCGCTACGACGTGATCGTGACCGACAACCTCTTCGGGGACATCCTCACGGACCTCGCGGGAGCAGTCAGCGGTGGCATCGGCTTGGCGGCCTCGGCGAACCTCAACCCGGCACGCACCGGTCCGTCGCTTTTCGAGCCCGTGCACGGAGCGGCGCACGACATCGCCGGCACCGGGACTGCGAACCCCCTCGCGGCGATCCGCTCGGCGGCGATGATGCTCGACCACCTGGGCCAGAAAGAGGCGGCGGCGCGAGTCGAGAAGGCTGTCCTGGCCGTCCAGGACGAGATGGCCGTGGATCGCATGGCATGGACGACCACGAGCGTCGGCGACGCCGTGGCAAGGAGGGTCTGAGGATGCCCATCACGCCGACAGCGAAGATCTGGATGGACGGCGAGCTCGTCGACTGGGAACAGGCGACGGTGCACGTTCTCACGCACAGCCTGCACTACGGGACGGCGGTCTTCGAGGGGATCCGCGCGTACCCGACGCAGTCCGGGACGGCGGTGTTCCGCCTGCGCGAGCACCTCGAGCGCCTCCTGCGCTCGGCACGCCTGCTCGCGATGGATGTCGATCGCAGCGTGGACGAGCTGGCAGAGGCCGTCAAAGCGACCGTGGCGGCGAGCGGTCTCGACGCCTGCTATATCCGCCCCCTGGTCTACCTCGGCTACGGCGAGATGGGACTGAACCCGCTCCCGTGCACGGTGCGCACGGCCGTCGCCGTGTGGCCGTGGGGCGTCTACCTCGGCGACGAGGCGATGCGCACCGGCATCCGGCTCAAGGTGAGCTCGTGGGCCCGCCTCGACCCGCGCACGCTGCCGACGGCGGCGAAGGCAACAGGAATGTACATCAACTCGTCGCTCGCCAAGGTCGAGGCGGTCCGTGCCGGCTACGACGAGGCCATCCTCCTGACGACCGACGGCTACCTCGCCGAGGGGACTGGGGAGAACGTCTTCCTCGTGCGCGGCGGCGAGCTGCTCACGCCTCCCGTCTCGGCCGTCGGGGCTCTCGAGGGGATCACCGCGGCGTCGGTCCGGACGATCGCTCGGGACCTCGGCTACGACGTCCGCGAGGTGCTTCTCCGGCGCTCGGATCTCTACCTCGCGGACGAGGCGTTCCTCACGGGCACCGCCGCAGAGGTCGTGCCGGTCGCGTCCGTCGACGACCGTGTCGTCGGCTCGGGTGGACCGGGTCCGGTCACCAGGGCGATCCAGGACACATACAGCGCTGCGGTGCGTGGCGAGCTGGACCGCTACAAGGACTGGCTGGAACGTGTCGACTGACGCCGGAGCCGGGCAGCGCGGTGGCACCCGGGGCGGTGCGCATCTCAACCACGGCGAGGTCCCGCTGCCGGAGTCGGTCGAGGTGTACGACACGACCCTTCGGGACGGTTCCCAGCAGGAGGGCATCTCGCTCAGCGTGGAGGACAAGCTGCGGGTTGCGGAGCAGCTCGATCACCTTGGAGTGACATACATCGAGGGGGGCTGGCCCGGCGCCAACCCGAAGGACGAGGAGTTCTTCTGTCGGGCGCGAGACGAGCTCAAGCTGACCTCTGCGAC
>DAHXNN010000130.1 GCA_027365385.1 Acidimicrobiaceae bacterium | reverse complement strand
AGGTCGAGGAGCCGTCCTCCGTGCGCAGCGCGGTTCGCGACGCAATCGAAGTCGTTGCCGCGACGCCAGACCTCGCGAGCGCCGACCGACCGGGCCCCGTCGAGGAAGACCTGCGCGACCTCCGGGTCGCGCTCGCCGAGGACGAGCAACGAGCCCGGCTTGACGATGCCCGCCTTCTCCCCGGCGATCTCGACCCGGGTCGAGCCGAGGATCTGCACGTGGTCGAGCTCCACGTTCGTCACGACCGCGACGCTCGCGTGCGCGACGTTGGTCGCGTCGAAGCGGCCACCGAGGCCGACCTCGACGACAGCGACGTCGACGGCGATGTCGGCGAACCACCGGAAGGCCGCGGCCGTCACGAGCTCGAACCACGTCGGTGGGACCGTCCATCCCTCGCACTCGACGAGGAACGCCTCGAGAGCCGCGAGAGCCTCCAGCTCCTCTTCGAGCTCGGTGTCGTCGATCGGCTGGCCATCGTGGGCGAGGCGCTCGTTGAGGCGCTCGAGGTGCGGGCTCGTGTACGTACCCACCGACAGCCCCTGGGCACTCAGCAGGGTCGAGCAGACCCGCGTCGTCGAGCCCTTGCCATTCGTCCCCGTCACATGGACAACGGGATACGACGCCTCCGGATCACCCATCGCCGCGACCAACGACCCTATGCGACCGAGAGTCGGCGCCGCCGCCCGTCCAGCGACGCCGCGCTCTATCGCCTCGAGGTTGACGTGGCGGTCGAGCCACGCGAGGGCGTCACCGAGCGAGCCCGGAAGAGCCGCCCCCTGTCCGTGGCTGGCCGAACGGTGCCCGGTGTCGTCAGGAGGCCGCACGACGCGGGCGGTCGGACTTCTCGCCGGCACCGCGGGGGAGAAGGCTCGGCGCGACACGCTCGAGCACCACGCCCTTGTCGATGACGCAACGACCGACGTCGCTCCTACTCGGAAGGTCGTACATCACGTCGAGGAGCACCTCCTCGAGGATCGCACGAAGGCCACGGGCTCCCGTGCCTCGCAGGAGCGCCTGGTCCGCGATCGCCTCGAGAGCGTCGGGTGTGATCTCGAGCTCGACCCGGTCGAGCTCAAAGGTGCGCTGATACTGTTTGACCAGCGCGTTCTTCGGCTCCACGAGGATCTGGACGAGCGCCTCGCGGTCGAGGTTCGACACCGCCCCGATGACGGGCAGGCGGCCGACGAACTCCGGGATGAGGCCAAACTTGAGCAGGTCCTCGGGAAGGACCTCGAGAAGGAGCTGGCTCTCCTCGTGCCTGCGCGAGCGACGCACGTCGGCCCTGAAGCCGATACCCGAGCGCCCGACGCGCGAGTCGACGATCTTGTCGAGACCGGCGAACGCACCCCCGCAGATGAACAAGACGTTCGTCGTGTCGATCTGGATGAACTCCTGATGGGGGTGCTTGCGCCCTCCCTGCGGCGGGACCGAGGCCGTCGTCCCCTCGAGGATCTTCAGCAGCGCCTGTTGCACACCTTCACCCGAGACGTCCCGGGTAATCGAGGGATTCTCGCTCTTGCGAGCGATCTTGTCGATCTCGTCGATGTAGATGATCCCGGTCTCGGCCTTCTTCACGTCGTAGTCCGCGGCCTGGATCAGCTTCAACAAGATGTTCTCGACGTCCTCACCGACGTATCCCGCCTCGGTGAGCGCCGTGGCGTCCGCTATCGCGAACGGGACGTTCAGCATCCTGGCGAGCGTCTGTGCGAGGAGCGTCTTGCCGCAACCCGTCGGTCCGAGGAGCAAGATGTTCGACTTGGCGAGCTCGATCCCGGTGTCGCCCGACGATCCTGCCTGGACGCGCTTGTAGTGGTTGTACACCGCCACGGACAGGATCTTCTTCGCCTGGTCCTGGCCGACCACGTAGTCGTTCAGGAACTCGAAGATCTCACGAGGCTTCGGCAGGTCCTCGAAGCGCACCTCCGAGGTCTCGGACAGCTCTTCCTCGATGATGTCGTTGCACAGCTCGATGCACTCGTCGCATATGTACACACCGGGACCGGCGATGAGCTTCTTCACCTGCTTCTGCGACTTGCCGCAGAAGCTGCACTTCACCAGCTCACCCCCGTCGCCAAACTTGGCCACGTCCCCTCCCCCGGTCAGGCTGCGCCTATGGCGGACATGGCGTCGGGCAGCTCCCTCGTCATGATGACCTCGTCGATCACGCCGTACTCGCGGGCCTCCGCCGCGCTCATGATGAAATCCCGGTCCGTGTCGCGCTGGATCCGCTCGATCGACTGCCCGGTGTCGTCCGCGAGCATCTCGTTCAGCATGTCCCGCATGCGAAGGATCTCCTTCGCCTGGAGCTCGATGTCCGTCGCCTGTCCAGCTGCCCCACCGTAGGGCTGGTGAAGCATGATCCTCGCGTGCGGCAGGGCGAAGCGCTTGCCGTGCGTTCCGGCTGCCAGCAGGACCGCTGCAGCCGACGCGGCCTGGCCGAAGCAGAAGGTCGACTTCTCCGCTCGGATGAACTTCATCGTGTCGTAGATCGCGAACAGTGCGGTGATGTCCCCGCCCGGCGAGTTGATGTAGAGGTTGATGTCCTTCTCGCCGTCCTCCGACTCGAGGAAGAGCATCTGGGCACAGACGAGGTTCGCGACGGTGTCGTCGATCGGGGTGCCTATGAAGATGATGCGCTCGCGAAGCAAGCGCGAGTACAGGTCGTACGAGCGCTCCCCACGGCTCGAGGTCTCGACGACCATCGGGACGAGGTACCCGGACGCGCTCAACCTTCGACCTCCTCGGGGACGACGTCCTCGGACTGCTCGTCCAGATCGAGCAGCAGCTCCGATCTCTCCATCGGTCTCCCCTCGTCGTCGACGATGGCGACGTGCTCGACCAGCCACGTCAACGCCTTCGCCGATCTCAACTGCGAGCGTAGCCCAGCCATCCTGCCTTCCCGCTCGAACAACGAACGAACCCGGCTCGGCGCCTGCTTCTCCTGCTCCGCGATGCGGACGACCTCTTCGTCGATCTCCGACTCGTCGACCTCTATCCCCTCGGCCTCGGCCAGCGCCCGTAGGGCCAGGTCCGCCTTGACCTGCAGCTTGGCCTGCTCGCCGAGCTGGGCGAGGACGTCGTCGCCACTCTGCCCCGTCGCCTCGAGGTAGTCCTCGACAGTCGCCTGCTGGTGCGAGAGGCGGTGGACGAGCTCGTTGGCGAGACGCTCGGTCTCCTCGGCCACGAGCACGGTGGGCGGCTCGTCGGCGACAAGAGCGGCCAGTGCCTCGACAGCACGCTCGCGCAGCGCGAGGCGCGCCTGGAAGTGCCGAACGCGCGCGAGACGGCTCCGCAGGTCGGCACGCAGCTCCCCGATCGTCTCGAACTCGGACGCGTCCGACGCGAAAGCGTCGTCCGTGTCCGGCAGGACCTTCTCTCGGACCTGCTTGACAGCCACCTCGAGATGCGCGGGACCGCCCGGTGCGTCGTCCGCGTCGAGCGAGAAGCTCGTGCCGGCGCTCGCACCGCGCAACCGGTCGTCCGCGGCCTCGACGATGCCACCCGTCCCCACCTCGTACACGAGATCGTCGGCCGTCAGCCCCTCGGCGGGAGCCCCGTCACGACTGCCGCGGAGGTCGATCGTCACGAGGTCGCCGTCAGCCGCGGCACGGTCGACGACCCTCAGCTCCGCGAACTGCTCGCGCAACCTGTCGACCTGGCCGTCGATCTCCTCGTCAGTCGGCTCGAGCGAAGGAAGGGTGATCTCGAGCCCCTCGTAGCCGACGACGGACACCCTGGGACGCACCTCGACCACAGCGTCGAACGCCACGGGACCTGACTCCTCGCCGGACGTCACGTCGATCTCCGGCGGAGAGATCACGTCGAGAGACGTCTCGACAACCGCGTCCGCGTAGACGCGCGGCAACATGTCTCGCAGAACCTCCTCCCGGACGATCTTCGGCCCGAGACGCGCCTCGAGCAGGCGCCGCGGCGCCTTGCCCGGGCGGAAGCCCGGGACGCGGGCCTCCCGGGTGAGCCGGCGAAAGGTGTCGTCCTCCGCACGGCGTATCTCCTCCTCGTCGACCTCGACGGTGAGCTTGACCTGGTTGCCCTCGAGGGGCTCGGCGGAGGTGCGCATACGAGTCGCGGAGTCTACTGGGGTCTGGCGGGCCCCCTCGACGCGAAGGAGAGCACGACCGCGCCAACGGCGAAGGCCACGACGGACCCGAGAAGGAGGCCGACCCGAGCACCGGCGAGGAGCGCCGGCGCGCTCGCGAATGCCCGGTCGGCGACGAGCAGTGGCACGGTGAAGCCGACGCCACAGACAAGCCCCGCCCCGAGGAGCTGGGCAATGCTCACCCCTTCGGGCAGGCGCCCTCGCGCGAGACGGACCGCGAGCAGCGTCGCCACTGTCACCCCGAGGCTCTTGCCGACGACGCGCGCGACGGTCGTCGCGACGAGGACACGCTCGGCTCCAGGTGCCGACAAGAGCCCCGACGCCAGATCGACGCCGGCATTGCCGAGAGCGAATAGGGGGAGCACGACGAGATCGGCGACGATCCCGACGCGAAGCTCCAGCGACTCCGGCTCGCCGCGCGCGGGCTGGAGCGCCAACCCCGCGGCGACACCGGCGAGAGCCGGCTCCACGCCCGAGCCGACAAGAGCCTCCCAGCAGACGAGCCCGACGAGAAGATAGGGCCACGCCGGACGAGCTCCCCACCGGCGAAGCAGGACGAGGAGCACGACACAGCCGAGCGCCACCCCGAGCCGTCCGAGGTCGATCCCGCTCGAGTAGCCGAGGACGAGCACCGCGAGCGAGCCCAGGTCGTCGGCGACCGCGAGGGCGAGGACGAACAGCCGCAACGCAGCTGGGACGCGCCGACCGAGGACGGCGAGCGCTCCAACGGCGAAGGCGATGTCCGTGGCGGTGGGCACGCCTGCGCCGCGCGTCAGCCCGCCGCCGTGCGCTATCAGGAGGTACGAAAGAGCTGCGCCGCCCATCCCCCCGGCAGCGCCCGCGACGGGCAGGAGCGCGACGCGACGGTCCGACAGCTCCCCGTAGGTCAGCTCCCTCGAGAGCTCCAAGCCCACGACGAGGAAGAAGAGCGCCATCGCTGCGTCGTCGATCCACGCGTCGACGTCGCCGGGAAGGCGGAGGAACCCGGCTCCCCGCGTGGTCGCGAGGTGCCAGACCCCCGCATAGCCGCCGGGGTCGAGGCTCGCCCATACGACCGAGACAGCCGCCGCCGCCGCGAGCAACAGGCCAGTCCGAGCCTCCGTCGTGCCGAGAAGAGGCGAGCCGTCCCCGGCCGGCGTAGCATCGCGGGGCGGCCGTGGCGACAACGGGGAGTAGCGCAGCTTGGTTAGCGCGCCTGCTTTGGGAGCAGGAGGCCGCGGGTTCGAATCCCGCCTCCCCGACACACCGTCGCTCGGGCTCGGCCGCGCCGGGTCCGCCGGGCTCAGTCGACCAACCCGAGGCCGAGCGCAGCGGCGCCGTAGGCACCCGAGCGGGAGCCGAGCTCCGCGAGGACGATCGGGACCGCTTGGTCGCCCCGGCCGCGCCGCCCGGACG
This sequence comes from Acidimicrobiaceae bacterium, assembly GCA_027365385.1. Classification (GTDB taxonomy): domain Bacteria; phylum Actinomycetota; class Acidimicrobiia; order Acidimicrobiales; family Bog-793; genus JAJZCK01. Next base: position 695 of record DAHXNN010000130.1, on the reverse strand, counting down.
CTGCGAACGCGGCGACGGTCGGGTCGAGAAGGACGTGACCCGCTCCCGCCAGTCCTCCGCCGATGAGCACGAGCCCTGGGTCGAGAACCTCGACGAGGTTCGCGACCCCGGTCGCGAGATGGCGCCCGAGCTCGGCGAAGAGCACGAGCGCGTCAGCGTCGCCCTCCTTGGCTGCGGCGAGGACGTGCTCGCCGCGCAGCTCGGCGATATCTCCTCCTGCGAGAGCGAGGGCGCGTCCGGCCTTGCCTTCGCCGGCCGCGCGCCGGGCGAAGCGGGCGAGCGCGCTCCCCGAGGCGAACTGCTCGAAGCAGCCCTTGCGCCCGCAGGTGCAGACCGGCCCACTTGGGTCGATGACGATGTGGCCGACCTCGCCGGCGAAGCCTCGGGCCCCGCGTAGCACCTTCCCGCCACTCACGATCCCCCCCCCGATACCCGTCCCGAGGGTGACGACGAGCGCGTCCTGCTCGCCACGGGCTGCGCCGAAAGCGAGCTCGCCGACCGCGGCACACGTCGCGTCGTTGTCGAGCACGAGCCGCCAGCGCTGGCCCCCACCCGACATCGCGAGGAGCCGGTCGGCGAACGCCTCGCGGACCGGCAGGCCCTCGAGAGCAGGCAGGTTGGGGCTGTCGTAGAGGGAGCCGTCGGAGGCGACCAGGCTCGGCACGCCGACGCCGACGCCGACGACGGATCCGCGT